>CAZRPT010000272.1:0-4816 GCA_964601985.1 uncultured Verrucomicrobiota bacterium
TTTCCTCCTCTTCGTGTTCTTCGTGCGCTTCGTGGTGAAATCCCGCTGACTTTTTTCGGAATTCGGATCTCGGGATTCGGATTTCCTTCGGGCCTTCGTTCCTTCGCTCCCTCGGATGTCCCACCGCCGGGCGGGTTCTTCCGCCTTCTCACGTCGGCGGCTCCGGGGGAGACGCGGAAAAACGCGGGGAATCGGCGAAAGGCTTTGACCTGCCCGGCGGCCCGCGTTAAGCAGGTTCGGAAAAAGGGCGGAGGCGCCCGAACCCGGAATGCATTTCCCAATCGGATTACTTGCCAACGCGGATTTGAACCTGCTCTACGTCTGGCAGCGCTCGACCATCGAGGGCAAGGCGATCATCATCGTGCTGCTGCTCTTCTCGATCGCCGCGTGGGCGGTGATGGCCACCAAGGCGGTCGAGATGCGGCGGGCGCGCACCCTCAACGAGCTGTTCGACGAGGAGTTTCGCGCGCAGAAGCACGTGTTCGAGATCCATGACCGCCGGCCCGAGGTGGAGGGGTGTCCGATGTTTTCGGTGTACGAGGCGGGCTGCCGGCAACTGGACCAGCAGGTGCAGCAGGGGCCGAATCTGCCCCGGCGACCGCGGATTTCGCTGAAGGCCCTCGAACACGTCAAGCGGGTGATCGAGGGCGAGGTGGCGCGGCAGTCCATCAAGCTCGAGCAGGGGTTGATCATGCTGGCCATCGCCGTGAGCGGCGCGCCGTTTCTGGGCCTGCTGGGCACGGTGTGGGGCGTGATGAGCGCCTTCAGCGGGGTGGCGCAGGCGGTGGCCGCCGGCAACCGGGCCGATCTGGCCTCGATGGCGCCCGGCGTGGCGGGGGCCTTGCTGACCACCGTGGCGGGATTGCTGGTGGCCATTCCCTCCATGTTCGGCTACAATTGGATCGTTCACAATTTGCGGGTGCACACGGTCGAGCTGGACAATTTCGCCCAGGACTTGGTGACCCGCATCGAGGTCGAATTTCTGGGCGACGACGATCCGTCCGAGTAAACAAAACCCGACCCGGTCCATGCGGCGTTTTTCGCAACGACATGCCTTGGTGACGCTGAGTGACATCAACCTCACTCCGCTGATTGACCTGGCGTGGACGTTGCTGATCATCTTCATGATCACCACGCCGCTGCTGACCCAGACCATTGATCTGAAGCTGCCGGAGGGCGGCCAGCCTCCCACCCAGGTCAACCGGCGCGACCTCCGCACCGTGACGTTGGACGCCCGGGGGCATTACCGCCTGGACCGGATGCCGGTGTCGCTGGACGCGCTGGAGCGGCAGTTGGTCCGCGATTTTCAAAACAACCCGAATCTGGTGGTCCGCATCCAGGCCGACGAACGCGCCACGTTGAAGTATTTTTACCCGGTGATTGACCGGCTGACCAAAAACGGCATCACCCGGATCTCGCTCGCCACCCAGCCGGAGCAACGCCGATGAAGAAGCTGTTGCGCGAGTTTTTGACGCTTTCCACCCTGGCCCACGGGGTGTTGATCGCCGTCCTGCTCTTCGGCACCGCCTTCCTCGCGAAGCCCAAACCGCCCGAGGAAACCGAGCCGGTGACGATCCTCGACTTCGTGCCCGACGAGCTGGTGGACGAAAACGTGGCCCAGCCCGCCGGCGCGCCGCCCCAGCAGCCGGCGAAGGTCCCGGTTCAACCGAAACCGACCCCGCCTCCGCCCCCAAAGCCCGCCAGGAAACCGGAGCCCAGGAAGCCCGCCCCCCCAAAGGCGGCGCCAAAACCGGCGCCGAAACCGCCGGAAAAGAAGGCCCCGGCGAAGCCGAAGGAGAAGAAGTGGAAGCCGTCCAGCAAAATCAAGGTCAACCTCAAGAAGACGGTGCGCCTGACGGACACCGAGGCCGCGCGCCGGGCGGAACGGGCCCGGCAACAGCGCGAGGCGGCCCGCCGCCGCGAGCTGGCCAGCTCGCTGAGCCGGTTGCGGCGGCAGCTCACCTCGCAGATTCGTTTCTCCGTGCCGGGCGTCGGGGGAAAGAGTTACGCCAATTACGGGGCCTACGTGCGGACCATTTACGACCGCGCCTGGCATGAGCCGGTCTCGACCACCAGCGCCCGGCCGGTGGTCAGGGCCCGGGTGGTCATCGCCCGGGACGGCCGGGTGCTCTCGGCGAAGATTCTCCAGGGCTCGGGCGATCCGGGGCTGGATCGCACCGTGCGGGACGCGCTGAATCGCGTCAAAAACATCGGGCGGCCGTTCCCGAAAAGCACCCGGGACCGGCAGCGCACTTTTATTCTGAATTTCAACTTGGAAGCAAAACACGGACTCGGATGACACGCACACGACAACGCATTGGGTTCGCCGGACGCGGCGCGGCTTGGTTGCTGGCCGCCGCCACGGCGTGGGGCGCGGAGCAGGAACTCAACATCACCCATCGCGCCGTGATGGGCCAGACCCCGCCCATCCCCATCGCCCTGCGGGGCTTCACCGGCGAGGTGGCCACCGTGCTGGCGTTCGACCTCACCGTGGTGGGGTTCAAGGTGACGAACGGCGGCGCGGACTGGTTGGTGAGCGGCAGCAACGCCGGCCAGGTGAAAGGCGCGCTGCGCGACGAGGTCAGCGGCCGGGACCTCTTCGCCAAAACCTACAAGGGCGGTTCCCTCCGGCAGCAGGCCCACGCCCTGGCGGATGACATCGCGCGGGCCGTGCTGCGGCTGCCCGGCATCGCCCGGACGCGCATCGCGTTCAAACGCATTCAAGGCGGGAGCAGCGAAATTTACGTGTCCGACTATGACGGCTACCACGCCACCGCCGTCACCGCCGATCACTCGGTGGTGGCCGCTCCCTGTTGGGCGCCGGGGCGGAACCTGTTGTTCTACACCAGCTATTTGAAGGGCAACCCGGACATTCTCTCCCATCAGCTCGGCACCGGCAAACGGCGGTTTGTGGCCCGCTACACGGGCTCGAACATGTCGCCCGCCGTCTCGCCCGACGGCCGGCGGGTGGCGATGATCCTCACCAAGAGCGGCAGTCCGGACCTCTACGTGGCGGACCTTGACGGTCAAAACCTGCGCCGCCTGACCCGGACCCGGGTGGACGAAGCCTCGCCCTGCTGGTCGCCCGACGGCCGGACCCTCTGTTTTTCCACCCGGCTGAACGGCCGGCGCACCCTGGCCACCATCCCGGCCTCCGGCGGCGCGCTGAAACGCCTGCGGGCCTCCGGCGTGGTCAATCCTTCCGAGCCCGACTGGTCGCCCGACGGCAGGTGGATTGCCTTCACCGCCCAGATGGGCAGCTTCCAGATCTGCGTGGTCCCCGCCGCCGGCGGCACGGCCACGGTGCTCGCGCCCGGCGAGGATCCCGTCTGGTCGCCGAACTCCCGCACCTTGATCTACGTCCGCCGGGACCGGCGGGGCAACCGGACCCTCTCTTTGCTTGACGCCCTCACCAAACAGCGAAAGGATGTGCGGACCGGTCTGGGCTCTTGCTCGCAACCAACTTGGGCCCGTTGAACCCGAACGTCAGGTTTTGATGAGACAATGAAACGCGCATTCCTCTCCCATCTCGGTGTGGCTTCGCTGATCCTGTTGATCGGCGCCACCGGCTGCAAGCACCCTCAAAAAGGCATCACCCCGCTTTCGGAGGGCTCGGCCCCCAAAGTGAGCGCCGACACCACGCCCCGCCAGCCGCTCGCCCCGTCGGACACCTCCTCTCTGCCTCCCGGCAACACGGTGGCCACCAACGACATCAGCAGCGAAAACGCGGCCCCCGGCGGCGGTGACCAGGCCGGCCTCGAAACCTTCGAGGGCATGGTCATGGATCCGAACTATTTCGCCACCCAGACGGTGCATTTTGACTTCGACAGCTCGGTCGTGAAGCTCGAGGACATTGACAAGGTGCACGCCGTGGGAGACGAGCTGAAGCTCCGCCCGAACGTCAAGCTGCTCATTGACGGGCATTGCGACGAGCGCGGCACCGAGGAATACAACCGCGCCCTCGGCTCGCGCCGCGCCCTTGCGGTGCGCGAGGTGCTGGTCCAGTACGGCATCGCCGCCGACCGCATCCGCACCCGGAGCTGGGGCGAGGACAAGCCGGTGGACCCCGGCCACAACGAAGCCGCCTGGGCCAAGAACCGCCGGGCCGAGTTCATCCTGCTCCTGCCGCCCACCACCGGCAAGTAGGCGGATTCGCGGGCGCTCCCTTGCCCCTCCCCGATCCCCCGGATCGGCGGAGGGGTTTTGGTTTCCGCCGCCGATCGGCCGGACCCCCGAGCGGGTTGGGCTTGGAGCCGGCCTGAAAAGCGGGACATCCCGTCGCGCGGAAACACGCGGTCGGAGAGGCGGGGGAAATCCGAAGGCCGGGGGACCGAAGGCCCGAAGGAAATCCGAATCCCGAATCCCGAAAACCGAAATCCGAAAGAAAGGCGCCCTCCCCGCGTAGCGCAGGCTGGTCCCGCTCGGGCGGGACCGTATCGCGGCGTGGCACGCCGCGGGGCGTTCGGTTTTCCCCCCGCGGCCCCCGAAGCAACGCGGCGGTTCTTCCGTAGCGCGGACTTCCAGTCTGCTGTTTCGCAGGTTTCCAACCTGCCGGGCGGGCGAGCAACAGCGGCCGCCGCGCAAAGGGGGAACGCTGGGCCGACTGGAAGTCGGCGCTACAGCAGGCTAAGAAGCCTGCGCTACGGAGGGGAGCGCACGCGCCTCGCGTGCGCCGAGGGGCGCCCCCGCCCCTCGATCCCCCGCGACCGATTTCCGCGGCCGCCCCGATTCCGCCCCTCCCCGGGTGGCACCCGCGTCTCGCGGGTCGAGCCGGGCGTCCCGCCCGGCTCCCCGACGCGCGGGAAAAGGTTTCTTT
>CAZRPT010000273.1:0-8256 GCA_964601985.1 uncultured Verrucomicrobiota bacterium
GTTGGGTTTGCCGTCGCGCCAGCCGATCATGACGATGCGCTCCGCGCCGATGGGGTTTTGCACGCCGGTGGGATTGCCCTCGTATTCGGCGTTGCTGCGGCCGGTGGCGGGGTTGTTGTCGGTGTCCAGCAGCCAGTGGTAATAGTAGCGGTTGTTCATCCCCTCGGGCGTCTGTTCGACGGAGGGCGCGGCCACCCCTTGAACGGTCATGGCGAGGTGGAGGTGGTCCCCCAGCACGGTGGCGGAAAAGGAGCGGATGTCCCCGCTGCTGTCGGCCATGTCCTGGGGATCTTCCACCCAGGCCCAACCGGCTTGGATGGGCTGGGAGGACAACAGGGCGGCCACGGCGGTTGCTCCCGCAAGGAGCAAACCCCGCCGGCGCCCTTCCTGATGCCGGGTCAGATGTCGAAACATAAGTGCGTTTTGGGTTGTCGGGTGGGCATCGGCTGTTCGGTACACGCCGCCCGGACTCCGACGCCCTTTGCCTCCGAGCGACTGCTTTTTGTGGTTCGGTGGGGAAGTTACTGAAATCACCCCCCCTTGCAACCCTCAATACGCGGTCATTTTCCCGCCGGCGTGAGAATCAGAAATCCGGGAAACCGAGGGGCCGAGGAAAATTCGAACCCCGGAAAAGCCGCCCTCTTCGTCGCCGCCAAGAGGGCAAAACGGCGGCCTCTCCGCTGGAAATCCGCCTGAAAAGGGAGACATCCCGCCGCGCGAAGGAAGGCGCGCGCGGGAAGGGCGCAAACACCTCTTGCTCCCCGACCCGGCGTTTGCGGACAGGCGCTGAAAGTCTGTCGGAAAAAAAGCGCGATTCGGGGAAAGGAAAGGGCCGATCTCGACTTAGCAGGTCGAAATCGGCCCCCAAGGGAACCATGCAAAACGGCGGCATCTTTATGGCGTGACACCACACGTTTTAGGCTTTGCAAGGTTCGATCAGGGAACGGACCGGAGCCCGTCCACGCCGCCACTCTCTCAGGCGCCCTCCCGGTTGTCCAGAAAAATGTGCGGAGAAACGAAATTTCGCGGAAACCGTCCCGCTTTTCCGCGCCGGGCCGGGCTTCGCGCATTGTTTTTTCGGCGGGCGTTCGTAGCTTGGCGGAATGATTTGCGACGCGACGCTCGAGGCGCTGGCCCAGGCGGTTTGGGACGGACGGCGGATCACCCCCGCCGAGGCCCGTCGGTTGTACGCCCTGCCGTTGGAGGAGCTGGGCCAGCTGGCGCATCGGCGGCGACAGCTCGCCCAGGCCCACGCCCATGACGGGCGCGGCAATGAGATCGTCACCTACATCATTGATCGCAACGTCAACTACACCAACATCTGCAACGTCCATTGCAAATTCTGCGCCTTTTACCGGACCGAACGGGACGCGGACGCCTACGTGATCACGTTCGCGGAGCTGGACCGCAAGATCGAGGAAATGCTGGCGCTGGGCGGCACGCAACTGCTGTTGCAGGGCGGTCATCATCCTTCCCTGGGCAAACAGTGGTATCTGGACCTGCTGGCCCACATGAAGGCGAAGTTTCCGCAAATCAACATCCACGGCTTCAGCCCCAGCGAGTTCGTCCATTTCCGGAAGGTGTTCGACGAGCCGCTCGAGACGATCCTGCGGGACTTTCACGCGGCGGGCCTGGGCAGCATCCCCGGCGGCGGCGGCGAAATCCTCGTGGACCGCGTTCGCCGGCGGGTCTCGCCGCGAAAGGCCACCGCCGACGAATGGCTGGAAGTGATGGACACCGCCCACCGTTTGGGCCTGCGCGGCAGCGCGACGATGATGTTCGGCCACGTGGAGACCCTCGAGGAACGAATCGAACACCTCGACCGGCTCCGGCGGCAACAGGACCGCACCGGCGGTTTCACGGCCTTCATCGGCTGGACGTTTCAACCGGAAAACACCCGGCTGAAGGCGGCCCCCGTCGGAGCGCACGAATACCTGCGCACCCAGGCGCTGGCCCGGATCTACCTGGACAATTTCACGAACGTGCAAAGCTCATGGGTCACCCAGGGCCCCGCCATCGGGCAGGTGGCGTTGACCTACGGCGCCAACGACCTCGGCAGCATCATGATCGAGGAAAACGTCGTCTCCCAAGCCGGCGCGACCTTTCGCATGACCGTCCGCGAAATGCGCCGGCTCATCCGCGAACTCGGCTACGAACCCCGCCAGCGCGACAACTGGTACCGGTTGGTGGACGAAAAGCAGCTCTGATCCCCGTCTTCCCCGGCGCGGAAACCGGGCGCGGGCAGCGAGGAAGCGGAAGCCCGAAGAAAATCTCGAAATCCGAAAGAAAAGCGCCCCCCCACGTAGCGCCGGCGGCCGGCCGGCCGTCTTCCGGCGTGACACGCCTCGAGGCGTTCGCCCCCCTCCTCCGCGCGATTTCACCACGAAGGGCACGAGGCCCCCCTTGGTAGCAGCCGCGTCTCGCGGGGTGAGTCAGGCGTCCCGCCCCGCTTCCCGACGCGCGAAAACAACTGAAACGGCCGCGCTCAGGGGGACGCGGGTCCCACCGCAAGCAGGCAAATCCACCTTCAAACAGAAAATGCGAAATGAACTGCAACTGCCATTATTCGACCGGCTGGGGGGCGGGGAACTTCCACTCGCCGCTCAGGATTTCCTTCCGGGGGCGGTAGAGGCGCACGATGTAATTCCAGCCGTCGGTGATGGGCAGGAAATTGTCCGCCTTGGGATCGCCGCCGAAGTGAATGGTCACGCTGCCGTCCGGGTTTTTCCTGGCGGTGACGTTGTTGAACGAATAGGCGTTGTAGGGATTCTTCTCCATGAACCCCTGCTTGTTGTACACCGTCACCGACCAGAAGCCGTCAATCGGCACGTCTTGGGGCACGTTCAACACATAGGGGGTCTTGCCGTCATTTTTCTCGGGCGTGACATTCACGTAAAAAGCCGCCTCCTTGGGCAGGCCGCCCCAGCCCACGGCGGCGCCCATGAGGTGGCTGATGGGGTCAACCTCCCCCTTCCAGCCGAACAAGGCGGAGCTGTCCTTCACGGTGGCGGTCAGCACCTGGAGCGCCTCGCGCAGTTTTGCGATCTGTTTTTCGTCCCAGTTGGGCAGCTCCAGTTTCCCCTTTCGTTTCTGCTTGAACACGATCTGGTCCTGCAGGGCGTGCGCCGCCTTCATGTCGGCGGGATCGTTGGGGTCCGCGAAGGTGCGGATGATGAACAACACATACCGGGTGCCCACCTTGCGCTTGCTGAACTTGTACGTCCCCGGCGCGTACATCACCGGCTTCATGTAATGATCCTCGTTGATCATGTGCAGTGACATGTAACGGCCGTGGGTGTCCGGCAGAATGATCGTGACCGGCGCCGCCTCCAGATCGAAAACCCCGAACGAGTAGAGGGTGTCCCGGTTCGCCCGGATGGTGATTTGGTGGTCAATGTCATACGCCTTGCGATTGTGGTGGATCCTGCCGAAGGCGCCGAGCTTGGCGTAACCGGCGAACTGCCGGTCGCTTTCCGCGCGGACGTAATTGTAGATGGTGACTTCCCGGACCGGCGCGGTCGTGTCGGTTTTTTCTCCGGCCACGAGGGCGGACCCCAGGAAGGAAGCAGTCATTGCGGTCGCGATGAATCTTCCCATGGTGTGCGAGTGATTTTTCATTTCTGACGCATTGAACGCCGCTCGACCGAATTTTTCCGGGGAAGGGGCGTTTTTTCAACGTGAACCAGTATGGCGGAGGTCCGCAGCCGGCGCAACCCGTTCCCGCGGATTTCCCTTCTTCCCCCCCGGGGAGGGACGGCGCCCGGAACGGTTGAGTGGAGGCGGCGGCCGGGTGAATTCGCGGCAAAAGCGCGTTCATTTTGGAAACATAAACGAAAGGGCGGCAGACGGAAAATCGCGCGCCAGCCGCGAAACCGCTTTCCTCGCCGCCGCTTTCCCGCGACAACATCCGCGTGCGCGACGCCGACGCCATCGCTGAACTCAAACGCCTCCTGCCGGAGTGCCTGCTGCCCGACCAGGTCCGCCTGGGCGCGCAACTGGCCCGCGGCTTGCAGGCCGCGCGGGCGGGGCGGCGACGGGCGCTGCCGGTGGCGCGTTGGCTGGCCCGCGCCCGCGCCTCCGCGCAAACCCGCCAACGCCGCGCCGAACTCGCCCGCCGGGTGGGTTATCCCGACGAGCTGCCCATCACGGCGCGCAAGGAAGAGATCGTGGCGGCCGTCCGGGAACATCCGGTCGTGGTGGTGGCCGGCGAGACCGGTTCCGGCAAGACGACCCAACTGCCCAAGATGTGCCTCGAAGCCGGCCTGGGCGCGCGGGCCCGGATCGGCTGCACCCAGCCCCGTCGCGTGGCCGCCCTGTCCATCTCGCGCCGGATCGCCGAGGAGCTGGGCGTGGAGTGGGGGCGCGAGGTCGGCTGCAAAATCCGCTTCACCGACCGCACCCGCCCGGAAACCGCCGTCAAGGTCCTGACCGACGGCATGCTGCTGGCGGAGTTGCAGGGCGATCCGTTGCTGAGCGAATACGAGGCCGTCATTCTGGACGAGGCCCACGAGCGTTCGCTGAACATTGACTTCCTGCTCGGCTGCCTGAAACGCCTGCTGGAGCAACGGCGCGATCTGAAGCTGGTCATCACCTCCGCCACCATTGACACGCGCCTGTTCGCCGAGGCGTTCGGCGGCGCGCCGGTCATCGAGGTGTCGGGCCGGATGTACCCGGTCGAGGTCCGTTACCGCCCGCTCGATCACGAGGCCGAGGAACGGGGCGAGCTGACCTACACCGAAGCCGCCGCCGCCACGGTGGACGAAATCGTCGCCGGCGGCGCCGACGGCGACATCCTGGTCTTCATGCCCGGCGAGCGGGACATCCGCGAGACGTGCGACTTCATCGCCGCCCGGCACGGCGAGCGGCTGGAGGTCGTGCCGTTGTTCGGCCGGTTGAGCGCCGCCGAGCAGCAGCGGGTGTTCGCCCCCGGTCCGCGTCGCCGGGTGGTGGTGGCCACCAACGTCGCCGAGACCTCCCTCACCGTGCCGCGCATCCGTTACGTGGTGGACAGCGGCCTGGCCCGGATCAGCCGGTATCACGCCGGCACCCGCAGCCGGCGGTTGCCCATCGAGCCCATCTCCCAAAGCAGCGCCCGTCAGCGCCAGGGCCGGTGCGGACGGTTGTCCGGCGGCGTCTGCATCCGGCTCTATTCCGAGGAGGACTTCGCCGCCCGCCCGGCGTTCACCGAGCCCGAGATTCAGCGCTGCAACCTGGCCGACGTCATCCTCCGCATGAAGGCCTTCGCGCTGGGTGAGATCGAGACCTTTCCCTTCCTCGAACCGCCCGCCCCCACGGCCATTCGCGGCGCGTACGCCCTCTTGCAGGAGCTGGGCGCGCTGGACGAGGCGCGCGCGCTGACCCCGCTCGGCCGGGAGCTGGCCCGGTTGCCGGTGGACCCCGCCATCGGCCGGATGATCCTCGAAGCCCGCGCCGAAAACTGCCTCGACGAAGTCCTCGTCATCGCCGCCGGTCTCAGCATTCAGGACCCGCGCGAACGCCCCTTCGAACAGCGGGAGGCCGCCCGTGCCGCCCACCGCCGCTTCCAGGACGCGCGTTCGGATTTCCTCACCCTGCTGAACATCTGGAACGCCTTTCACGACACCTGGGAATCACTCAAGACCCAGAGCCAGTTGCGCAAGTTCTGCCGCGCCCATTTTCTCGCCTACCTGCGCATGCGCGAGTGGGTGGACCTGCACGGTCAGATCGCCGATGCCCTCGCCGACCTCGAAGGCTTCGCCCCCAACCGCGCCCCGGCGGATTACGCGTCCATCCATCGCGCCGTGTTGACCGGCCTGTTCGGCCACGTGGGCCGCCGCGAGGAGCGCAACTGCTACCGCACCGCCGGCAACCGGCTGGTCCACGTCTTTCCCGGCTCGGGGCTGTTTCTCAAGGGCCGCCCGCCGAAGCGCGGCGCGAAGGCGGACGCCGCGGAACCCGTTCCCCGGGAAACCCAGCCCGCCTGGATCGTGGCCGGCGAGCTGGTGGAAACCAGCCGCTCGTTCGCGCGCACCCTGGCCGCCATCGAGCCGGATTGGATCATCGAGCTGGCGCCGCACCTCATTCGGATCACCCACACCCGCCCGCGCTGGGACCCGCGTTCCGGGCGGGTGGTGGCCACCGAACAAGTCCGCCTGCGCGGGCTCAAGCTCCGCGAACGCACGGTCGGCTACCAGAAAATCAACCCCGCCGAGGCCACCGAAATCTTCATCCGCGAAGCCCTGCTGGGCGACGGCCTGGACCTCGCCGAAACGCCGCCCCCGGCGGAGCGGGCTTCCGCGTCCGGCGCGCCCGCGAAACGCGTTCCCCGCACCCGGCGCGGCGCGGCGGCCGTCGCCGCCTTGCTCGACCACAACCGGCAGACCCTCGCCAAGATCGAGCTGTGGCAAACCCGCCTGCAAGCCCGCGTCGTGCCCGATCTCGACGAGGCGTTGTTCCGCTTCTACGCCGACCGGCTGGCCGGCGTGGCCTCGCTGGCGGACCTGCACCGGCGGATGCGGGAGCTGGGCGGCCATGAAGCGTTGTGCGCCCAACCGGCGGATTTGCTGGGCGAACACGCCGCCGCCTTCGAGGCCGGGGCGTTCCCCGACCACATCCCGGTGGGGCGCGACGCCGTCCCGGTGCGCTACGCCTACGCGCCGGGCGAGGAGCACGACGGCCTGACCGTGCGGCTGGCCGCCCCGCTGGCGGAGGTGGTGGACGCGGCGTTGCTGGACTGGGCCGTGCCGGCGTTGCGCGAGGCGCGTGTCCTGGCGCTCCTGCACGCCCTGCCCAAATCCCTCCGCCGCACCCTGCTGCCTCTCCGCGAAACCGCCCGGGCCATCGCGCGGGACGTCCCCGCCAGCGGGGCGGATTACCTGGCCCGCGTGAGCGATTACCTCCGCCGGGAACGCGGCGTGGACGTGCCGCCGGAGGCCTGGCGCGTCGAGGAAATCCCGCCGCACCTCCGCCCGCGCATCGAGATCGTCGGAGACCACCGGCGAACCCTCGCGGCGGGCCGGGATTTGGCGGCCCTGCGCGAACAGTTGCGCCGGAGCCAGCCGGTCGAAGCCGGGGCCGCGTGGCAACGGGCGGTGGCGCGATGGGAGCGGTACGACGTCCGCGACTGGACCTTCGGCGACCTGCCGGAAAGCGTGCCGGTGGCCGACGTGGCGGGCTTTCCCCTGCGCGCCTGGCCGGGCTTGCAGCTCGAAGCGGGCGCGGTGCACGTGCGCCTCTTCCGCGAAGCCGCCCACGCCCGCGCCGCCTCGCCGCCGGCGGTGGGCGCGCTGGCCGCCCGGGTGCTCGAACGCGAGCTGGCCTGGCTCCGCAAGGACCTGCGCTCGCTCCGCCAAAGCTGCGCCCTCTACGTCACCGTCGGCTCCGGCGAGGAGCTGGTCGAGACGGCGTGGGGCAACCTTTACCGCCACTACTTCGGCGGGGTGGAGTTGTGGCCGTTGCGCGAAGCGGCCTTTCGCCGGCACGTGGAGCGGGTCCGCGCCGAACTGCGCGACGTCCTGCCGCGCCTGGCCCGCTGGGTGGAGGCCATCCTCGAAAAACGGCAGCAAATCCTGCTCGGCAAACAATCCCTCCGCCATCTCCGGGCGGAAGTGGACGCCCTCGTCCCGGCGCGCTTCCTCGACCACGTCCCCTTCGCGCGCCTGCCGCACCTGGCCCGCTACCTGCAGGCCCTCCAGATTCGCGCCGAACGGGCGGCCCTCAATCCCCGCCGCGACGCCGAACGCGCCCGGCGCCTGCAGCCCTACCTGCATACCCTCCAGCGCTTCCGTGAGACCGCCGCCCGGAACCACCTCGTCTGGCGGCAATGGGACCGGCTCCGCTGGCAGATCGAGGAATTCAAGGTCTCCCTCTTCGCCCAGGAACTCGGCACCGCCGAACCCGTCTCCGAAAAACGCCTCGACCAAACCGTCGCCGCCCTTACCCGGACCGCCGCGCCCGCGTAGAAATCCGAGGGACCGAGGGACCGAGGGAGCGAAGGACCGAAGGAAATCCAAATCCCGAAATCCGAAAAGAAGCGCACCTCCATGATCGCCGCGGCGGCGAGGCGGAGGCTCCTTTTTTCCGTGGCGCAGGCTGACAGCCCGCCGTTTTGCAGCGCGGCACGCGGCGAGACGTCCACTTCCTCCCGCGGCCGCCAACGCGGGGGAACGTTTCCGCCGGCTGAGGGCAGCCGGCCCGCAGCCGAGGAGCATTGGGGGCGCTTCCTGGAGGCCGCGTGCCCGCACACGGCGGAATGCCGCATTTTCAGACCGGCTCCCA
>CAZRPT010000274.1:0-1945 GCA_964601985.1 uncultured Verrucomicrobiota bacterium
CCGCCGGAAAACAAATTCATAAGCGTGTTGAAATCCCGACACCGAACCTCCCGTCCCCGCGACGAGCGCCTTTTCGGGTCGCCCCACCCTACCCCGTCCCCGCGGGCGGCGGCAATCCCCGGCGCGCCCGCCAAACCCGCGCGCGTGGCGCTCCCCTTTCCCGCGGGCCGGCTGCTCCCCCGGCCGGCGATGTCCCGCCTCCTCATGTTGGCGGCGACGAGGGGGAGAATTCCTTCGGCCCTCGCTCCTTCGGCCCTCGGATTTTCCCGACGTTACTTGCGTCGGGGCAGGGGGGCGTGGAGGCGTTTCTGCCAGGCGTGAAGCAGGGCCAGCAACTCGTCCCGTTTTTCCGGTTGTGTGTCGGCGAGATTGTGGCGCTCCCCCAGGTCGGTGGCCAGGTTGTAGAGTTCCAGATGCCCGTCCTCGAAGAACTCCATCAACTTGTAATCGCCCGCCCGCACCACGCTGACGGGGGTGGTGCGCCACGGCGCGCCCTTGATGTAGGGTTGGAGGTAGCCCGGGAAGTGCCAGAAAAGGGGCGGCCGGTCGGCGTCTCTTTCTCCGCGCCAAAGCGGCAGCAGGCTGCGGCCGTCCAGCGGGTAATCTTCCGGCGGCGCCACGCCGGCAAGCTCAAGAAAGGTGGGGTACAAATCCACGTGAATGGCCGGCGCATCGCACCGGCTGCCCGGCTTGATGACGCCGGGCCAGCGCACGATGAACGGCACCCGGATGCCGCCTTCGTGCAGCGAGCCCTTGCCCTGGCTGAGCGGCCAGTTGTCGGTGATGCCCCGACGCCCCTCGTAGGTGGACGAGGTGTAGCCGCCCAAGCCTCCGTTGTCGCTGGAGAAAATCAGCACCGTCCGTTCCGCCAGGCCCAGTTCGTCGAGACAGGCCATCACCCGGCCCACGCTGTCGTCCACGCTGGCGATCATGGCGGCATAGACCGGGTTGCGATGGCCGTCCACCGGGGGCTTTTTGCGGAAGTGCGCGATACCCTCTTTCTTGGCCTGCAACGGCGCGTGCACGGCGAAATGCGGCAGGTAGAGGAAAAACGGTTCCGCGCGATGCCGCCGGATGAAGTCCACGGCGTGGTCGGTCAGCCAGTCGGCCAGATACGCCCCGGGCGGCACGGGCACGGGCGGGTTGGGCTTGAAGTTGAAGTGGCGGTGGTTGACGACGATCGCCTCGTCAAAGCCGCGTTGGGCCGGGTGGTAAGGGCCGTCGGTTCCCAGATGCCATTTGCCGAACAACCCGGTGGCGTAGCCCGCCTGTTTGAGCGCCCGGGCCACGGTGATTTTGTCCCGCGGCAGTTTGGTCCGGTTCGGAGCCGGAATGAGCTGGCGCTGCCACGCCTTGCCGCGCGCGCCGCTGCCCACGGTGTACACCCCCGTGCGGGGGGCGTACTGGCCCGACATGAGCGCCGCGCGGGTGGGGGCGCAGTTCTGGCAGTTGTAGTACGCGGTGAACCGCATGCCCTGGGCCGCCAGCTGGTCAATGTGGGGCGTCTCGTAATAGCGCGAGCCCATGCAGCCGAGATCGGTCCAGCCGAGGTCGTCGGCGAGGATGAAGACGATGTTGGGTGGCGCGGTGGAAGCCGACGGGGACGCGGCGGCGCCCGAGAAAATTCCCAATCCCAGCGCCCAGACCGGCGCATTGTTACGAATCCACGAAGACAAACGACTTTTCATAATGATCCCAACGCGGGACGCCGCGGGCGGGGGCGGACACGCCGGAAATCCCCCCGGGGGCCGGCCCATCTTGTCGCGGAAACCGGCGGGCGGCAACTCCGCGCTTATGGCGCCCCCGCGCGCGAAAGTACGGTGACCTCCCGAGCGCAACAAATGACGCACACCCCGCCACCATCCCCCGCCCGCCGGGGGCGGAAAATCGGCCACTTTCACCTGCCGGCGGACGGACAACCGATCCGAATCCGGCGCCTGGGGCC
>CAZRPT010000275.1:0-23066 GCA_964601985.1 uncultured Verrucomicrobiota bacterium
GGAGGCGGGCGGAAAAATTCCCCCGTTTTTTTTGAACGAAGAAGCGGATGCCGTGTCTGAGGGTGCGAAGCCGCGGCGGCGGGCTGCCTGCGTGCCGCCGCGCGCCGCGGGCGCTTCCGGCGAAATCGGTTTCCACGCGGAGCTTGACAAACCGGGGCGGTGTTTTGCTTACAATGCGGGCTTTCAGTGCGGCCGGGCCGCGAGGGCGGGAGCAGTTCACGCGGGCAGGAGAACCGGCCGGATGCAGACGGAGATGATGGCATGATCAAGGTTGAAAATCTGGTCAAGACCTTCGGCCCCAAACGCGCCGTGGACGGGATTTCGTTCACGGTGGAGCGGGGCGAGGTGCTTGGCTTTCTCGGGCCGAACGGGGCCGGCAAGTCCACGACCATGCGGATGGTGACGGGGTTCATCCCGCCCACCGACGGTCGCATCACCGTGGGCGGCCATGACGTCGTGGAGCATCCGATCGCCACCAAGCGGCTGATCGGTTACCTGCCGGAAAACGCCCCCGCCTACACCGACATGACGGTGCTGGGCTTCCTGAATTTCGCCGCGGAGATGCGCGGCCTGACCGGCGCGAAGCGGCGGCAGGCGGTGCATCGGGCGGTGGAGATTTGCTTCCTGGAATCGGTGCTGCACCAGAGCGTGGACACCCTGTCGAAGGGCTACCGGCACCGCACCTGCTTCGCCCAGTCCATCATCCACGATCCGCCGGTGCTGGTGCTGGACGAGCCCACCGACGGTCTGGATCCCAACCAGAAACACGAGGTGCGCTCGTTGATCCGGCGGATGGGCGAGAACAAGGCGATCGTTTTTTCGACCCACATTTTGGAGGAGGTGGACGCGGCGTGCACGCGGGCGTTGATCATTGACCGCGGCAAGATCGTGGCCAACGGCTCGCCGGATCAGTTGCGCGGCCGCTCGGAGGTGGCCGGCGCGGTCACCTGCGTGGTGGTGGGCGCCACCGGCGCGGAGGCCGGTCAAAAGCTCCGCGAGCTGCCCACCGTGCGCAAGACCGAGCTGCTGGAGGAGGCGGACGGCGCCGTCACGCTGCGGGCCTATCCGCAGGCGCAGGCGCGCAACGGCGAACTGCCGGAGAGCGTGTTCGAGCTGGCCGTGCGGGAGCATTGGAAGCTGCGCGAGCTGAGCATCGAACGCGGGCGGCTGGACGAAGTCTTCCGCCGCATCACCCTGCCCGAAACCGCGGCCGCGACCGCGTCCCAGACCGAGGAATCGAAATGAGCACGAACGCGAATCCGACATTGTCCGCTGACCAGCCGGCCGGGGAAGGTGAACATTCCCGGGCGCTGCACAACATCATCACCATCGCCAAACGCGAGCTGGGCGGCTACTTCGCCTCGCCGGTGGCGTATGTGTTCATCATCATCTTCCTGCTGCTGACGGGCTTCTTCACCTTCATGGTGGGGCGTTTCTTCGAGCGGGGAGAGGCGTCGCTGGTGGCCTTTTTCCTGTGGCATCCGTGGCTGTATCTGTTCCTGGTGCCGGCGGTGGGCATGCGCCTGTGGTCGGAGGAACGCCGGCAGGGCACCCTCGAGCTGCTGCTGACCCTGCCGGTCAGCCCGTGGCAGGCCATCGTGGGCAAGTTTCTGGCGTCGTGGGTGTTTCTGGCGCTGGCGCTGGCGCTCACCTTTCCGATGGTCATCACGGTGGCCTACCTGGGCGACCCGGACATGGGGGTGATCTTCTGCGGATACCTGGGCAGCTTCCTGATGGCGGGGGCGTATCTGTCCATCACCAGCATGACCTCGGCGATGACCCGCAACCAGGTGGTGAGCTTCATCGTGTCGGTGGTGATCTGCCTGTTCCTCATTCTGGCGGGCTGGCCGCCGGTGCTGGACATGCTCATCCGCTGGGCCAGCCCGGGGCTGGTGGACACGGTGGCCGCCTTCAGCGTGGTGACCCACTTCGACAGCGCGCAGCGGGGCGTCATTGACTCCCGCGATCTGATTTACTTCGCCTCCATCATCGTGTTTTCGCTGTTTACCACCGGGGTGATCATTCGCAATCACCGGGCGGGCTGAGGCGCTGAACCATCAAACTGAATCTCGTGGCCAAACCTATGACAAAGAACAAATCCAAATGGGAGCCGCTGTTGTATTCGGGGCTCGGCGTGGTGGGGATGTTTCTCATCCTGCTGGCCATCGCCGCCATCGGCAACAGCCTGAAGGTGCGCCTCGACCTGACCGAGGAGAAGCTCTACACCCTCTCCGACGGCACCCGGAAGGTGCTGTCGAAGATCGACAGTCCGGTGACCATCCGCTTCTACTGCACCCAGTCGCAAAACGACATGCCGGTGTTCCTCAAGAACTACGCCAAACGCGTCGAGGATCTGTTGTCCGAGTACCGCCAGGCGTCCAAGGGGAAGATCACCATCCTGAAATTCGATCCCAAGCCCGACACCGAGGCGGAGGATTCCGCGCGCCTCGACGGCGTGGAGGGCCGCAGCCTCAGCTCGGGCGGATTGATCAACCTCGAGGACAAGATTTACCTCGGTCTCGCGGTCTCCTGCCTCGACGCCAAGGAAACCATCCCGTTCCTCGATCCCTCGCGCGAGAAGCTGCTCGAGTACGACCTCACCCGGGCCATCTCGAAGGTCATCAGCAACACCTCCCGGCAGGTGGGCGTGATGAGCGGGTTGCCGGTGTTCGGCCAGCCCGGCATGAACCCCATGATGGGCAGCCGGGGCACGCCGCCGTGGTTGTTCATCCAGGAGCTGCGGCGCGATTTTCAGGTGCGCGAGGTGTCCACCAGCGTCGAGAGCATTGACGAGGACCTCGACGTGCTGGTGCTGATCCACCCCACCAAGCTCTCGGACAAGACCCTTTACGCGCTGGATCAATTCGTCCTGCGCGGCGGCAAGCTGGTGGCGTTTCTGGACCCCCTGTCCATCGCCGACAGCCGCGGCGCGATGAACATGCAGATGATGATGCAACGCACCGGCTCGACACTGGGCAAGCTGCTCACCACCTGGGGGCTGAACTTCGACATCAACAAGGTGCTCGCCGACAAGACCTTCATGACCCGCATCAGCCGCGGTCAGGGGCAGTCGGCGCAGGAGCCCACCTGGCTGACCCTCACCCCCGAGGGCATCAACCGGGACGACGTGGTCACGGCGGACATTGACCAGTTGCTGCTGCCCGCGCCCGGCGTCTTCACCGGCACCCCGGCGGAGGGGTTGAGCCAGGACATCCTGCTCCACTCCTCGAAGAATTCCGACCTGATGGACCGGACGATGGTGCAGTTCGGCGCCAACATCAACAACGACTTCAAGCCGTCCGGCAAGGAATACACCCTGGCGCTCCGCCTGCGCGGCAAGTTCAAGACCGCCTTCCCGGACGGGCCGCCCAAGGACGACACCGGCGCCGACGCCAGCAAGGACAAAAAGGACGCGAAAGACACCGCCAAACCGGACTCCCTCAAGGAATCCGAAAAGGAGGGCGTGGTGGTCCTGGTGGGCGATTCGGACATGCTTTACGACCACTTCTGCTTCCGGATCCAAAACTTCCTGGGGCAGCAGCTCGTGTCGCCCTTGTTCGGCAACCTGGCCTTCGCCCAGAACGTCATCGAACAACTGCTGGGCGACAACGACCTCATCAGCGTCCGCAGCCGGGCGGTGAAGAGCCGGCCCTTCACGGTCGTGCGCGACATGCAGGCCCAGGCGGAGAAGAAGTACATCGCCCGCATCCGGCAGCTCCAGCAGGACGTCAAGGACGCCCAGGCGCGGATTGACGAACTGACCCGGCAGGCCGGGCAGAAGGACGACCAGCAACGCTTCATCCTGCCGCCCGAAGCCGAGAAGGAGATCGCCGATCTGCGGGTGAAGATCGCCACCGCCAACAAGGAGCTGCGTCAGGTCCGCCGTGATCTGCGGCGCGACGTGGACGCTCTCGAAACGAAAATCAAATGGTTGAACATCGCCGGCATGCCCCTCCTCGTGGCGTTGGTGGGGCTGGGCCTGGCGATCGTGAACCGCAAGAAAACTGCCGCGAAATGAACCGGAAACAACTCTCCCTCATCCTGGGCGCCGTGGTGGTGCTTGGAGTCCTCGGGTTGTGGTCCCGCCACCTCCAGGTCTCCGGTTACAAGGCCGCCAGCGGGCGCATGGGCCGGAAGGTCCTGGGCGAATTCGACGTCAACAGCGTGACCGCCGTCCACATCCAGGCCGGCACCAACTCGCTGGACCTCGTGCGCCGGGACGGCAAATGGACCGTCCAACAACGCAAGGGCTATCCGGCCAACTTCACCTCCGTGCGCGATCTGGTCCGGAACCTCTGGGAACTCAAGATCGCCCAGACGGTCCAGGCCGGCGAATCCCAGCTCGCCCGGTTGGGACTCAACCCGCCCGACAGCAAAAAAGACGCGGCCACCTTGGTGGAGCTGCGGGGCAAGGACGGCAAACCGATCAAAAGCCTGCTGCTGGGCAAGAAGCACCTCCGCAAGCCCGCCAATCCCAGCCCCATGGGCGGCGATGACGGCTGGCCCGACGGCCGCTACGTGATGATCCCCGGCAAGCTGGACACCCTCAGCCTGGTCTCCGAGCCCTTCAGCAACGTCGAGCCCAAGCCCGACCAGTGGCTGAACAAGGACTTCTTCAAGGTCGAGAAAATCCGCCGCGTGAAGGTGGTCTGGCCCGAGAGCACCAACTCCTGGGAGCTGGCCCGCGAGACCGCCACCGGCAGCATGAAACTGGTGGACGCCCGGCCCGGCGAGGAATTGGACACGTCGAAAGCCAGCAGCGTGGCCAGCGCGCTCGGCTATCCCAGCTTCACCGACGTGGTGGTGGACCCCGACCCCGCCGCCACCGGGCTCGACCATCCGGTGCTCATCACCATCGAGACCTTCGACGACTTCACCTACCACCTCAAAGTGGGCCGGCCGAAAAGCGGCGACAATTACTACCTGACCGTGGACGTCACCGCGAAGATTCCCACCCAGCGGAAACCCGGCAAGGACGAGAAAAAGGAGGACAAGGACAAGCTCGACCAGCAGTTCAAGGAGAAGGTGGACAAGCTGAAGGAGAAGCTGAAGAAGGAACAGGCATTGGCCGGCTGGACCTACCGCGTCTCCAAATGGACGCTGGACACGCTCCTGAAAAAGCGGAGCGAGCTGTTGAAGCAACCGGAGACGGGCAAGAAAACGGACGGCGGCTCGACGACGACCTCCAGCGCCGCGCCCGCCGCCCCGGCGGCCCCCATCGTGCCGGACCTGCAACCGGTCCCGCCTCCGCCCGCGCCGAAAAAGGCCACCGACCTCATCAAGCCGGCCGAGGTGAAACCCGTCGCGGCGCCGCCCGCTCCGCCGGAACCGAAGGCCCCGGCTTCCACCAAACAACCGCGGGCGGAAGCAAAACCGGCCGCCCGGCCCGCCGGAGAAACAACGGAAAAACCGGCGGCCCAGTCCGGGGGAAAACCCGAAACCCCGGCGAAAACCCAATCGGAGACGAAACCGGAAACCAAACCGCGGCCGGCGAAAGAGAAAACAAAAGCCCCCGCCCAATCCGGTTGATCACCGCGGAACAACGCCCCGCCCGAGAGGGGGAATGCGGCATCCTCCACCGCATTCCCCCTTTTCCGTTGAAAAAACACCAGCGCCCTCACGGCTTCCGTTCCGCTCCGGCTTCTCCGACGAACGCCCAATTTTCCACCTTCACCGAAAACAATTGGGCGCATGAAAGGGGAGGAACGGGTGACGGCCTGTCATCCACGGGGGCGGGCGGTTTCCTTCCGGCGGGCGTTCTTAGAGTTTGTCCGTAAATAATTGTTTAACGGTTCTGAAGCAGATGCCAGCTGCCATGCTTCGGGCAGGGCGCCAATCAAATCCTGGACCGTTTCCGACGAGCTCTGGCGAAAAGTGGAGCCGCTGATCCCCCCCGCCGCCCGGGCGCGATCCCAACCGCCAATGCCAGCGCAAACCGGGTGGCGGACGCAAACCCATGCCCGCCCGGCGGATTTTCGCGGCGATCGTCCATGTGCTGCGCACCGGCATCCAGGGGAAGGCGCTTCCCCGCGAATTCGGGAGCGCCAGCGCGGTGCGCCAGCACTTCCGCCGGTGGGAGGAGCAAGGTTTTTCGCGGCTTTCTGGAGGGCGGGTTTGGCGGAATACGACGAGATGGAGGGCACCCGGGGCAAGGCCCCGCCGGCCATCGAGGGCGTCGGAGCACCGGCGGGGTCAGGGCCGGATGGGCAGGGCCGCGCCGAGACCGGGGCCGTAAACGATGGCGTTCAGGTACACCCGCGACATGGCCCGGGCGGTCCCCCGAAAGGCCGGCGGGGAGGCGAACAGGATGATTTGTCCGCGCCCCACGCGTTCCCGGGTGCACCAGGCGGCGTTGGCCAGCCGCTGGACCGCCTCCGGCCAGAGAAGACCGCTCATCCGCAATCGCAGGGCGGTGTGGGGCGGCAGCGCGGCCCAGCCCACGCGGCATACATCGTCGTCTTTTTCCGTGTCCGTTTTTTCGTCCGCGCCGTCCTCGCGCGCGTCCTCGCATTCATTCCCGCATTTTTTGGCACACTTCGTCGGGGCGGCTTTCGCGGCGGGTTCGTAGAGGCCGTAGCGGATCGGGGCCTGCACGGTGTCCTTGGCCATGAGCAGGGGAGCCCGCCCCACCAGCAGGGGCAGCCATTCGCCGCACCCCACCGTGAGCCAGTGTTCGGGATCCACCCGGCCGGCCACGAAGGCGCCCTGGGGCATGAACAGTTTCTGCCAGCGGTCGCGGCGTTCGAGTTCCGCTTTTTCCGGGCGCTTGCCGCCCAGGGTTTCCCACGGATAGCGGAGTCCGGTCCCGGCCTGGTGGGCCCAGACGGCTTCCGGATCGGACAACGGCGCCTGGCGGCCCAGCCATTCGCGGAAGAGCGCCAGCTCGTAGGCGTCGAGCGGGTCGGGGTCCAGCACGTCCGGGAGCAGCCGCGTTTCGGCCCAATCGCCTTTCGGCTGGCAAAGCGGGCGAACCGCCGCGCCCACGGCGATCAACGTCCCGCCCGCGCGCACCCAGCTCCGCAGTTCCTTGGGCAGTTCGGGCGAGCCGCCGGGGAGGATGATCACGTTGTAGCGGGACAGATCGCGGCCCTTCAGGCCGTCCAAATGGGAGTGGCGCAGGGCCAGCTCGCGGTCCAGCAGTTCCCACGTGGCGCCGAAGTCGTAGGCGCTGCTTTCCTCGCGGCCCACCAACGCAATGCGCGGCGGCGTGAGCCAGCGGAAATGTTCGCCGCCCAGGTCGGGCAGCTCGCCGTCGCCCCAGCCGCTGCCCACGCCCACGGCGGTGAGGCGCAGTTCCGCGGCGACGCGCGCGATCGTCTGCCGGAGGTCGCCGGGGAAGGCGCCATTGTCGATGGCGGTGACGACCACCGAGCCACGCGCGAAGGAATGGCCGTCGAGCTCGAACGCCTTGTCCGCCAGCCGCACCTGCACGCCCTGCTCCAGCAGGCGCGCGGCGGCGGCCACGGAATGATCGTCCGCGCCGTCAATCACGTACGCCACCGGCCGCTCCGCGTTCCCCGCCAACGCGGCGGGCGCCCGTTCGCCGCTCAGCAACGGGCGCGTCCCCTCGGGCAGGTCGGTCGGCAGTTCCAACGCCGGCAGGCCGTAGAACATGGTGAGGTTCCAGGCGGTGGTGTCGTAGATTTTCGACCGCCCCTTCAGCAGCAGCTCCTTGCGCTCCATGGCGAGCACGTTGGTCGAGAAGCGCGGATCGAATTCGAGCATCGCCGCCAGCAGGTGCGCCAGCGGCTGGCGGTTCGGGATCAGGATCGTGCCCGGCGGCAGGGTCACGTCATGTTGTTCGCGTCCCAGTTGATCGGTGGCGCGGGCCACCGGGATCGGCTTCGCGCTTTCGTACAGCTCGAACCCTTCCAGCCGCATGAGCCGGAGGAAATCGTCCCGGCGACTGGCGTGGTCGGTGGGCAGGAGGGCGAACGTCCGCCGGCCGTAGGGGCCGTCCGGGGCGACCGCTGCCCGGCGGGTGTCCAGAAAGCTCCGCAGCAGTTCGGCCCGGTGCGCCGCAGCGGTGTTCAGGTTTGCCAGCGCGCCGATCAGGTGGTGCCGCACCGAGTCGTGGTAGTTCAGAATCCGTCCGCCGGGCCGTCGCACGCCGTCCGCGGCGATGCGCGCCTGTTCGTAGAGGATGCCCACCGCGCCGCGATACGAGGCGTAGGCGTCGGAGTAGCCGGGGTACCATTCCTCGTTCCATTCGCCGGTGTAGTACACGAGCCCCTGGCGATCGAAGGCGCGGGCCTGGTCCCGGGCGAACAACGCGGCCCAACGATGCTTGGCGGCGGGGAAGTTCGGGTTGATCGGCTCGCGCGGCGGCGAGAAGAGGTGGGTGTCCTGCGCGCCCATGCCGTGGGCGTCCACGAAGAGGACCGGGTTCCACCGGCCCACGGCCCGGATGCGCCCGCGGGTTTCGGGATGCACGCCGAGAATCCAGTCCCGGTTCAGGTCGAACAAATAATGGTTCCCGCGTCCGCGCGGCCAGTAGCCGCGATGCAGGAGCGACTGGTCGTCCACGTTCGGCGCCACGCCGCGATCCTCGGCCACCATTTTCAGGAAGCGCGCCCGCCCGTCCGGGTTCATGAGCGGGTCAATGATGATGACCAACTGTTCGCGCAGCTTTTGCGCCCGGGCATCGTCCGAATCAATGAGGTAACGCAGCAGCGCCAGGGCGGCGTCGGAGCCCTCGGTTTCGTCGCCGTGGATGGTGAACGCCAGCCAGGCCACCGCCGGCAGCTCCGCCACCAACCGGTCGGCCTCCTCCGCCGGCAGCTTGCGCGGATCGGCCAGCCGGGCGAGCCCGGACCGGATGGCGTCCAGGCGTTCGAGGTTTTTCGGCGCGGTGACGATGACGTAGTGCAGCGGTCGCCCCTCGTGGCTCCGGGCGTATTCCACCACGCGGCAGCGATCCGGCGCGGCGGCGGCCCACGCCTTGAGGCAGGCGGTCACCTGTTCCGGCGTGGCGGCCCGGCGGCCCGGCGGGAAGCCCAAAATCGTCTCCGCCGCCGGCAGCGCGTGGCGATACTTCGCCCCCGGAAAGAACGGAGTCTGCGAACGGAGACCGGCCAGCTCCGTCGGCGGCAGGGCGGCGCTTCGGGCCGGGCCGCCCCCCCACAACAGGGCGGCGCCGAGCAGCGCAACATGACGCGTCAAGGGTGTGCTCATGTCCGGAGGCTAGACAGCCCCGTTCACCCTGACAAGCGCCACCCCCCGGCGGGAAGGGCGGCGCGCGGTTGGGCCGCGGCCCTATTTCAGTTCCAGCTCGTCCTTCGAAGGAAGCGGGGGGAACGGCGCGTGGGGTTCGGTCTGGTACCAAAAAGCCACCGAGGCGATGTCATCCTGCAGCGGCAGGTAACGGCCGCCGGACATCCAGCCGAGCGCCTGAATCGTGACCCGGAGGTCCTTCTGGAAGCGGATCGGATCGGGGATGTGCCAGCGGTACAGGCCGAAGCGCATTTGCGATTTGTAGCTGCCATCCGGGCGAATGACCTGCGCCAGCCCGCTGTAGGGCGTGCTGTATTCTTTATACGTGCCGCCCACGTCGAAGTTGTACGAGCCGCAGAAATAGTCCTCCGTGCCGGTGCCGCAGATGGTCGGGAACTCCTGGTCGCCGTCGAGGTAGAACTTGATTTCGCCTTCGCCCCACCAGCCGGTGCTGTGGGTTTCCCACGCCAGGTAGGTGCCCACGTAGTGGCCCCGGCCCTTGACGCCGTCGAGGATGGTATAGACCTCCCTGGCCGGCAGGGGATCCACGCGCCGGAACTGGGCGTGCAAATACGCCGCGTCATCGGGCACGTCCGTCAGCGTGTAGTTGATCTGGTAGTAGAGCGTCATGGCCTTGCCATCCAGATTCTCCATCGTGATGCGCGCCTTTTTGCGGAAGGGCATGGGCCAGTAGCAGTTGAAGGCGCTGCCGGGATTGACGCACACCGCCAGCGAACGCACCGGGGCGTATTGGCCCCAGCCGCAGGCAAAAAAGTCGCCCACCGGACATTCGATCGAGGGCTCGGTTTCGTCGTCCCAGTAAAACCGCAGGATGGACCAGCGCCAGTTGCCGGTGGGGGTCATCCAGATGCTCTGGATGCAGCCCGGCCCCTTGATCTCGGCCAGGGTGAAGGTGGTTCCGCCCTGGATGCGCACCGAGGGCGACACCTTCCAGCCCCGGCCCAGATCGCGGGCGGCGTGTTGTCCGGTGCCGTGGGTGGCCATGCCGCCCTTGCCCTTTTCGCCGGTGAAATTCTCCGGGCTGATCGAGCGGGATTGCGCGTCGGACAACTGGAACAGGTTGCCGAGGTTTTGGTTGAGGCCGTTGAACGAGGGGGATTGCGCCCGGGCGGCCAACAGCCCGGCCGTGAGCGCGGCCAGCGTCCAACCCAGCAGGGAGGTGGGGTGTTTCATCATGTTGATCGAGTTGACAAGCATCATCGGTTTGCCGCGGGCCGTCCTCCCGCGGGGGGGGCTTCCCGCGGGCGAAGGCAAAAACGGCGTGTCCGGGACGGTGGCACAAAACCCGCGGAAACACAGCCCGAAAAGTCGGCAAATGGAACGCCGGCTTGCCGCGCCGAAAGGAGGGGCGGCAACGCGCGCGAAGCAGGGCGGGGAGCGCCGCTATTCCGGCCCGCCGGGAGCCGCGGAGTCGGGAGGCGGCGTGGGGGCCGGGTTCATCCGGCTGCGGGTCCGGCGATCGAGGTCCGCCGCCGGGTTGCCGCCCACCAGGCGGTGCTTGATGTAGAGGGCCGCCACTTCGACGAGGCGGGCGATGTCGCGTCCGGGTCGGATGGGGATGACGACGTGCGGCAACGAAATGCCGAGGATGTCGTAATGCAGCGTTTCCATGCCGACCCGCTCCACCTCCGGCACTTGGTTCCACTCCTTGAGGGTGACCACCAGGTCAATCTGCTTGTGGGTGCGGTGTCCGCGGACACCGAAGAGGGTGGGCACGTTGATGAAACCGATGCCGCGCACTTCCATGAATTCCCGGATGGCTTCGGGGCTGGTGCCGATGACGCGGCGTTCCTCGGAGAGGCGGACCTTCACGACGTCGTCGGAGACCAGCGCGTAGCCGCGTTCGATGAGGGCCAGCACGCATTCGCTTTTGCCGATGCCGGGCTCGCCGCGAATCAACACGCCGATGCCCTGGATGTCCACCATGCACCCCCGTTCCGAGCCCTCGGGGGCGAAGATTTCCTCGAGCACCAGGGTGGCGTCGTTGATGAATTTCATGGTCACCAGCGGAGAACGCAGCACCGGCACGCGGGCCTTTTGCGCGGCGGCCACCAGGTCCGGATCGGGGCGGATGTGCCGGCAGATCACCAGGCAGGGGATGCGCTGGGCGAACAGGGCCGCGTACCGCTGCTGCCGCACCTCCCGCGCCAGGGATTTGACGTACTGTATCTCGGCGGTGCCCAGCGTCTGGAGGCGCCGCCAGGGGAAGTGCTTGAGAAAACCGGCCAGCGCCAGCCCGGGGCGGTTGACGGTGGGTTCGCCGATGGTCCGGCTCAGGTGCGTCCGGCCGGTGACCAGCTTCAGGTCCAGATGATGCTGCCGGGCGCGGTCAATGAATTTCTTGACGGTGGTGGTTTTGCGATGGGGCATGAAGCGAAAATGGCGCGGGTCAAAGGTTGAACTCGGGGCCCAGGTAGATTTCCCGGGCCTTGGGATCGTTGACGAGAAACGTGGCGGAGCCTTCGCACAGGACCTCGCCCCGGTGGATGACGTAGGCGCGGTCCACGAGCTTGAGGGTCTCGCGGACGTTGTGGTCGGTGATGAGGATGCCCAGGCCGCGTTCCTTGAGGCGGCGCACGATTTTCTGGACCTCGTACACCGCGATGGGATCAATGCCGCTGAACGGCTCGTCCAGCAGCATCAGGCGCGGATGGGTGATGAGGGCGCGGGTGATTTCGAGCCGCCGTTTCTCGCCGCCACTCAGGGTGTAGGCGCGGCTCCTGGCCAGGCGCGTGAGGTCCAGCTCCTCGAGCAGGTATTGCAGGCGCATCCGCCGTTCCTCCCGCGAGATTTTGCAGGTCTCGAGGATGGCCAGCAGGTTTTGCTCGACGGTGAGTTTGCGGAAGACCGACGGCTCCTGGGTGAGGTAGCCGATGCCCAGCCGGGCGCGCTCGTGCATGGCCAGCCCGGTGATGGGGCGGCCGTCGAAGAAGACCTCGCCGCCGTCGGGCCGCACCACCCCCACCACCATGCTGAAGGTGGTCGTCTTGCCGGCGCCGTTCGGGCCGAGCAGCCCGACGATCTCGCCGGGGCGGACCCGGATGGAAACCCCGCTGACCACCCGGCGGCCGCGGTATTCCTTGACCAGCTCGCGGGTTTCCAACAGCGGGGCGGAGTCGGGGGCGGAGGCGCTCATGGCTTTTTCGGGGCGGCAAGGGATTCCAACCTCAGGCGGCGGGCGCGGAGGGCGGCCTGGTCCCAGCAGGTGTGAAACCGGCCCCGCCCGCGGAAACGCCCGGTGGCGGGGTGCCACGCCAGCTCGCGGGCGCCCAGCACCCGGCCTTCCGGCAGCAGCACCAGCGGCGCGCCGGTGAGCCGCAGCCAGCCGTCCGCGGCGGTGTAGTCCGCGCGCTCGCCCCAGATGAGGCGGCCTTCGCGGGTGATGCGCACGCCGCCGGTGGCGGTGAAGCGGTCCACGCGGTTGGTGTCGGCGGCCAGCCGGGCCCGGGCGGTTTCGCAATGCAGCCGGGTCACCACCGGGCGGGGTTGGTCCGGCGCCTGTTCGCTCTGGGTGGCGGCCACCCGGCCGGCGGCTTCCACCTCGCGCAGGCGGCCGTTGTCGCCGAGCCGGGCGGTCACGCGCTCCGCCGCCAGGGTGCGCCCGATCCGGCGCCCGCGGGCGTCGAGACGGGGCTGCTGCTCGGCCCACACGTGGCCCACGGCGCTGACCGCTTCCACCCGGTCGTGGTAAATCACTTCGAGGGCATCGCCGCGCATCGTGCCCAGCAGGGTGTCGCCTTCCGTGCAACGGCCCCGCACGGCGTCGCCGAAGCGGATGACCCCGTCGCGGAAGTTCACGTGGTCGCTGCGAATCTCGACGAACACGTTGGTGAAACCGCCGCCCGCCGGGGCGGCCGCCGCGTCCGGCAGCGTGTTCAGCGGGAAGCGCAGGCGGGCGTGCCCCTCGATGCGGAAGGTTCCATTGGTGTGAAATTCGATGAGGTCCCCCGCGCCGGAGCGCGTTCCCCACGTCCACGACGGATTTCCTTCCAGCCGGATGCGTCCGTCCGGCCGGTACACCGCCCGCTGGGCGCGGGTTTCCGCGCCTTCGCCGGGCAGCCGGATGAGGACGTTGGTGATGGCGACCACCTCCCGCACCGGGCCGTTGGTGGGGGGGAGTTGCAACGTGACCTGTCCGGCCCGCAACTCGACGAGCCGGTTGGTCCGCGCGGGCGCGACGGTGTCCGACGCGGCGGGCGCGAGCAAGCCGGTCAGGCTGCCGGGGGAACGGGGCAGCACGATGCGGGCATCGCCCACGGCCACCACGCGGTGGCGGCGGCGGTCGAGAATGAAGCGTTGGGCGGCGGCGCTCCGGGGGCCGGCGGTCCAGCGGGGGTGGCCGAGAAACTCGACCCATTCATTGGTGGGCGTGAGGTAATACAGCGCCTGCTCGGCGGTGATGTGGCCGCCGTTTCGCAGGTCCCGCAGCCGGACCTTTCCCGTGGCTTCGATGTGGTCCAGTTCGCCTTGCGCGTTGCGCCGCACGGCCAGCCGGTCGCAATCCAGCTCGACCTCCGGATCGCGGGTTTGCACGTGGCCGAGGAACTCGACCACCCGGGCGTCGAGCCGGGCGCGGAGGGAATCGCCGCGGATGCGCATCGGGGCGTTCGTGCCTTCGGGAAAGCGCTGCAAGCGGGTGCGCACGGCGTTGCTGACGAGGAGGGTGTTGTTTGTCTGCCACCAGGTGAAGCCCAAGCCGGTCAGTTCCAGACGGCCATCGCCGGAGACCAGCCGGAGGGCGTTGGTGGAACGGGCCACCTGGGTGTTGGGGTTGAACACGCAGTTCGTGCCGTACACGTGCAGATTCGTTCGTCCGGCGTTGTCGTAACTTTCCACGTGCACCGCCGCCAAAAAGACCTCGCCCCCGCCGCGCAGGATGGCCTGGGAACCGCTCAACAGCGAGATGCGGCGGTTTTCCGCATTGAAAAACGGCACCTGAAACCGGCCCCGCACCCGGCCACTGGGGGTTTGCGCCGGCGCCCCCGCGCCCAGCAAAATTCCCCCGAGGAGCAGCAACGCGCCGGCGTCCCCCGCCCGGCGGCGGAACCGGCGGGAGGTTTCGGACGGACGATGCGGCGGCGGGTGTTTCACAAAAACGGCCTTCAAACGGAATATTCCTCGATCAGCGAATGCCACAGTCCCTGCGCCCGCAGGATCATCTCCGCCACCTCGCGCACCGCGCCCTGGCCGCCCCGGGCATGAGTGCGGTAATGGGCAATCATGCGGACTTCTTCCAGGGCGTCGGGCACCGTGATGGCCAGGCGCGCCCGCCGCATCGGACCCAGATCCACGATGTCATCCCCCATGTAACAAATGTCGTCCCACTCCAGTTCGAACTCATCCAGGCATTGCTCACATATTTCCACCTTGTTTTCCGGCCCTTGATGCAAAAAATCGATCTCCAGCTCCCGGGCCCGTTGCTTGGTGGCGGCCGAGGTCCGGTGAGAAATCCACGCCACCAAGATCCCCTGCCAACGCAGCAACTTGATGCCGAGTCCGTCCCGCAGGCTGAAGCGTTTGGTCTCGACTTCGGCTCCCACGGACACCGTTCCATCGGTCAGGATGCCGTCCACGTCGCAAACGAGCAGTTTTATGCTGCGGAACAGCAGCAGCAAATCCGAGGGGCCTTGGTAGGGAGCCGAACGCAAGGGAATAATGGGAGCAGTCATAAAGCGGCTTGGTGAATGCGGTTCAGCCGGCGCAGCAGGCGCGGCATGTCGGCGAGCGGGATCATGTTGGGGCCGTCGCTCCAGGCGCGGTCCGGCTCGGGGTGGGTTTCGATGAAGAGCCCCTGCGCCCCGGCGGCCACCGCGCCGGCGGCCAGCGTCGGGGCGAATTCGCGCTGTCCGCCCGAGCGGTCCCCGCCCGCGCCGGGCAGTTGGACGGAGTGGGTGGCGTCGAAAAAGACCGGGCAGCCGGCGCGTTTCATCAGGGGGATGGCGCGCAGGTCCACCACCAGATTGTGGTAGCCAAAGGTGGTCCCCCGCTCGGTCAACAGCACCCGGCGGGCGCCGAACTGACGCAGCTTGCGCGCCACCTGCGCCATGTCTTCCGGCGCCAGAAACTGTCCTTTCTTCACGTTCACGATCCGCCCCGTGGCCGCCGCCGCCCGGAGCAAATCCGTCTGCCGGCAGAGGAAGGCGGGGATTTGCACGATGTCCACCACCCGCCCCGCCGCGGCGGCTTCGGCCTCGGTGTGGACATCCGTGGTGACCGGCACGCCCACCCCGGCGCGAATCCGGGCGAGGATTTCCAGCCCCTTCGCCAGGCCCGGTCCCCGGGGCGAGTCCGCCGCGGAACGGTTGGCCTTGTCGTAGCTGGCCTTGAACACGAACGGCAGGCCCAGCCGGGCGCAGACACGCTTCAGCGCGCGGGCGATGTCCCGACACAATCGCTCGCTCTCGATGACGCAGGGGCCGGCGATCAGGCTCAATCCGCGCGGAGCCCGCAACGCCGGCCACAATCCTGCCCACAGCCGTGCCATGCGCGCGTTGTACCATCCCCCGAAACGGAACACAACCGGCGAGCCGGACGAACCTTCCGCGAACCGAAGCCGAAACGGAGGAAGCGCGAACGCCCGCAATCCGCCTCCTCATGTCCCGCTGAGCGCCGAACCGACAAAGGCGTCCCTCCCGCCGCGCGCGGACACGCGACCGCGGGAAGCACGCGAAATGCCCCGGCGGCGGGACGGGGTTCCCCACCCGGCGTTTTTCGCCCGGCGCTCAACGCCGCCGGGAGCCGGCGGGGTTTCGCGGGCATTCCTCCGTCCGGGGAAGCGCCCGCAGGAGCGTGCCCATGGCCCGGGTCAGGGCGGCGGCGTAGTGCTTCCGGTCGCGCACCTGCAAGATGAAGCGGTCCCTCCGCGCGGGATCGGGCCGCCAGCGCGTCACGCCCCGTTCGTCGCAACGCACCCGGATCGGCAGGAAACCGCACACGGCGCGCGCGGCGGCGGAATCCCGCGGCAGCAGGGTCCCGTCCGGCCCCGCGGCCCAGCCCGCCGCGTGCAGGAACCCCGCCGTGCACCACATGTGGCGCGTCCGGGCGGAGTGCTTTTTCAGGGCCGCCGGATCGGGCGGGGCGTTCAAGGCGGCCAGCCAGTTTTCCCCGGAGCGCCGCTCGAACATCAGCAAAAAGTAGTTTTGCAGCGGCGGCGCCAGCCGGGGCAGCAGGCGTTCCTGGCGGAAGGACCAGCACGATCCGAACTCGCGGACGGTCCACGGCGCGCCATCGTCCAGCGTTTCGAAACAGGGCAGCCAAAACACGGGGCACGGCAGACGGAAGATCGCGGCGTAGCTCGCCGGGTCGAGGGCGACGTTGTATTCGAGGCGCGAATGGGGTCCCGGACGCGGCGCGCCGGTTCCGGCGTTGAGGTAAACGCCGGCGCAATGGCGGGCGAACAGCTCCGGCGCTTCGCGCCCCGCCAGGGCCACGTCGCGACAGGAACCGGTCACGTGGATGATCAAGGGGCGGTCGGTTTCGGCGAGGAGCCGCAGCAGCAGGTCCACGCCCTGACGCTCGACCGGCGTGGGCGGGGCGGCCGCGTCATGACCGGGCCCGCGCGAGGTTCCCACCGCCACCGGGACCGCCAATCCGGCCAGGCGGTTGAGTTGCGCCACCGCGGCCAGATCCGGCGCGCGCGGCGGGCGGGCGGGCGGAAAATCAATCAGCACCGCCCGCAGCTCGATGTCGCCGCGGGCGGCCAGCGCGAACTGGGTGGCCAGGTCCCAATGATCGTCCGGATCGTTGTGCGGACGGAACAGATCGGTCACGTGAATCACCGGTGGCGGCCGGAGCGCCTGACCCGGCGGGCGCGCTTCCGCCTCGCCGCTCCTCGCCCCGCTTCCCCCGCCGAGAAGCGCCGCCAGCGAAACCGCGAATGACGCGCGCGAAAGCCTCATTGACGCCGCCCGCCGTTTTGTCCGCCCCTATTTGCCGGCGGCCCGGACGGCGGCGAGGGCCTTGCGGGCGCGTTGGGCCAGGGCCGCGTTGTCGCCGGCGGCGAGTTGCTGCAACAGCGGCGCCAGGGCGGGCGCGACCCGGGCGGCGTTCTTTCCCTTGAGCAGGCGCTCGGCCACGTTCAGCAGCGCGGCGCCGGCCTCGTTGCGCACGGCGGCGTCCTTCAGGTGGGGCGCGATGAGGGCGACGGTGTCCGGCGCGGGGATGGCGCCCAACGCGCCCAGCAGGAGCCGTTTTTCCTCGGGGCGCCGGGTCAGCTTCTCGGCGGCGCGGCACCAGGCGAGCCGTTTTTCGGTGGGCAGCTCGGCCTGGGTGGCCAGGCGCAGGTAACCGCGCAGGGCCACCATTTTGTCGGCGGGATCGGCGGCCTGTTGGGCCTGGGCGAGCAGTTCCGGTCCGGCGTCGGCGGTGTGCCAGTTGGCCAGCACGCGCAGGGCGGTGGCGCGCACGCCGGCGTCGGAATCCTTGAGCGAGGCCTGCACGGCGGCCAGCGCCTGGGCTCCGCCCACGCCGCCGAGCAGATGCAGCAGGGCGCGCCGCGACGCGGGACCGCCCCGGCCCAGCCGGTCAATGATGGCGCCGGCGCAGCTCTGCGGCGCGCCGGTGCGGGCGCACACCTGCGCCACGGCGGCCTGGAGGGCGTCACGGTCCGCCTGCGATTTGGTCTTCAGCAGCAGGTCCAGCAGGGCAGGCAGTTGCGGCCGGGCGGCCAGCGCGCCCAGGGCCTTGATGGCGGCCAGGCGCACTTCCGCCTCGGGGGCGGCGGCGGATTTGAGCAGCGTGGGGATGGCGCGGGTCATGCGCCGTCGCTGCACCAGCTCGATGGCCAGCTTCCGGGTGCCGGGATCGAGATCGCCCAGCAGGTCGGTGATGGCCCGGTCCACTTTTGCGCCGGGCAGCGAGGCGTATCCTTCGCGGGCGGCGTGGCTGATTCCGGGATCCGGGTCGGCCAGCAATCCTTCCAGCAGCGGCAGCACGGCCAGGTCCCGCAACCGTCCCAGGGCGCGCACGGCGGCCAGGCGCACCGGTTGGGGGCCGTTTTGCGCCAGCGCGAACAGCGGCTGGGCGCCGGCGGGATCGCCGCGTTGGCCGAGGGTTTGCGCCACCACGATCTGCCGGTCGGCGTCCAGCTTGGGCAGGGTGGCGCTCAGGATTTGGGTGATGGCGGGATCCTTGATTTCCAACGCGGCGCGAATGGCGGCGGCAAACAGGATGTATTCCGGCCGGGTGAGGGATTGTTGCAACAGCGGCAAGCCCTCCTTGCCGCGGGCCAAAATCGCCCCGCGCAGGGCGGCCTGACGCACCTGGCAGGGCAGCGACTCGTCGTTGTAATGGTCGTAAATCGCCAGGGCCTGTTCCCGATGGCCGTCCGCGAGCAGGCGCTCGGCACAGCGGGCGAGGCCCTCGCAGAAGTCCAGCAGGTTGGCGGGCGGCGCCGATTCCACCGCCGCGAGCAGCGCGTCCGCGGCTTCCGTCGTGCCGATGCCGCCCAGGGCGCGCGCGGCGGCGCGGGCCACCTCGGGATCGCTGGCGTCGAGCAATTTCGCCAGGGCCGGCACGGCCTGGGCGTCGCGCCGGATGCCCACGCTGCCGATCACCCCCACCAGCAACCGGCCGCGCAATTTACCCAGCGCGGCGCGAAAGGCCTCGTCCACGGCGGGCGAGGGGTTCGGCTCCAGCGCGTAGCGGGCCATGTGGGACAGCTCGGGATCGGCCAGGAGCGGGGCCAGCACCGGCACGGCGTCGGGACCGCCCAGCACGCCCAACTGCCGGCAGGCGTCCATCCTGGCCTTGCGGGTGGCGCCGGGATCCTTGAGCACGGCGAGGCACTGGTCGGCGGTTTGCGCCAGCAACGGCGTCGGCCCGGCGGCCACGGCGGCGGGCAGGACGGTGAGTCCGGCGAGGAGCAGGGAGAGGAACAACGGGTTTTTGCGCATGGAAATGTAATCCGGGTTGAGGGCGGCGGGTTCAGATGATCCACGGAGCGCGCTGGGCGCGGGAACGGAGCCGGTTGGCCTCGGCGTCGTTGATGAATTCGGCCTTGTCGGGATCGTATTTGAGGTCGCGCTTGAGCCACATGCAGATGTTGGCGGCGTGCACGGTGGTCATGGAGTGATACATCACGGAGGCGTTGGCCACCGTCTGGCGGCGGGATTTCACGCAGTCGAAGAAATCGCGCACGTGGCTGAGCGGACGCCGGGTGCGGGCCACGTAATCGCGCACCACGCGATTGAACTCCGCCAGCAGGGCGGGGGAGGAGCATTCCGGGCGGGAATAGCCGTCCGCCACCGAGACCCAGCCCTCGCTCCCCTCGAATCGCATTCCGCAGGAGCCGTGCCACCAGCGGTTGCCGCGTTCCAGGATCATCACCGTACCGTCGGCGAAGCGGGTGTGCATGCCGTCGCCGCTTTCGTTCTTCACGTACTGATATTCCACCGGCGAGGTGTCGAGCTTGTTCAAGCCGGCCTGCGCCTGGGCGAAGGTGTGGGCGCCCCATTCACCGATGCAACTGGTGTGGAAATCGTAAAAGCCCCGCCAGCCGCCGCGGCAGTAGGTGGGGTTGTAGGGCCGCCACGGGCAGGGGCCGAGCCACTGGTCCCAATCCACCGAGCCGTCCGCCGGGAGGGGCTCGCCGGGGAGCCAGTCGTGCCGCATCTCGGCGGCGTCCCACGGCGCGATGTGGGCGCGGGCGGTGTGCACCTTGCCCAGCAGACCGGTGCGGGCGGCCTCGATGGCGAAGACGAAGTTCGCCTCGCTGAGCCGCTGGGTGCCGGTTTGGTACACCCGTCCGTAACGGGCGGCGGTGGCGACCACCTGCTGGCCCTCGGCAATGGTCATGCAGGAGGGTTTTTCGGAATAGACATCCTTGCCCGCGCGCATGGCCCGGATGGCGGCCTGCGCATGCCAGCGGTCGCCGGTGGTGCTGAGCACGGCGTCAATGTCCGTGCGTTCGGCGAGGAACTCGCGGGTGTCGTCGTACAGTTTGAAGTCGTGGTTGCCGTAATAATCGTCCACGATCTTTTTGACCCGTTCCCGCCGGGATTTCTGGGGGTCGCAACAGGCCACGAAGATCACGTCCTTTTCCGGCAGCATCCAGCGCAGGTCATGCGAGCCGCGATTGCCGATGCCGATGCCGCCCATGACGATTTTCTCGCTGGGCGGCACGGCGCCGTTGAGCCCGAGCACCCGGGCGGGGACCAGCAACGGCGCGGCGAGGACGCCGCCGGCCACGGCGGCTTGTTTCAGGAAGCGGCGACGGCTGACCGCGCCCCCTTGGGGCCGGGCGGCGGGCGCGGTGCCGAAAAAGGGAGATTCACGTCGTGTCATGCCCCGAGTCTAGCGAGTGGTCCGAGGCGCGAAAAGTTTTTCATGTCGCCTTCGCGGCGGACGAACGGTCCTCAAGCCTGTCTGGAAAATGGAACCTCCCGTCGCGCGGAGGCGCGCGGCCGCCGGGAAGAGCGCATGGGGCCGGGCCGGATTCCCCCCACCCGGCGGTTTCCGACAGGTTCTCAGCGGTGGGAGGGCGGCGGCTCCGGGGAGGCGGCGGTCAATTGGATGGCGAGCCGGAGGGCGGCAAGCATGCTGTCGGGGCGGGCCCGACCGGTTCCGGCAAGGTCGTACGCCGTGCCGTGGTCGGGCGAGGTGCGGACGAAAGGCAGCCCCACCGTCCAATTCACCCCCCGGTCGAAACCGATCATCTTCAGCGGCGCGAGTCCCTGGTCATGGTACATGGCCACCACCACTTCAAAATCGCCGCGCAGAGCCTGGTGAAACAGGGTGTCCGCCGGCACCGGACCGGTGACGTCGCCGCCGCGCGCGCGCGCTTCCTTGCAGGCCGGAGCGATGATCTCGCCTTCCTCCGTGCCGAGGGCCCCGGATTCGCCGGCGTGGGGATTCAGGCCCGCCACGCCCACCCGCGCGCGGGGCAGGCCCAATTGCCGGGCGGCGGCCGCCGCCAGCTCGCAGGCGCGCCGCACCTTCTCGCGGGTGAGGGCGGCGGGTACTTCCCGCAAGGGGAGGTGGGTGGTGACCAGCAGGACCCGCAGCCAGCGGCCGCGCTCGTCCGGCGCCAGCAGCATCATGCCCACGGAGGCGTCCCCCGCCAGCCGCGCGAACAGCTCCGTCTGGCCCACGAACGGAATTCCGGCCCGGATGATGGCCGCCTTGTTGACCGGCGCGGTCACCACGCCGGCCAGCTCGCCCCGCAGGCAACGATGGGCGGCCTCGCGCAGCCAGTCCACCGCCGCGCGGGCGGCCTCCGGCGCGCCGGGGGAAAGGGAGGCGGGCAGCGGCGCGGGGCGGGGATCCTCCTGCAGAAAGCGTCCCGGACCGGCGGCGCGGGGGCGCCAGTCCAGCCCCACGGAACGGTTGGCGCGCTCCAGCCAGCCGGCGTCGCCCAGAATCAAAAAATCCGGCCCGGGTTCCCCCCCCAAGGCGCGCAGGGCCTTCACCGTGATTTCCGGCCCGATGCCGGTCACGTCGCCCAACGTGATGCCGAGAGGGACGCTCATGACTCCGCCACGCCCGGTCGCGCCCGGTCCGGAGGGCGCCCTGAGGAAAGCGCCTCCCGGAGCCGGCGGGCGCCTCGCGACACCCCGCGACGGGCTGAATCCCGGAGCCCCATCAGTAGTACTGGATGTAGGACTTCTTTCGCAGCCGGTTGATCCACTGCTTTTGCAGGCGGGCCTGCTCCTGGGCCTTGAGGCGGGCCTCGATCTCGTCGCGCACCTCGGGCAGGGTGCGGATGTAGTTCTTGCGCACGGCCTCGACTTCGAGCAGCCAGACCGTCCCGCCCAGATCAATCACCCCGCTGTGCTCGCCGGGCTTGAGCGAGAAGGCCACGTCGGAGAGCTCCTTGCGCAGGGCGTCGCGCTCGATCCAGCCCCGGTCGCCGCCCTTCTCGCGGAAACTGTCCTGGGAATAAATCCGGGCGAGATCGGCAAACGAGGCGCCCCCCTCGAGCTGTTTCAACAGCTCCCGCGCCAGCTCCTTGGCCATCCCGGCCCGGGGCATCGCGCGGGCGTCAAGCATGAGGGTGCGGAGTTTGACCTGGTCGCCCAGTTTGAACTCGTCCAGGTGTTCGGCGTAGTACTTCTCGATCTTGTAGGGGGAGATGATGATGTTGCGAATGCCCTGGCGGGCGCGCATGGCGGAAATGATGTATTCCTCGCGGATTTGCTCGCGCCACGCCTCCATGGTGAGCCCCTCGCTCTGGAGGGTATGCGCCAGGGCCACGCGGTCCCCGCCGAACCGCTCCCGAATCCGCTTCTGGATTTCCTCCTCCACGACGCTGTCCGGCAGGTTGTAGCCGGCGGTCTTGAACTCGTGGAGAATGAGCTTCCGTTCGATCAACTGCTCCAGACCGTCCCGTTGCGCCTGCCGGAGACGCCGGTCGAGCTCATCCGGACGATCCTGGTACTGTCGCGCCAGCAACTGGACGGTGCGGGCGATGTAGCTCAACACATCATCCCGCGTGATGACGTCGTCGTTCACCACCACGCTGATGCCGTTGACGTCCACGCCCGGAGGAAGAGAGGATTGCGCCCGTCCGGGCAGGAGGCAGGCCAACGCCAAAACGGTCCATGTCACGCGCCGTATCATTGGATCGCAGCTTAGGGAGGGGACGGCACGCCGGTCAAGCCGGGCGAGGAAAAAGCGGGGAAAAGCCGGGGGATCGAGCCCGCTTTCGCTGGCTCCGCTGGCAATGCTGGCGCACCTGGCGGGCATGGGAGGGACCGGGCGGGAAATCCGGTCTGCCCCCGGGCATTTCACGCCCTTTCTGCAGGCTGCATGACCGGGCGAGGGGGGGACAAAACGAATCCGACGGAGGATTTGGTTGCGGGGGCAGGATTTGAACCTGCGACCTTCAGGTTATG
>CAZRPT010000276.1:0-12613 GCA_964601985.1 uncultured Verrucomicrobiota bacterium
GCCGCCGAGGTGACGAGGCGGTCGCCTCCCCCGCCGGCTGAGGGCAGCCGGCCTGCAGAGAGGGGGCGATGCGCGGCCGTCCTTGCAGGCCGGGCCCCCCCGACCCGGCGTTCGGGTGGCACCCGCGTCTCGCGGGTCGGCTTCGGCGTCCCGCCGAAGCCTTCCCCCGGCCTTTGATCGCAGCCGCTTCAACTTCACGCCCCGCGTTCGTCGGAAATGGATCGTCTCCTCCGTAGCGCAGGCTGCCAGCCTGCCGTAGCGCGGCGTGGCACGCTGCGAGGCGTCCGTTTTTTCTCCCCGCGCGATTTCACCCCGAAGGACACGAAGAGGTGGTGGCGTCTTCCCGGGCCTTTCCTCTTTACGCGGCGGCCGCTTTTGCCCGCCCGCCCGGCCGGCTGGAAGCCGGCGACACGGCAGGTTGGAAACCGGCGCTACGGGAGGGCGGCGCTCCTTCCGGATTTCGGATTTCGGGATTCGGATTTCCTTCGGCCCCCGCCCCCTCGGTCCTTCGAATTTCCCCGCCCCCTTTTCGCTTCGTCGTGCCGGCGGCCGCGGGTGTTCGGCTTCCGGCCGCGCCCCTGCCGGCGGTTTTTTGCCCGTCCGCCGGGGACGCGCGCTTTGCTTGGGCGGCGGGGTGCGCTTTACTCGCGCCGCATGTTTGAATTGTTGCAGACCGATCCCGGTTCCCGCGCCCGGCGGGGCCGGCTGACCACCGCCCGGGGCGTCATTGAGACCCCGGTGTTCATGCCGGTCGGGACCCAGGCGAGCGTGAAGGCGCTGGACCCGCGCGAGCTGCGGGAGATGGGCGCCCAGATCATTCTGGGCAACACCTACCACCTCAGCATCCGGCCCGGGCTGGAAATCATCCGGGCCGCCGGCGGGTTGCATCGGTTCATGGCGTGGGACGGCCCGATCCTGACCGACAGCGGCGGGTTCCAGGTCTTCAGCCTCGCCAAGATTCGCAAGGTCCGCGCCCACGGGGTCGAGTTTCGCTCCCACCTCGACGGGTCGCCCCTGTTCCTGGGGCCGAAGGAGGCGATGGCGGCGCAGCGGGCGCTGGGCTCGGACATCGCGATGGTGTTCGACGAGTGCCCGCCCCACGACGCGCCGGCGCGCGAGCAGGAGCTGGCGGTCGAGCGCACCATCCGCTGGGCCCGGGAATGCCGGGAACAACCGCGCGCCGAGGGGCAGCTCGTCTTCGGCATCGTGCAGGGCGGGGCGGACGCGGAACGTCGGGCGCGGTGCGCGCGGGAGATCGTGGCGTTGGGATTCGACGGCTACGCCATCGGCGGGGTGAGCGTGGGGGAACCCGAACCGGAGATGATGCGGGCGGTCGAGTTCACCGAGCCGCACCTGCCGGCGGATCAGCCGCGCTACACGATGGGGCTGGGCACGCCGGCCCAGATGGTCGAGCTGGTGGCGCGCGGGGTGGACCTGTTCGATTGCGTGCTGCCGACCCGCGTGGCGCGCAACGGCACCGCCTTCACCAGCCGGGGCACCTTCGCCATCAAGGGCGGCGCCTGCAAGGCGGAGTTCACCCCCATCGAGGAAGGGTGCGCGTGCTTCGCCTGCCGCCATTTCACCCGCGCCTACATCCGCCACCTGCTGAACGTGAACGAGATTCTCGGCCTGCGGCTGGTGAGCATTCACAACAGCCATTTCTACCTGAAGGTGATGGCGGACATCCGGGCGCATCTGGAGGCCGGGACGTTCGGCGAGTTCCGGCGTGAGTTCCTCGCCCGCTACGTGCCCACGAGCCGGGTGCTGGCCGCCCGGAAGGCGGCAAACGGCGACGGGAATCAATCCTCCGCGAAGAGGTAGTCCAAATCGGCCTGGGTCAGGCTGCGGGCGAAGCCCTCCTCGCCCAGCACGTCGGCGATGGTCTGGGCCTTTTGCTGCTGGAGGTCCCAGATTTTCTCCTCGACGGTGCCCGGGGTGATCAGCCGGTAGGCGTTGACGGTCTGGGTCTGGCCGATGCGGTGGGAGCGGTCAATGGCCTGGGCCTCGACGGCGGGATTCCACCACGGGTCGTAAAGCACCACGTAGCTGGCGGCGGTCAGGTTCAACCCGGTGCCGGCGGCGCGCAGGCTGAGCAGGAAGACGGCCGGACGCGGATCGTCCTGGAAGGCCTGCACGATTTCCTGCCGGTTTTTGGTGTCGCCGGTGAGGATGTGGGTGGGCACTTCGCGGGCGCCGCACTCTTTCTGCAGCAGTTGCAGCATCTGCACGAACTGCGAGAAGACCAGCACCTTCTGCCCCTCCGCCAGGATCGGCTCGATGAGCTCGAACAGGGTGTCGGTCTTGCCGGAGGGGGAATCGCTGCCCACCAGCGAGGGGTGGCAGCAAATCTGCCGCAAACGGGTGAGGGCGGCGAAGACGTGCATCTTGCTCTTCGCCAGGCCCCGTTGCTGGACGGCCTGCTGCACCTTTTCGCGACTGCGCCGGAGCTCGGCCAGGTAGAGCTTGCGCTGCCGCTCGCCCAGCTCGCAATCGCGGCGTTCCTCGATGCGCTCGGGCAGGTCCTTGGCGACCTGCTGTTTCAGGCGGCGCAGCATGATGGGACGGAGTTTGGCGGAAAGCTTGCGCCGGGCCACGCGCTGCGCCCACGCGGCGTCGGGGCCGGTGGGCTCGTAGGTTTCGTGGAACTGGGCCTGGGTGCCGAGATAGTTCGGCTGCACGAAATCCACGATGCTCCACAGGTCCAGCAGCCGGTTTTCCAACGGCGTGCCGGTGAGCGCCAGGCGGTGCTCCGCCTTGAGCTGTTTGACCGACTGGCTGACCTGCGCGGTGGGGTTTTTGATGAACTGGGCCTCGTCCAGGATCACGGCGCGGAAGTTGAACTTCTTGAGCGCCTCGAGGTCGCGCCGGAGCAGGGCGTAGTTGGTGACGATGAGGTCGTTCCGGGGGATCTGCTTGCGCAGGTTGTGCCGGGCGGGACCGCTTTCGAGCACGAGCACCTTGAAGTCCGGCACGAACTTGTGGGCCTCGCGCCGCCAGTTGTGGAGCACCGAAGCCGGGCAGATGACCAGGGTGGGCTTGGGCCGGCGGGGATGGCGCTGCTTGAGCCAGGCCAGCCAGGCCAGCGTCTGGAGGGTTTTGCCCAGCCCCATGTCATCGGCCAGGATGCCGCCCAGCTTGATCTTCGAGAGGTGGCAGAGGAAGTCGAACCCGTCCTTCTGGTAGGGGCGCAGGTTCGCCCGCACCGTGTCCGGGAGGTCCAGCGAAGGCACCCCCTGGAAGTCGGCCAGCCGCTCGCGCAACGCCTGGGCCTCGGGGGTGTCCGCGAATCGCTTCAGGCCCTCCTCGTCCAGGTGCGAGGCGTTCATCATGTCCACCTTTTGCGGCAGGTTGGAGAGCCCCTCGACGCCGATGTCGGCCATCGTCTCGTGGGCCTCCTGGACGGCCTTCACGTCGAGCTCCACCCAGCCGCTGTCCGGGAGTTTGACGAAGCGGCTGGTGGCGGTGGCGAGCTGTTCCAGGTCCTCGCGGGTCAGGCGCATGCCCTCGACCTCCCACTCGGCGGAGACCGAGAGCCAGTCAATGCCGCTGCCCTTGATCATGACCCGCGGCTTGAGCTTGCGCGGCGCCATGAAGAGCCGTTGGAAGGCGGTGTTGGCGAGGTATTCCGCGCCGTCGGGGCGGTCCGGCCACGCCTGGGCCAGGGCCGCCAGAAAGCTCTCGTTGGCGTCGCCGATCCACAGGCCGGGCTCGGGGGTGAACCAGTCGAGCCGCCGCAGCCACTCGGTGGCGGCCTCCAGCCGTGCGTCATCGAGCACCTGCGGCTTGTCGGAGGTCGGGCCGCGTCGGCGGGCGCCCCGTTTTGGGGGGGCGCCGTTTTCGACCTGCTGCCATTCGTGGCCGTTCCACTGCCAGCGCGAGCCGTCCCGCTCGCTGACCGCCATCAGGCGCAGCCGGACGGTGTCGTCTTCCAGCTCGAAGACGAACTGCGGCCGGGCCGGGTGCACGTCGCACAGGCTTTCCCAGTCGGAGCCGTTGCGGGAGCCGTTCTTGCGGAGGTGGGTCAGGAGGCGGTGGCTGAGCTTGCGCACCGCCACGGCGGGCGAGGCGACCAGCCGGGCCAGCATTTCGGGCGAAGGCGCCTTGCGCAGCAGGTAGAAGGCGTGATTCACCGCCGCCAACGGCGGCCGCCCGGCGAAGAAGCGCGCTTCGCCCAGCTCGATTTCCTGTCCGCCCGGCAGGCGCAGCCGTTGCTCGAACCACAACTCCTCGTCGCGGCGGGCCAGATGGGGCGAAAACTCCGCCATCTGCCCCGCGAAATGGAGGTTGTCCGGCTGCCCCTCCCACTCGATCCACGGCGGCTCGCCCCAGCGGGCCAGCCATTGCAGCAGCTCCAGCCCGCGCAGGCGCAAGCGGGGCTCCCGGGGGGCGGCGTCGCCATAGACCTCCGCCAGCCACTCGATGAACGTCCAGTCCCGGGGCGGAAACAGCTCCTGCTCGTGCACCGCCCGCTGGGTCAGCTCGATCAACTCCGCCACCGACCGCGGCCGTTCGCCGGAGCGGGGCCGGTGCAGCAGAAACGCCACCTCCAGCTCGTGCAATCCCTCCGGCTCCTCCAGCGCCACCGGCCGGGCCACCACGCGCAGATGGGCGCGGGGCGAATCCAGGTGCGTCACCCGCGGCGGCAGCAGCCAGCGCTCCAATTCGCGCACGTGGGATTGCTCCGCCTCGGCCTGCTCGATCTCGAGCAACCGCTGCGGATTGGCATGCTCCGACAGCTCCGGCGGGATGGGCCGTTTGGCGCGCAGAAACAGCAGCGCCGTCTGCTCCAGCCGCGCCGTGCCGGTCTCCCGCAGGAGACGCGGCCACCAGTCCCGCCCCGCGAAATCCTTGTGCGCCAGCGACAACTTGCCGAAATAATCCTCGAGCAGGAGCCATGCCCGCTGCGAATCGGCGCACTCGGCGAACGCCGCCAGCAGCTCGCGGCGCTCGTTGATGGACTCCTTCGAGTCCGCCAGCTCGCGCCGCAAATCCGCCAGCGCGCCGTACGCCTCCTGCAACACCGAATGGTGGGCGTCGTACTTGTTGACCTGGGTTGGGCGGGCACGGGTGCCCCGCTTGCCTCTGGGCATCAGCTTTTCTCTGTCGTTTGTCGGTTCGCTCCGCCCGGAGGCGAAGCCCCCCCTCTCTCCGACGGCCCGGCTGTCCGGAACCCCCGTGAACGGGGCGCAAATTGCCTCCCGGACGGCGCCCGGGTTTGGGTTTCCTGCCGCCGGCCGCAAACGCGGCGGCGCATCCTTGATGGTCCTATCGAAAGCCCCCACTGGTGACAACCCTTTAAGTGCGGAAAATGTTTTTTTGTCGCTCCCGCCCCCGTCCCGGCGCTCCCGTTGACCTTGAATTTCCCGCCGTTCGCGGCGGCGGAAATCCCGTTCACCGCAACGCGGGCATTGCCAAAGCCCCCCGCCGGCCCCTAGCATGGCGGGCACGTTCCGGTTTGCAGCCGATTTGATTCGTGGCGGAATACAAGGTCCAGTTCGAGGTCTTCGAAGGCCCGCTCGACCTCCTTCTTTACCTGGTGAGGAAGGAGGAGGTGGACATTTACCAGGTCAACCTCACCAGGCTGGCCGTTCAGTTCGTCGAATACATCGAGCTGATGCGGCGGTTCGACCTGGACGTGGCCAGCGAGTTTCTGGTCATGGCCGCCACCCTGATGTACATCAAAAGCCGGGAACTGCTGCCCGCCGACCGGCAGGTGATTGACGAGGAGGATGACGGGGACGCCGAGGATCCGCGCTGGGAACTGATCCGCAAACTGGTCGAATACAAGAAATACAAGGACGCCGCCGCCCGCCTGAAGACGCTCGAAGAAACCCGGCAACGGATCTATCCGCGCCGCGCGCCCAGGCTCCGCTTCGAGCGGCCCGCGCCCCCCTTGCAGGTCTCGGTGTTCACCCTGCTGGACGCGGTCAACGAAATCCTCCAGCGTTTTCGCAGCCGCAACGAGGCCAGCCTCATCGAGGACGACCCGTGGACGGTGAGCGGCAAAATCGAGGCCATCCGCGAGCGGCTGGCCCGCCGGACGCCGGTCCGCTTTTCCGAATTGTTCTCCTCCGCCAGCAGCCGCAACGAGGTGGTGGCCACGTTTCTGGCCCTGCTGGAACTCATCCGCCTCCGCCAGATCACCGCCCGCCAGGACGGCCCCTTCGGCGAGATCGAAATCCACCCCGCGCCGGAACCATCGTCCGAAAAGGCCGACTCCGCGGAACCCGAAGCCGCCGCCGGAGGCGCCCCGGACACGGCGCCCGAAACCGCGTCCGCTCCGGACGCCGCCGCCCCGCGAACCGAATCCCCGTCCTCCGCCGATCCCGCGCCGTGAACCCGCCTTTTGCCGCATGGAGCTGAAAGCCGTCATCGAAGCCATCCTGTTCGCCTCGCCCAAGCCGCTCTCGGCGCGCGACCTGACCCGGGTGTTGAAAACCGCCGCCCAGGCGGACGACCCCGAGACGCGGGCGTTCGCCAAACCGAAGGCGCGGGAGATCGAACAGGCGCTGGAAACCCTCGCCGCCGAGCATGAGGCGGCGGAGCGGAGCTACCGGCTGGTGTGCGTGGCGGGCGCGTGGCAGTTCGTCACCCGGCCGGATTACGCGCCGTGGTTGCAGGCGCTCATGGGCGAAAAGCCCCGTCCCGCGCGGCTCTCCCAGCCCGCGCTCGAAACCCTCACCATCATCGCCTACCGCCAGCCGCTCACCCGCGCCGAGATCGAGCAGATTCGCGGCGTCTCGGTGGACGGCGTCATGCAGACCCTCATGGAGCGGGGCCTGATCGAGCAGGTGGGCCGCGCCGACACCCCGGGCCGGCCGATGCGTTACGGCACCACCGCGCTGTTCCTTGACAGCTTCGGCCTGCGCGACCTGTCCGACCTGCCGGCGGCGGACGAATTGCGTCGCCTGGCGGTCGAACAACCGCCGGAGCTGGTCACGCCCGATCCCGGCCTGGCCACCGCCCCGCCCGACACCCTGGCGGAAGGCGCAATTTCCGCCGAAAAAACCGCCGCTGAATCCGCGGACGAATCCGCCGCCCCGCCGTCCGAACCGGACGCCGCGGCGCCGGCGGAGACCGGAGAAACCGCTTCCGCGGAAGCCGCCCCGGACGAGGCTTCCGCCGCGCCCGCCGAACCGTCCGAACCCGAACCGGAGGTTGCCCGCGACGCGGCCCCGGACGCGTCCGCCGACCCCGCCGGGGCCCCCTCCGGCGACGCCCCGGAAGCCGTCTCCTCCGACAAACCCCTTTCCCCCGAACCGGCCCCCGACGCCGAACCCCCTTCATCCCGGAACCCGTCATGAGCATCACCGAACACCGCAACGCGATTGACCGGTTGGACAAGGAGATTGTCCGCCTGCTGAACGAGCGCACCAGGCACGTCCTGGAAATCGGCGCCGCCAAACGGAAATCCGGCGAGGAAATCTACGCCCCCCATCGCGAGCGCGCGCTGCTCGACCGCCTGTGCCGGCTGAACGAGGGGCCGCTGACCGACGCCTCCCTGCGGGCGATCTACCGCGAGATCATGTCCAGCGCCCTCTCGCTCGAAAAATCGCTGAACGTCGCCTACTTCGGCCCCGAGGCCACCTTCACCCACCAGGCCGCCATCCGGCGCTTCGGCTCCAGCCTGAACTACGTGCCGCTCAAGACCATCGCCGACGTCTTCACCGAAATGGAGCGCGGCCGGGCGGATTACGGCGTGGTGCCGGTGGAAAACTCCACCGAAGGCGTCGTGACCAGCACGCTGGACATGTTCGTGGACAGCGACCTGAAGATCGTCTCGGAAATCGTCATGCCCATCCAGCACTGCCTGGTGGGCAAGGGCCCGCGCGCGAACATCAAGCGCCTCTACTCCCACCCGCAGGCCCTGGCCCAATGCCGGAGCTGGGTGCAGAACCGCCTGCCCGAAGTCGAAATCATCGAGGCCTCCTCGACCACCCGCGCCGCCGAGCTGGCCGCCCGGGACGACACCGCGGCGGCCATCGCCAGCGCCCTGGCGGCCGAGCGCTACGGGTTGGAAGTCCTCCAGAGCGACATCCAGGACAACTCCGACAACGCCACCCGCTTTCTGGTGCTGGGCCGGCAGATTTCCCCGCCCACCGGCGACGACCGCACCAGCCTGATCCTCAGCATCGCCGACCGCGTGGGCGCCCTGCACCAGTGCCTCGAGCCCTTCCGGCAGCACGGCATCAACCTGACCAAGATCGAATCGCGCCCCTGCAAGCACAAGGCCTGGGCCTACTACTTCTTCATTGATATTGACGGCCACGTCAGCGAGGAACACGTGGCCGCCGCCATCAAATCCGCCGAGGAATACTGCAGCCTCGTCAAAATTCTCGGCTCCTACCCCAAGGCCTCGGACGGCATTTGATCATCCCCCGCCAAGGGGGGGGAATCGCCCCTTGGGCAGGCAGCCCGCGGAAAGCGAACGACGCGCGACCGCCTTGCGGGCCGGGTTTCCCCCTCTTTTCTCCGACGTTTGGGGCCGGTGGGTCGGTCCGTCCGCGGGGAAATCCGAATCCCGAAAAATCACGCCCTTCGTCACCTCGGCGGCCGCGGAGGCGTCATCCGGAGGTTGCTTTCCGCCGTTCGGCGAGGCGGTTGAGGATCATGATGAGCAGGAGGAAGAGGCCCCAGACGAATTCGCGGGCGAAGTTGCTGAAGCCGAGGAGGGTGAAGCCGCTGCCGAGGCATTGCAGCGCCACCACGGCCAGGGAAACGCCCAGCACGGTCCCGAAGCCGCCCGCCGGGTTCACGCCGCCGAGCACGGCGATGAGGATGGCCTGGAGCAGGTAGCTGGAGCCGTAGTCGGCCTTGGCGGAGTTGGTGCGGGCGATCATCAGCAGACCGGTCAACCCGCCCAGCAGGCCGCTGAGCAGGTAGGTGCGGAACAGGACCGAGGCGACCGGCAGTCCGGCGAAGGCGGCGGCGACGGGGTTGGTCCCCAGCAGGCGGGCTTCGACGCCAAAGGCGGTGCGGTTGATCAGCCCGGCGAGCAGCGCGGCCACGGCCAGAAACAGCAGGAACGGCACGGGCAGGCCCAGCAGCGTGCCGTTGCCGAGGAAGAGGAACGCGTCGGGATAACCGTAAATGGCGTGGCCGCGGGTGATGACCAGCGCCAGACCGGTGAAGAGCTGCAACGTGCCGAGGGTGGCGAGGATGGGCGAGATGCCCACCCGCGCGATGAGAAAACCGTTGAGACTCCCGCAGGCGGCGCCGCCGGCCAGGGCGGTCGCGCCGGCCAGGGCCACGACCGCCCGCGCGCCCGCGCCGTCGGCGGGCTCCGGCAGGAGCCGGGTCATGACCAGCGCGGCCAGGATGCCGGCGAGGTTCGCGGTGGCCACCACGGAGAGGTCAATGCCGGCGCTGAGCATGGTGAGGAGAATGGCAAAGGCGAGCAGGGCCAGCTCGGGAAACTGGAAGGCCATGGACTCGAAGTTGTCCGCGGCAAGGAACCGGCCCGGGTTTGTCACGCTCAGCACGACGAACACGGCCACGGTCAGGAGGAGCAATCGGCCCAGGCTGCCATCCCCCCGGAGCCACCGCGACGCTTGCCGATCGAATGAGGAAACACGCGGGTTCATGGCGAATAGACCGGCACGGCGGACGCGGACCGGCGGCGCGCGCGGCGGGCGGTGAGGCCGGTGCTGACGATGATGATGAGGCCGAGGAGGACCTGATGCCATTCGCTGGCCAGGCCGACGAGCAACAGGCTGTGATTGATGATGACCAGCAACGCCACCCCCAGCAACGCGCCGGGGACGGTGCCGCGGCCGCCGGTGATGCTGGCCCCGCCCAACACCACCGCCGCGATGACGGTCAGCTCGATGCCCACGATGTCGAACGGGTTGGCGTTGCGCATGTGGGCGGCGTGGATGAGGCCCGCCACGCCGGCCAGCAGGCCGACCAGTCCGTAGATGAAACCGTGCAGGAGCGCGAGGTTGAAGCCCGCCCGGCGCGCGGCTTCGGGCGCGCCGCCCAAGGCGTAAATGCCCCGGCCCAGCAGGGTGCGGTTCAGCACCAGCCAGACGCCGACCGCCACCGACACCAGCACGAAAAACGAGACCGACAAGCCCACCGTCCCGCCGCCGGCGAGCGCCCGCTCGAACACCTGCGCCTTGGAAAACGCGACCAGCGAGGCGGGCAGGTCGGTGATGATCCGCGTGCCGACGAAGGCCAGCAAACCGCCCCGGATGAAGCCGGCGGTGCCGAGGGTGACGATCAATGCCGGCAGCTCGAACCGGTGAATCAGCCACGCGTTGAGCAGGCCGAGCGCGGTCCCCGCGGCGGCGGCGAGCAGAAACAGCAGGCCCAGGTGATCCAGCGCCGGCAACGCCCGCGCGGCGAGACAGGTGACGTACATGCTGCACGCGGCGATGGCCGGGAAGGAGATGTCAATGTGGCCGGAGATGAGCACCAGCAACACGCCCAGCGCCAGAATGCCCGGCGTGACGCTGCTCTTGAGCAGGTTGCAGCCGTTGTCCCACGAGAAGAAGGCCGGGTTCCGCGCGCCGATGAGGCCGCAAAGCGCGACGATCAGCAGCAGCAACAGAAACTCGTGCCGGCCGGCCGCCCGGCGGAGGCGGGTCGCGAGGGAAGCAGAGGCGGGGGCGGCGGGAGGGTTCATGTCAGCGCGGCGAGGCATTCGGCCAGGGCGGGTTCGGTCAGTTCGGGCCGGCGAAACTCGCGGGTGACGCGGCCCCGGTGCAGGACGAGCACCCGATCGCACAAGCCGACCAGCTCCGGCAGGTCGTCCGAGATGACCAGCAGGCCCATGCCCTGCGCGGCGAGGGCGCCCAGCTTGGCGTGGAGGTCTTCCTTCGAACCCACGTCCACGCCGATGGTCGGGCCGTTCACAATCAACAGACGCGGTTCGCGCGCCAGCCAGCGGGCCAGCACCACGCGTTGTTGGTTGCCGCCGGAGAGGGTTCGCACCGGCGCGTCGGGGCCGGACGCCTGGATGCGCAGCTCGCGCAGCCAGTGGGCGACGTGGGCGCGGAGGCGGGCAGGCGCGAGCAGGCCGGCGCGGTTGCGCAACCGACGCAGCCCGGCGGCGACGAGATTCAGGGCGATGGATTGCGGGAGAAACAGGCCTTCGGTGAGGCGGTCTTCCGGCAGATAAGCCACCCCGGCGGCGATGGCTTCCGCCGCGCTCCGGAAGTTTCGTTCCTCGCCCGCGAACCGGATCGTGCCCGCGCACCGGGGCGTGAGCCCGAACAGGATCAAGGCCAGCTCGGTCTGGCCCGCGCCGAGCAAACCGGCCACGCCCAGCACTTCGCCGGCGGCGAGGTCGAAGCTCACGTCGCGCAACGTGCGTCCGGCGAGTCCGCGGACTTCGAGCAACGGCGGGGCGGAAGTTGGCGCGGCGCGCGGACGGGGCGCGGGCGGGGCCGGCGGGCGACCGGTCATGAGCCGGGCAAGCCGGGCTTCGTCGAAATTCGACGCCGGCCCTTGCGCGACCACTTCGCCGTTGCGCAACACGGTGAAGCGGTCGCCGATCCGGAGCATCTCGCGCAGGTGATGGCTGATGAAGAGCACGGCCAGGCCGTCGGCCCGGAGCCGGCGGATGACGTGGAACAGGGCGTTGGCCTCGACTTGGGTGAGCGCGGCGGTCGGCTCGTCCATGATGATGAGCCGGGCGTCGTGGAGCAGGGCGCGCGCGATGGCGACGAGCTGCTTTTGCGCGACCGGCAAATCGCCCACCGGCTGGTCGAGGTCGAGCTCGAGATCCAGCGCGGCCAGGGCGCGCCGGGCGGTTTCGCGGACGAAACGACGGTTCACCCAGCGGCGGCGTTGTTCGAGCTGGGTGTTGAGGGCGAGGTTTTCGGCGACGCCGAGGTTGGGGAACAGCGCGAGGTCCTGGTAAATGACCTGAATGCCGTGCCGGATGGCGGCGATGGGCGTGAGGGCGGGCGTCGGGACGCCGTCCACGACCAGCCGGCCCGCGTCGGGCGGATGGATGCCGGCGATGATCTTGATGAGGGTGGATTTGCCGGAACCGTTCTCGCCCGCCAGACAATGCACCTCGCCGGGCGCGAGGCTCAGCGACACGCCCCGCAAGGCGTGCACCCCGCCAAAGCGCTTGTGAATCTGTTCAACGGCCAGCAAGGACATCAAGGTTTGTTTTTCTCACCACGAAGGGCACGAAGAACACGAAGAAATGGGGAAGGGGGGAAGGTCCAGAGCTGGGGAGCACACGCGCCCCGCGTGTGGCAATTGGCGCCCTCGCCAATCGCTTTCCTCGCATTCTCGTTTCGCGGCCGTTGCGCTTCATCCCGTTCCGTCGTTTTTTCTCCGCCTGTTTTTCGCTCCTCAAAGCAACTGCCCAACCGGGCGCTTTCGGGGATTCGGCGGGGCGCCGAACCCCACACGCGGGGGCGCGTGTGCTCCCCTCTCGATATGCCTCCATACGCTCAACGGGAAAATCCAAAGCTCCATCCCTTCGTGTCCTTCGTGGTGAAAACAATCACCGCGTAAAATCCTTGAGGTTTTCCTTGGTCACATCAATCCAGGCGGAGCCGTAGAAGAGGTTGGTCTGGGTGGGGGATTGTTTCAGGTGGCGGTAGCCTTCCACGCCCAGGTCCTGGCCGTCGTGGATGGTTTGGCCTTCGAG
>CAZRPT010000277.1:0-2498 GCA_964601985.1 uncultured Verrucomicrobiota bacterium
CGAGATGGCCCGGCTGGCCGCCACCTTCGAGGCGGCAACGGTGGACGGACAACCGCCGGCCCCGGACGGCTGGTGCCGCTGGCGGGGACGCTTCCCTCACGCCGGCGAGGCGGCGCTCGCCATCCGGCTGAAGCGGGTGGAGGAGCCGTCCGGCAAACCGTGATCCGGGCGCGCGTCCCGAATCCCGCCGTTTCATCGCTTCCCGGCGGCGGCCGCGGCCGCGCGCAAGGCGGCATGCCGGCGCAGGGCGTGGCGCATCATGGCTTCGTAGAGCGTCAGCTCGATGTCCAGAATTTGCCCCGGCGTGACCCGGCAGGCGTGCGGCCCCACCAAACCGTGGGGGCACTCGAAGGTGAACACCGTGGCGCCGCAGGTGTGGTGCAAGGCGCTCACCAAATTGAAGGATGCCGGGCGCGGACCGGATTCCGCCCGCGCCCGAAACGGCGTGGCATGCGGCAGCCCGCGTTTCGCCAGCAGGGCGTATGTTTCCTCCGCCAGTTGCCGGGCGTCCTCCTGCGTCTCCAACGGCACGTAGGCGGGGCGCAACAAAGCGGGGCGGTTTTCGTGGCTGTGCAGGGAGACAATCAGGTCCGGCGCTTCCGCGCGGGCGATGGCCAGAATGCCCGGCGCCTCCGGGGACATCGGCGCGAAAAATTCATCGTGCATCGGGTTTACGCCCGCGTCGTTGAAATAGCACCCCAGAAACCCCACCGTGTCGCCCACCATGGGATGCTGCTGCTTGACCTCCGGCCAGTCGCGCAACGTCCCGTCGCTCCGCGTTCCCTGCCCCCAGAATCGCAGATCCTCCACCCGCATTCCCGTGAGCCGGCGCGGCGCGAAGCGGGCGACGCCGTCCGGATTGCCCGCCGGAATGATCAGCAACCGGCACCGCCGGCCGAGCTGCCGCAGCGCCGCCTGCTCCCGCCCCCGCAAATCGCGTCCGGTCTCCATGACGTGGATGAGATTCACCAGGCCGGTCAGTCCCTCCACCTCGTGGCCGTGTACCGGGCCCACGAACAAAATCACCGGCTTGCGCCGGGCGGCCCGGTCGCAATACGCCGCGGGCCGGCGGGCGCCGATGGCGGAATTGAAGTTGGCGCGCCGGGGCTGGGGTTCCCGCGTCCCGTAGCTGACGAGATACAATGCCCGGCCGCCCGGCGAATGGGCGAAAACCCGCGTCTTGCCGCGTTTCAAGGTCTGCCAGCGCGCCGGCAAGTCCGCCACGTCGCCCACCCAGAACGCCCGGGCCGGCCGGTCCGGAATCCGGGCCAGCGCCTGCTCGTAGGTCATCTTCTCCGCGCGCAATCCCGAGGTTCCGCACGCGATCAACAACGCTCCCGCCAGCAGGAATTTCATGCCCGCAAACCTACCCCCTCCGTCGGCGCCCGGACGAGCCCCTTTTCCCCGGCGGAAACGGGCCTTTTCCCCGGCCGCCAGAGACGAAAACCGGGAGGCGTCCCTTGACGGGGGCGGATTTTCCGCCACCTTGCGGTTCATGGTTCACAAAACTCTGGCGATGGGGCTGGGACTCGCCGGCGGCGTGGGGGTGGCGCTGGTGGCTCATTGGTCCGGCCTCAGCGGCAATCCCGCGGAGACGAAGCCCGGAGCGCCCCCTTCCCGACCGGCCATGCAGGAGCAAATCAACAAAACCGACGCGGAATGGCGGAAAACGCTCACGCCCGAAGCTTATCGAATCACCCGCCAGTGCGGAACGGAGCCGCCATTTACCGGAAAGTACTGGAACCACAAGGAGCCGGGGATTTACCAGTGCGTGGCTTGCGGGCTGCCGTTGTTCGACGCGGCGCACAAGTATGACTCCGGCTCCGGCTGGCCCAGCTACTGGCAACCGGTGGCGGAGAAAAACCTGACCCGCCGGGAGGATCACAGCCTTTCCGTCACGCGCACGGAAGTGCGCTGTGCCCGCTGCGGCGCGCACCTGGGACACGTGTTCAAGGACGGGCCGCCCCCCACCGGCCTGCGTTACTGCATCAACTCGGCGGCGTTGAAATTCGTCCCGGCCCCGGACCCCTCCTCCGCCCCGCCCGCCGGAAAGAACAAATCCCTCCCGTAACCGCCAACGGGAGGAAGCGGGAAGTTGGAAGCGGGAAGTTGGAAGCGGGAAGTTGGAAGTTGGGAGTTGGAAGTTGGCATTCTTGCTGCAGGCCGCGGCCCCCACGCGGTGGGAGATTCCGCTTTTCCGACTGACTGTGAACGGCTGCCGCTTTTCCTCGCCCGCCTAGCCGGCTGGAAACCGGCGCCACAAAGAGCCGCTTTCCCATCGTTACCGCGGCGGGCGCGGGGGAGAGATGATTTTTTCGGGATTCGGATCTCCCCCGGGCCTTCGGTTTTCGCCCCCCCTTACCGCTTTCCCATGGCGTTGAACATCATGAACAGCATCCAGATGACGCTCATGGCAAGGGCGGCGGCCAGCAAAAAACCCAGGCCGGTCCAGAACTTGGCGTGCCGTCGCAGACGATCGGTGTCGGCGCGGTTTTCCG
>CAZRPT010000278.1:0-10262 GCA_964601985.1 uncultured Verrucomicrobiota bacterium
GGGCCGGGTCCCCCGCCCCGGCGAGAGGCTCCCTCCGCTTCGTGTCCTTCGTGGTGAAATCGCGCGGGGAGGAAATCGGACGTCGCGCGGCGTGCCCCGCTGCGATGCGACAGGCTGGCAGCCTGCGCTCCGCGGGGAAACGACGCTCCTTTTCGGATTTCGGGGATTCGGATTTTCGGGGGCGCGGGGGGGGTTACATGAGTTTGAGCCGCGGGAGGTCCTGGGAGTCCACCAGGCCCACCGGTTCCTGGCGGGCGTTGACCACGATGAGGTCGTCAATGGGACGCTCGTTGAAGAGCCGCAGGGCCTCGACGGCAAGGGCGTCCTCGGCAACGCGGATGGGATGGCGGGTCATGACTCTGGCCAGGGGACGCTCCAGCGCCGCCTCGTCTTCGGCCATGAGCCGGCGCAGGTCGCCGTCGGTGAACACGCCCACGAGGCGGCCGCGGGCGTTGACCACGCTGACGCTGCCCGAGCGGGCGCGGGTCATCACCAGGAGGGCCTCGCGCACGGTGAGGGTCTGGGGCGCGACGGGGTTCCGGTCGCCGCCGCGCATGATGTCGCGGACTTTGAGCAGGAGGGCGCGGCCGATGGCGCCGCTGGGGTGGCGTTTGGCGAAGTCCCGCGGCTTGAATCCGCGCGCTTCGAGCACGGCCATGGCCAGCGCGTCGCCGAGGGCCAGCATGGCGGTGGTGCTGGCGGTGGGGGCGAGGTTGAACGGGCAGGCCTCCTTCGGCACTTTGACGTTCAGCACCAGGTCGCTGAAGCGCGCGAGCGAGGAGCGGGGCGCGCCCGTGAGGGTCACCAGTTTCACGGCGAAGCGTTTGAGCGCCGGGATGAGGTTCAACAGTTCCTCCGATTCGCCCGAGTAGCTCAGCGCGAGCACGAGGTCGCCGTCCGCCAGCAGCCCGAGGTCGCCGTGCAAGGCGTCCACGCTGTCCAGCACCACGCTGGTCGCGCCGGTGCTGGTGAAGGTGGCGGCGATTTTGCGTCCGATGAGGCCGGACTTGCCGATGCCCACGACGACGATTTTTCCGCGCCGGGCCAGGGTTTCGACCCCCCACCGCACCGCCTGCTGAAAGCGCGCGTCCAGCCGCCGGCTCACGGCCCGCAGTCCCGCGATCTCGATTTCGAACACCTGTTTTGCCCGCTCAATCTCGTCCATTTCTCCGGGAGGGTGGCGGACCCGCCCGCCGGGTGCAATGGGGAAACCGGCGCGGGGCGCTGCGGTTGCGTTTCCGAAAGGCGCAAGGGGGGTCAGTTCCGGCGGAACCGGGCCAGCCACCGGCGGATGGCGGCGGCCTGGGGGTGATGGGGCGCCAGTTGCAGCACGCGCTCGAAATGGAGGCGCGCCTTCTCGGGCTGATGCAGCAGGTCTTCGTAAAGGCCGGCCAGCGCAAGATGCACCTCCACGTTGTTGGGCTCGGCCCGCAACACCCGCAGCATCTCGGTCTCCGCGTCCAACAGAAAACCGGCTTCCTCGAGGGCGACGGCAAAGTTGAATCGCGCGGTGGTGTTGGTGGGGGCGATGACCAGCGCGGTTTCAAGCTGCTGGAGGGCGACGCCGTATTCCTGGCGGTTCAGGGCCAGGGTGCCGAGGTTGTAGCGGGCTTCGATGCAGGTGGGGTCCGCGGCAATGGCCTGCCGGTAGGCGGTGGCGGCAGCGTCCAAGCGGCCTTCGCGATGCGCCTTCGCGCCGCGCAGGAAGAGGGCGCGGGCGGCCTGGGCATCCCCGGGTTTCGGTTTCGGGGGGGAGAGGTAATGGTAGCGCGCGAAGGCGGGGCGGGCCGGTTTCGGCACGGGGCCGGCCGGCAGTTTCGGCGGCTCGGGGGTGAGGGTGGGCTTCACGGACGGCACGGGGGCGACGACCGTGGCGGGGGGCGGATTCGTGCGGTCCGCGAGCGCCGTTTCTTCCGCGGGCAGCAGCGGTGTGATCCGGCCCGGTTTTTTCTTTTTCTTCGCTTTCTTGTCCGGCGGCGTCGGTTTTTGTTCCTCCTTCGTTCCCGTGTCTTTGCGGAACCAGCGCACCGGATTGAGTTTGGACCAGAAGGAGGCTTTTTTCGGCGGCGCGGTTTCGGCGGGCGGGGGCGGCGCCGGTTTTTCGAACATCACCGGTTCCCGCCCGCCGGGAGAGGCGGGGGGCGGCGCGGGGGAGGCGGCTTCAGCGGCCGGCTTGGGCGTAACCGCGGGCTCGCCCGGGGAAGGGGACTCGGGCGGCAGGGCCACCACCAGTTCCGGCGGCGGCGCCACGGTTTCCTCCTCCACCGTCTTTGTCGCGGTGGCCGGGGTGGCGGGCCTTTCCTTTTCCGCGGGCGGGGAAACGGAGGTGGTCGCGACCTCGGTGGCGTTGGACGCGGAAACCGGAGCGGTGGTGGCCGCCGCTTCCGGAGGCGGGGGAGAGGTCGCCGCGGCCGGAGGCGGCGAAGTCAGCACCAGCATGGGCAGCGGCGGAGAAGTCCGGGTCAACGCCGGCGGCGGGGAGGTGGCCGCCTCCCCGGGGGGGGGCGGGGGCGTGGTGGCGACCACGGCGGGCGGAGGCGAGGTCGGGACCACGGGGGGCGGGGGGGACGCCGCCGCCGGCGGCGCGGAAGTGGACGCCGCCGCCCGCGCCATTTCGAACCGGCCCACCCGGCTGAAGAGATTGGTCACGCGCGCCAGATCGCCGGTTTCCGCGACGAGTTCGGGCAGGCGGGGCTGCAAAAGCCGCACCAAGCCGCGCACGTGGGCGCTGACCCGGGGCGCCTGGGGCGCGTGGGGGGCGGCTTCGAGCCACGTCTGATACTCCTCCAGCGCGCCGAGCAAATCGTGGTTCCGCTCGGCCAGGATCGCCCGATTCAACCGGGCCGGCGCGTAGTGGGGATCCCGGGCCAGCGCCACGCGGAAAAACCTCATCGCCTCGGCGGAACGACCCTGGCGGGTCCGGCACAATCCCGCGCCGTTGAGCGCCTGGGCTTGAAGCCCGGGGGAGGAGGTCAGTTCGGTGGCCTTGCGAAAGGCCGCGACGGCTTCGGCGTATTTGCCCAGGCGGTATTTCACCCGTCCCAGCTGCAGCCAGCCCGGCGCGGAGCGGGGGCGGAATTGCAAAAAAGTGTCCAGCTCGCGGAGCGCGCCGGGGAGGTCGCCCTTCTCCATGAGCAGGCAGCCGCGATTGTAGCGGGCCTCCACGAGGTTGAGATCGGCGTTCAAGGCGGCGAGATAGGCGCGGGAGGCGTCCTCCCGGCGGCCGCTTTCATGATACGCCAGCCCGAGGTAGTTCAGGGCGCCGGCCCGGGCGGTGTGGTTGGTGGCGAACAGATCCACCGCCTCGCGAAACGGCGCCACCGCCTCGGCGGCCCGGCCCGCCTGGAGCAGCTCGATTCCCCGGGCCAGCTTGCGTTGGGCGGGCGATTCCCCGCAGCCCGCCAGCGCGGCCAGACACACCACGCCCAGCGCCACCAGCCCGATCCAGCCGCGGGCCGGCAATCCTCTTCCGGAGGCGGCACCACCGGCGGGCGGGGTCTCGCGGGCCGACTTTTTGGTGGTCACCATGAGCCCCGGTGTTAGCATCCGCCACCGGCAGAGTCAAGCAACGCACGGAGCCGCTGTGGCACATGGGAGCACACTTGGCGCGGGATTCCTCTCGGCACTTCTGCTGTCGGGGATGCTCCGCGCCCAGACGGGGGCGGAGGAAACCGCGCCGGCCGCCACGTCGTTGACCCGCGCCCGGGCCCGGGTGGTGGTGGTGGAAGCCCCCGGGGCGATGGACGCGTTCACCCCCCGCCCCGCCCTCATTCGCCGCGCCTTTGAAACCGGCCTGACCAATCTCGCCCGCGCCGGCGCCGTGGCGGCGGCGTGGGAGGTTTTCGTGAAACGCGAAGACGTGGTGGGCGTGAAGGTGCATTGCGGCCCCGGCCCGCTCAGCGGCACGCGCCCCTCGGTGGTCGAGGCCCTCGTGCAAAGCCTGCTGGACACCGGCCACCCCGCCGACCGGATCATCATCTGGGACAAACACGAGGAAGACCTGCGCCGGTCCGGTTTTCTGGCCCTGGGCCGGCGGTTGGGCGTTTCCGTGCAGGGGGCGGTGGAGGCGGGCTACGACCCCCACGCATTCTATGACAACGCCCTGCCCGGCCGGCTTGTGTGGGGCGATTTGGAATTCCGCCCCGGCGGCAACCTCATGGGCCGCCGCTCCTACGTCACCCGCCTGTTGACCCGGCGCATCACGCGCGTCATCAACGTCACCCCCCTGCTCAACCACAATTTGCTGGGCGTGTCGGGCTGTCTCTTCACCCTGGCCTACGGCAGCGTGGACAACACCCAGCGGTTCGCCGGCAACCTGGATCGCCTGGCCGTGGCGGTGCCGGAAATCTACGCCCTCCCGGAGGTCGGCGACCACGTGGCCTTCCACCTCGTGGACGCCCTCGTGGCTCAGTACGCCGGCGAGGAAAGCAGCCTTCTCCATTATTCGGCCATCCTGAACCAGCTCCGCTTCAGCACCGATCCCGTGGCGCTGGACGTTCTCTCCATTCAGGAACTCGCCCGGCAACGCCGCCGGGCGGGCGTGCCGGCGGAGGACGTCAGCCTGGCCCCCTACCACAACGCCTCCCTGTTGGAACTCGGCGTCAGCCAGCCCCGGGCGATCACTCTCGAAAAAGTGCGCCTGAAACCCGGCTCCCGGGAAACCACCCGCTCCGCCGCCTCCGCCGCGGCGCGCGAGTCGCGGCCCGCTCCCCCTCCCGCCAGGCAGAAGCGCTGAGAGCCGGCTTGAAAGGTGGGACCTCCCGCCGCGCGAAACGCCCGAAACAAGCCGGGGCGGCGCGGCGGTTCCGGGCGCGTTTTTCGCGGGCCGGACGAAAAAAAACGCTCGCAAGTCGCACGGGGAGGGCGTAAAGTGGGTTGGAATTAGGTTTATGGTTCGTCCGCTCAAGATACTGCTTGTCAGTCCCCTCACCCCCGACACTTTCTGGAGTTTTCGTCACGCCCTGCGGTTCGTTGCGAAACGCGCCTCCATGCCGCCGCTGGGGCTGCTCACCATCGCCGCCCTGCTGCCGCGGGAGTGGGAGCTCAAGCTCGTGGACCTCAACGTGGAACGGCTGCGCGACGAGGACGTGCGCCGGGCGGATTACGTCCTGCTCAGCGCCATGATCGTGCATCGCGAGTCGGTGCGCGAAATCGTCGCCCGCTGCGCCCGGCTGGGCACGCCCGTGATTGCCGGCGGCCCGCTGTTCACCACCGACCACGCGTCCTTCCCCGAGATTCGCCACTTCGTGCTGGGCGAGGCGGAGGAACTCATGCCCGAGCTGGTTCGCGACCTGGCGGCCGGCCGGCCCAAGCCGCTTTACCGGAGCCCCCGCCGGCCCGCGATGGCGCTGACGCCGGTGCCCCGCTGGGACCTGATCAACCCCCGCCACTACGTGACCATGACCGTGCAGTTCTCGCGGGGTTGCCCGTTCGACTGCGAGTTCTGCGACATCGTCGTGATGAACGGCCGCGTCCCGCGCACCAAGTCGCCGGAACAACTGATCGCGGAGCTGGAGGCCCTGCGCCAGCGCGGCTGGAAGGACATGGTCTTCATCGTGGACGACAACTTCATCGGCAACAAACGCCGCACCAAGGAGCTGCTGCGCGCGATCATCGCGTGGCGGCAACGCACCCGCGCCACGATGGGTTTCCTGACCGAGGCCTCGGTCAACCTGGCCGAGGATCGCGAGCTGTACACGCTGATGGTGGAGGCCGGGTTCAAGAAGGTCTTCATCGGCATCGAAACCCCGGCCCTCGAATCGCTCGAGGAATGCCGCAAGCTGCAAAACCGCGGCCGCGACCTGATGGGCGCGATCGCCACCCTCCAGCGGGCCGGCTTGCAGGTCATGGGCGGGTTCATCGTCGGGTTCGACAGCGACCCGCAGGACATCTTCAAGCGGCAGTTCGAGTTCATCCAACGCTCGGGCGTGGTCACCGCGATGGTGGGCCTGCTGACCGCCCTGCCCCAAACCCGCCTCTGGCACCGGCTCGCCCGGGAAGGGCGGTTGGAGGAAGACAGCACCGGCGACAACACCGACGGCTCGTTGAACTTCAAACCGAAAATCAGCCGCGAAACCCTCCAGCAGGGCTACCGCGAATTGATGAAGCGACTCTACGAACCGCGCACCTACTACCGGCGGGTGCGGACGTTCCTCAAATCCCACCGGCCGGCCGGGCCGAGGCTGCACCTCTCATGGTCGGACGTGCGCGCCTTCGTGAAATCCTTCTGGCTGCTGGGCGTGTGGCATCGGGGACGGCTCCTCTACTGGTGGTTGATGCTTACCACCCTCCTGCGGCGGCCCCGCCAGTTCCCGCAGGCCATCGAGCTGGCCATCCTCGGCTACCACTTCCGCCGCGTGGCCAGCCGCATCTGACGCCCCCCCGCGACCGATTTCCGCGGCCGCGCCGCTTCTCCTTTCAGGGGCTGTTGGAAAACGCCGGATCAGGGGAACCAGCTTACAGGGGCGCGACTCGTTCCCTTGGGCGTTACCGGGCCTGACGGTATGTCGCGCCTCCAGCGCGAAGGATTTCGGGGTTCGGATTTTCTTCGGGCCTTCGGCCCCCGGGGTCTCGGATTTCCCCATCCGCAAGGGGAGGTGTGTCGGAACCCGGAGGGACATCCGAGGTCGCGACGCCCGCTTGCAACCGCCCGGTCGCTCGCCGATGGTTGCGGCTTATGGACGATTCGGAACAGTTGGATGAATTGATGGTCTGCCGGCTGGATCACGGCCCCCGGGAGCTGTTGCCCTGCACGATCGTGATCTTCGGCGCCAGCGGCGATCTGACCGCCCGCAAGCTCATTCCCGCGCTGTATCACCTGTTCGGCGAAGGGCATCTGCCGGAGCCGTTTCGCGTGGTGGGGGTGGCGCGGCGGGAGAAGACGGACGCCTCGTGGCGCGAGGAACTGCTGGCGGCGCTGAAGCGGTTTTCCCGCACCCGGCCGGTGGACGTGGCCCGGTGGGAGGCCTTCGCCGAGCGCCTTCACTACCATCGCGGCGACCTCCAGGATCCGGCCACTTACCAAACGCTGCGGGAGCGGCTCGAAGGGTTCGCGGACGAACGGCTCCGGCGCAACCTGCTGTTTTACCTGGCCATTTCGCCCCGTTACTTCGGGCCGGTCATCGAACAACTGCACGCCACGGAGCTGCTGCATCGCGAGGAAACGCCGCCCTTCTGGCAGCGGGTGGTGGTGGAGAAACCGTTCGGCCACGACCTCGCCTCCGCCCGGGAGCTGAACCAGGAACTCACCCGTTTCGCCCACGAACGGCAGATCTTCCGGATTGACCATTACCTCGGCAAGGAGACGGTTCAAAACATCCTGATGTTCCGCTTCTCGAACGCCATCTTCGAGCCGCTCTGGAACCGCCAGTCGGTGGACCATGTCCAGATCACCGTGAGCGAGAAGCTGGGCGTGGGCGGGCGCGGCGGCTATTACGAGGAGGCGGGCGCGTTGCGCGACATGGTCCAAAACCACCTCCTGCAAGTGCTCGCGTTGGTGGCCATGGAGCCGCCGGTCTCGCTGGAAGCGGAGGCCATCCGCGACGAAAAGGTCAAGCTGCTCCGCGCCATCCGCCCCTTTCCTCCCGATCCGGAATCGAAACGGGTGGTGCGCGGCCAGTATTTCGCGGGGCAGGTGGACGGCGAGCCCTGTCCCGGCTACCGGCAGGAGCCGCGCGTGGCGCCGGATTCGAACGTCGAGACCTACGCGGCGTTGAAGCTGTTCGTTGACAACTGGCGCTGGTCGGGCGTGCCGTTCTACCTCCGCACCGGCAAGCGGCTTCCGCTGAGCGCCAGCGAGATTCGCGTCCAGTTCCGGCCCACGCCGAACGTGCTCTTCGCCGCCCAATGCGGTCCCCGGCTGGACGCCAACGCCCTCACCCTCCGGCTCCAGCCCCAGGAGGGCATTTCGCTCCGGTTCAACGGCAAGGTGCCCGGCGCCAGCGTGGCGGTGCGCCCGGTGCGGATGCACTTCAGCTACGACACCGAGTTCGGCGCCTACACCCCGGAGGCCTACGAACGGCTCCTGTTGGAGGCCCTGGAAGGCGACGCCACCCTCTTCATCCGGCGCGACGAGGTCGAGACCGCCTGGGGCATCGTGGACCCCATCCGGGAAGGATGGGGCGACCGCCCGCTCACCAACCGCGAGTTTTACGCCGCCGGTTCCTGGGGGCCGGTGGCCGCCGACGACCTGCTGGCCCGCGCCGGCCACACCTGGCGCAATCCGCAACCGCTCCCATGAACCCGCCCGCCTCTTTCCCGCCCGAGCTTCGCGTCTTCGACTCGCCCGCCGCGCTGGCCGAGGCGGCGGCCCAATACGCGCTGGCCGCGCTGCGCGAACGGCGCGACCGGGAGGCCCCGTGGTGCCTGGCGCTTTCCGGCGGGCGCATCGCGGGGCCGTTTTACGACGCCCTGGTGCAACACAGCGCGCCGGACGCCGCCGAGTGGCGCGGCGTGGAGTTCTTCTTCGCCGACGAACGCTGGGTGCCCCTGGACGATCCGGAGAGCAACTACCGGTTGGCGCGGGAACGCCTGTTCGATCCGTTGCGCGTGCCCACCCGCGCCCGACACGCCCTGGCCGGCGGGCCCAGCCGGGAATTCACCGCCGCCCAGGCGCAGGCGGAGCTGGTGCGCCTCGCCCCGGCCAGCCTGGAGGGGCAGCCCCGGCTTGAACTGGTCATCCTCGGCATGGGCGAGGACGGCCACGTGGCCTCCCTCTTTCCCGACGCGCCGGAATCGGTGCTCACCAGCCGCGCGGTGTATCTGCCGGTGGACGGTCCCAAGCCGCCGCCGGAACGCATCACGCTCACCTACGCCGTGCTGGCGGCGGCCCGGCGGGTGTGCGTGTTGATCTCGGGCGCGGGCAAGGAAGCGGCCCTCCGCGAATCGTTGCGCGCCGACGGCCGGACCCCGCTTGCCCGCCTCCTGCGTCTCCGCCGCCAAACCCTCCTGCTGACCGACGTGAAAATCTGAAATCCCCGCCAAGCGGGAGCGGAATGGACGCCGCGGTCAACCGGCGCTTTTTCTTCACCGTTCCTCGACCCGCCACGGAAGACCGTATTGGTTCAGGTCGGCGAGGAAGGGGTCGGGGTCGAGTTGTTCGAGGTTGAAGACGCCGGGTTGTTTCCAGACGCCGGTGGCCACCTGTTTCGCGCCCACCATGGCCGGCACGCCGGTGGTGTAGGAGACCGCCTGCGCGCCGGTTTCCTTGAAGCAGGCCTCGTGGTCGCAGAGGTTGTAGATGAAGACCCGCCGGGGCCGCCCGTCTTTCTGCCCGGCGATGAGGCAGCCGATCGAGGTCTTCCCCTTGGTGCGCGGCCCCAGTGAGGCGGGATCGGGCAGGAGGCGCTTGAGGAATTGCAACGGCACGATGGGGTGCCCCTCGTAATCCACCGGATCAATCCGGGTCAGGCCCACGTTTTGCAGCACCCGCAGATGGGTGAGGTAGCGGTCGCTGAACGTCATCCAGAAGCGGATGCGTTTCACGCCGGGGATGTTTTGGCAGAGGGACTCGATCTCCTCGTGGTACATCAGGTAGGCCTTGCGCGGTCCCACGCCGGGAAAGTCGAACTCCCGGCTGACGCTGAGCGGGTCGGTCTCGTGCCATTCGCCCGCCTCCCAATAACGCCCCTTGGCGGTCACTTCGCGGATGTTGATCTCCGGATTGAAGTTCGTGGCGAAGGGATAGCCGTGATCGCCGTCGTTGCAGTCCAGGATGTCAATCGTCTCGATGGTGTCGAACAGGTGTTTTTGGGCGTGGGCGCAAAAGACATTGGTCACGCCGGGATCGAATCCGCTGCCCAGCAACGCGGTGAGGCCGGCCTGGCGAAAGCGGTCCTGGTAGGCCCACTGCCATTGGTATTCGAAACGCGCCGTGTCCGGCGGTTCGTAATTGGCCGTGTCCACGTAATCCACGCCGGTTTCGAGACAGGCGTCCATGAGGGCGAGGTCCTGGTAGGGCAGCGCCACGTGGATCAGCAGATCCGGGCGGAAATCCCGGATCAAGGCCACCACCTCGGGCACGCGGTCCGCGTCCACGGCGGCCGTCTGGATGGGACGCGGCAACTCGGCCGCCAGCCGGTCGCACTTCTCGCGATGACGGCTCGCCAGGCAGATTTCCTCGAACACCTCGGGGACCTGGGCGCATTTGTGGGTCACCACCCGCCCGACACCCCCCGCGCCAATGATCAACACGCGACTCATGGGGCCGGAATGCTGCCACGCGACGGAACGCATGACCAGTCCCGGCTGGCGCGGGGGGGGCG
>CAZRPT010000279.1:0-2327 GCA_964601985.1 uncultured Verrucomicrobiota bacterium
ATTTTATCGCCTGGGGCGGCGCCCGCGTCCCGTCCCGCGCCCGCGGGAGCGTCTCGCCGAAGCCTCTCCCGTCCCCTGATCGCGGCCGTTTCGATTGCTTCCCGCGCCCGGCTTAACCCGCCGGCGGCGGGCGTCACCCCACCGGGGAAATGTTTTCGGGCCTCTTCACGCAAAACGGCCACCCCGTCGGGTGGCCGCTTGGAAAAGCGCTTTTGGTAACGGTGTGCTGAAAAACTCAGCAGGGAAACGCTTTGCGCTTCAAACTTTGTCTTGATTCCAAAAAGACGCCCCTTTCGTAATGGAAAAGCCTTGGCCCGGCAAGCATTTTCCGGGAGCAACGCCAAACGGAAAACGGTATTCTCCCCCGAAACCATAATCCAACCGACGCTTTCATGAGCAAACTGCTTGCTTTCGACATTGGTCACGCCTCCATCGGCTGGAGCGTGCTGGAATCCACGACGGATCCGACGACGGATCCGGAAATCCTCGGCGCCGGCGTCGTGCTTTTTCCCACCGACGATTGCCTGGCCAAGCAACGCCGAAATTTCCGGCGAACCCGGCGGAACATCCGCGCCACCCGCCAGCGCATCGAACGCCTCAAGCGCTGGCTGGCGCGCCGGGGCGTGCTTTCCCGCGCCGATCTCGACAAACCGGGCCATCCCGCCCCCTTCCTGCTTGCGGCGGCCGCGTTGCAGGGCCATCACACCCTCAACGCCTGGGAGTTTTGGACCGTCCTCCGCTGGTACGCCCACAACCGCGGCTACGACGGCAACAGCCGCTGGGCCCGCGCGGCCGACGAAACCGAGGAGGATACCGAGAAGGTCCACACCGCGCGCGAACTCATGCGCACCCATGAAACCCGCACCATGGCGGAAACCGTTTGCGCGTGTTTGGAGCTTGATCCCGCCCAATGGCGACAGCGCATCTCCTCCCGGCTGCCTTACAAGACCCTGAACGCCGCCTTTCCCCGGGAAACCGTCGAGGCCGAAGTGCGCCGCCTTTTTGAACGGCACCAGGGCCGCCTGGCCGGGCTCGACCCGGAAACCGCCCGGCTCATCCTCACCAGCGATTCCCTCTCCCCGCACGACCGCGACCTCCTGCGCGCCGCGGACATCAAACTGCCGCGCCGTTTTCATGGCGGCCTGCTCTTCGGCCAACTGGTGCCCCGCTTCGACAACCGCATCATTGCCCGTTGTCCCATTACTTATGCGGAGGTTTACGACCGGGAAAAGGCGGACGGGAAAACCGATGAGGAAGCCCACCACGCCGCCCGGCGCGAGGCCAAGGTGCCCGCCGCCCACTGTCCGGAATTTCTCGAATACCGCTTCGCGCGCATTCTCGCCAACCTCCGGGCCGACGGACGCCCGCTGGACGCGGAGACCCGCCGCCGGCTCTTCGCGAGCGCGAAACAGCGGGGCTACTTCACCCATGCCCAGCTGCGGAGAGAACTGACCGCGATGCTGGGGGAAACCACCACCAACCTCGACAACTACTTCAAACTCCATCCGGACAGCGAAAAGGCGCTCGTCCTCGATCCGGCCCTCAAACTCTGGCGCTCCAACCGCACCCTCAAGGCCCTGGCGCCGCACCTGCCCGAGCCCGCGCGCCACAAAGCCCTGCGCCGCTGGCGCGCCAATCGTCCCGTCCAGCTCGGCGAACTGTGGGAATGGAGCGCCCACCACGCATCCGCGGCCGAATTGGAGACCGCCCTGCGCGCGCTTCACCAAAAGGAAACCCAAAAAGGCCGGCGAAAGGGTTGGTCTTACGAGGAATTTCTGACGATCTCCCTCCAACCCGCCGAGGTTTCCGGGCGCGCCCCTTACGCCCGCCCGGTGTTGCGCCGGGTGGTCGAGGAAGTGTTGCGCGGCGAGGACCCCACCCGGCCCGCCCGCGCTCCGCGCCATCCGGACGGTGAGGAAAAGGTCCGGGACGGCGTGCTCTACCCGCTTTTGGACCCGACCTCACGGGTGCGTGAGGTGCTGAATGAACGTCCCTTGGACGAACTCACCAACAACCATCTTGTCCGCCACCGGCTGCTGATTCTGGAACGATTGCTCGACGACCTCGTGGCGGAGTTTTGTCAGCACGACGCCCGGCAGGTCCGGCGGGTGGTGGTCGAAGTGGCGCGCGAGCTGAAGGAGTTCTCCGGCATGACCGCCAAACAGATTGCCAGCGAGCTGAACGGACGGCTCAAACATTTCAAAGCCGCGGTGGACTATTTGAAAAAAAATGCGCCGGACCTGCCGTTGAGCGGCGGCTTGATTCGCAAATGCCGGATTGCCCTGGACCTCGGTTGGACCTGTCCGTTTACCGGCGCCCACTACGAT
>CAZRPT010000280.1:0-3121 GCA_964601985.1 uncultured Verrucomicrobiota bacterium
GTTCGTTGAGGACGGGGAGGTCCTCACTTGGACGTTGGCGCCGGGGCTTGTTTGAGCCCCGGCGCTTTCCGTTGGGGGCTTCATCGCGCCGTCGGCACGAGAGGGAGCGTTGTTTTCGTCACGAAGCATTCGAGGGGCGCAGCCGCTTCCTCCCGCAAGGCGGCTGCGGGAGGCAGTTTTTGCTCGCGGGAAACGTGGGGGTCGGGTATAGGCGATGCTCCAGATGGAATCATTGCTGCTGACGCACGGCCGCATCGTTGATCCCGCGCGGGGAATCGACGAAGCGGGAGATTTGTTGATTCGTGACGGCCGGGTGGCGGCGCATGGGCCGGACCTGCGCTCCCAGGCGTCTCCGGACATTCCCGTGGTGGACGTGGACGGGCGGGTGGTGTGTCCGGGTCTGACGGACGCGCACGTGCATTTGCGGGAACCCGGTCAGTCGGCCAAGGAGACCCTCCAAACCGGCGCCCGGGCGGCGGCGCGCGGCGGCTTCACCAGCGTGGTTTGCATGCCCAACACTTCTCCGGCCATTGACACCCCGAGCACGGTGCGCTGGATCCAGCGGCGGGCGGGGGAGGATTGTCCGGTGCGGCTGCGGGTGGCGGGCGCGCTCAGCAAGGGACTGGCCGGCGAGGAGATGGCCTCCATCGGCGCGCTGCGCCAGATCGGGGTGGTGGCGCTCACCGACGACGGCGCCTGCATCCAGAATCACGAGCTGATGTGCCGGGCGATGGAGTACGCGGCCATGTTCGACCTGCCGGTGCTGGATCATTGCCAGGATTACTCGCTGGTGACCGACGGCGTGATGCACGAGGGCCGTTACAGCACGATGCTGGGGCTTCGGGGCTGGCCGGCGGCGGGGGAGGAACTCATCGTGGCCCGGAACATTCTGCTGGCCGAGCGGACGGGCACGCGGGTGCATTGCCAGCACCTCAGCACCGCCGGCAGTGTGCGGTTGTTGCGCGAAGCGCGCGCCCGCGGGGTGCCGGTCAGCGGCGAGGCCTGCCCGCATCATTTCACCCTCACGGACGCCGCCGTGGCGGGGTCGGAGACGTTCTGGAACACCGACGGCCGCTCCCTCCATCCCGACCTCTCTCCGGAGGACCTGCCCCGCTGGCCGGCGTATGACACCCACTTCAAGATGAATCCGCCGCTGCGAAGCGCCCTGGACCGGGCGGCGGTGATCGAGGGGGTGATCGAAGGGGTGTTGTCGGTGATCGCCAGCGACCACGCACCACACACGAACTACCAGAAACAGGTGGAGTTTGACCAGGCCCCCTTCGGCATCACCGGCCTGGAAACGGAGCTGGGGCTGGCCCTGACGCAGTTGCATCACCGGCACGGGATGAGCCTGTCGGACCTGCTGGCGCGGTTTACCAGCGGTCCGGCGGAGCTGCTCAAGCTGGAGCGGGAGGAACCGGGCGCCGGCACGCTGGCGCCGGGGGCGCCCGGCGACGTGACGATCATTGATCCCGACCTGGAATGGCGGTTCACCCGGGAGGAAACCGCCAGCAAGGCCGCCAACAGTCCCTTCTACGGCTGGCCGCTCAAGGGGCGGGCGGTGGGCACCGTGTTGCGGGGCAGGTTGGTGTGGCGCCACGGCTCGTTGCGTGCTAGTCTGGGGGCCACGTTTTGAACACGTGGTCTAAAACCAGAAGCAAGTTTTTAAAAAAACATTGATAAGCAAACGACACCTCCTGGGCCTCGCGGGCGCGTTGCTGGCGGGGGGCGGCCTCCATGCCGCGGAACTCGACTGGCTGACTGATCTGGCCCAGGCCCAGACCCGGGCGCGCGCGGAGCACAAGCTGATTCTGGCGGATTTCACCGGTTCGGACTGGTGCATTCCCTGCGCCAAACAGCACCGGGGGTTCTTTCGCAGCCCCGCCTTTGCCGAGTACGCCCGGGCGAATCTGGTGCTGTTGAAGGTGGACTTTCCCGCGCACAAAAAGCTGCCCGCCGCGGAGCAGGCGGCCAACGCCCGCCTGAAGGAGCGGTTTCGCGTGCAAAATTTCCCCACCCTCCTCGTGCTGAACGCCGAGGGCGAGGAGCTGAAGCGCTGGGTCGGCTACAGCGGCGGCGGCGCCTCGTATCTCATCAAGAACCTCAATTCCGTGAAGGCCCGGCTGAAGCCGGAGAACGCGGACGGGAAAACGGGGCGGTGCTGTTGTCTGTCCACGCCCTGCCTGTGCGGCGTCTCCGCCAACCGCTGACCCCCGTCGCGGCGGCGGCGCGGCGGCGGAGAGGCGGGACCCCGGCAGACCGGGGCGGGAAAAGATCCGCGCGCTTGCCGGCGCTCTTTTTTGCGTCCCCGTCGGAAAAGGCCACCCCACATTTGCCTCACGCCGCCGGCAACAAGGGCAGACGTAATCTTTCGGAATACGGATTTCCTTCGGTCCTCGGCTTTCCGGATTTCGGCGGGGGGCGTTATTTCGCCAGCCAGGCCGGGAGGGCGGTGGTGAGGAAGGGCACGTAGGTGATGAGCAGCACGCCGATGAACAGGACGATCAACATCGGGAAGCTGGCGCGGATCACCTCGGGGATCGGTTTCTGGAAACGGTAGGAGGCCAGGAACAGGTTCATCCCCACCGGCGGGGTGAGGTAGCCCAGTTCGAGGTTGGCCAGGAAGATGATGCCGAGGTGGACCATGTCGATCCCGTACGCCTGGCCCAGCGGCACCAGCAACGGCACCACCACCACGATGGCCGAGAAGATGTCCATCAGGCAGCCCACCACGATGAGCATGAGGTTGACCGCCAGCAGAAAGAGGTATTTCGAGCTGATGTGCGCGGTGACCCATTCGACCGCCAGATCCGGTATCTGGGCGTCAATGAGGAAGTAGGTGAAGCCGAGCGCCACGCCGAGGATGAGCAGCACGCCGCCCACCAGCAGGCCGCATTCGGTGATCACCCGGGGCACGTCGCGGAACAGGCGCAGGTCGCGGTAGATCACCACCTCGACGAAGAAGGCGTACAGCGCGGTGATGGCGGCCGCCTCGACCGGCGTGGCAAAGCCGCCGAACAGGGCCGTGAGGGCCACGACCGGGATCAGCAGCTCCCATTTGGCCGCGAACAAGGCCCCCCACGCCGTGCGCCATTGGAACGGCTCGGCGCCCTTGAGTTCC
>CAZRPT010000281.1:0-15837 GCA_964601985.1 uncultured Verrucomicrobiota bacterium
CTCTGCCGGCCCGCCATCGAGGAAGGGCAGACGGTGCGCGCGGAGCTGCCGATCAAAAACACCCACCGCGTGGTGGGCACCATCACCGGCGCGGAACTCACCAAACGCCACGGCCCCGAAGGGCTGCCGGAGGACACCATCCGCGTCCACTTCCACGGCTCGGCGGGGCAGAGCTTCGGCGCGTTCGTGCCGCCCGGCATGACCTTCCTCCTCGAAGGCGACGCCAACGACTACCTCGGCAAGGGCTTGTGCGGCGGCAAGCTCATCCTCTTCCCGCCGCGCGGCTCCACCTTCGCGCCGGAGCACAACATCATCGCCGGCAACGTGGCCTTTTACGGCGCCACCCGCGGCGAGGCCTATTTGCGCGGCGTGGTGGGCGAGCGTTTCTGCGTCCGCAACAGCGGCGTGAACGCCGTCGTCGAAGGCGTGGGCGACCACGGCTGCGAATACATGACCGGCGGCCGGGTGGTCATCCTCGGCCCCACCGGCCGCAATTTCGCCGCCGGCATGTCCGGCGGCATCGCCTACGTGCTGGACGAGGAGGGCGACTTCGCCGAACGCCGCTGCAACCGCGCGATGGTGGGCCTCGAACGGCTCGAAGATCCCGGGGAAATCGAGGCGGTGCGCGCCCTCATCCAGAAACACGCCGACTACACCCGCAGCGAGCGGGCCCTGAAGATTCTGGTCCATTGGGACGAATACCGGCCGCGCTTCGTGAAGGTGATCCCGCACGACTACCAGCGCGTCCTGGAGGCCTTCCAGGACATGCGGAAACGCGGCCTGAGCGACGACAAGGCCTGGATGGCCGCCTTCGAGGCCAACGCCCACGACCAGGCCCGCGTCACCGGCAACTAACCCCGATTTACCGACACCCCGACGCAAGCGACGAACCAAGATGGGAAAGCCAACCGGATTCCTCGATTACGCCCGCGAAGTCCCGCTCGACCGCCCGCCCGTGGAGCGGCTCAAGGACTGGGACGAGTTCCACCGCCACCTGCCGGAGGAGAAGCTCCGCTTGCAGGGCGCGCGCTGCATGGACTGCGGCATTCCGTTCTGCCACTCCGGCATCCTGCTGGGCGGCGCGGCCTCCGGCTGCCCGCTGCACAACCTCATTCCGGAATGGAACGACCTCGTGTACCGGGGCCTCCCCCGCGAGGCCCTCGAACGACTGCACCGGACGAACAACTTCCCGGAATTCACCGGCCGCGTCTGTCCCGCCCCCTGCGAAGGCGCCTGCACCCTCGGCATCAACGCCCCGCCGGTCACCATCAAGAGCCTCGAATGCCACATCATTGACCGGGGCTGGGAGGAAGGCTGGGTGGCCCCGGCGCCGCCGGAGCAACGCACCGGCAAAACGGTCGCCGTCATCGGCTCCGGCCCCGCCGGTCTGGCCGCCGCCGCCCAGCTCAACCGGGCCGGCCACACCGTCACCGTCTTCGAGCGCGAAGACCGCGTCGGCGGCCTGCTCACCTACGGCATCCCGAACATGAAGCTCGACAAACGGCTCGTTCAACGCCGCGTGGACCTGCTGGCCGCCGAGGGCGTGCGCTTCCAAACCGGCGTGTGGATCGGCCGGGACCGCTCCGCCGCCGATCTGCGGCGGGAGTTTGACGCCCTCATCTTCTGCACCGGCGCCACCCGCCCCCGCGATCTGGACGCCGAAGGCCGCGAACTGGCCGGGGTGCATTTCGCCATGGAATTCCTCACCGGCAACACCCGCCGCCTGCTCGACGGCCGGCCCGGCCCGGACTTCATCTCCGCCGAGGGCCGGCACGTCATTGTCGTGGGCGGCGGCGACACCGGCACCGATTGCGTGGGCACCGCCCTGCGCCAGGGCTGCGCCAGCGTCACCCAGTTGGAGATCCTGCCCCGCCCGCCGGAGAGCCGCCGGCCCGACAACCCCTGGCCCGAATGGCCGCGAATCTTCCGCGTGGATTACGGCCAGGAAGAAGCCGCCGCCGTGCAGGGCGAGGATCCCCGCGTGTACCTCACCACCGTCAAACGGCTCGTCGGCGACGCCGAAGGCCGCGTCCGGGAAGTCGTCACCGTCCGGGTGGAATGGGAGAAGGACGCGCAAGGCCGCTTCATTCCGAAGGAGGTGCCCGGCACCGAACAAACCCGGCCCGCCCAGCTCGTCCTGCTGGCGATGGGTTTCCTCGGCCCCGAACCGGAAGCGCCCGACCAGCTCCAGCTCGAACGCGACGCCCGGAGCAATCTCAAGGCCGCCTACGGGAAATACGCCACCAACGTCCCCGGCGTGTTTGCCGCCGGCGACTGCCGGCGCGGCCAGAGCCTCGTGGTCTGGGCCATCAACGAAGGCCGCGAAGCCGCCCGCGAGTGCGACCGCCACCTCATGGGCGAGAGCCTCCTGCCCTGAGAGCCGGTCGGAAAACGCCGGGCCGGGGCGCCCGGCCTGCAGCCGGGCGCATTTGCGCCCTTCCGTCCGGATGCTCCGACTCCGCGCCCGCCGCCAGTGATTTTCGTTGGTGATCCCGCTCATTTGCGGCTGGCCAGGCCGGGGCGGGGAGGGTGGAATGACGCGCATGACCTCCACCGGGAAGGCGTCGGCGTCGCCCGTGGCGCGACTGGCCGCGGAGTTGATCCGCTGTCCGAGCGTGGCGCCCGCGGACGCCGGGGCGCAGGCGCGGATGGCGCCCCGGCTCGCGGCGCTGGGGTTTGCCGTGCATCCGATCATGGTGGACGGCGTGCGCAGTTTCTGGGCGTTGCGCGGCACGGACGGGCCGGTGTTCGCCTTTGCCGGTCACAGCGACGTGGTGCCGCCGGGCGATGAGGCGCAATGGACCGCGCCGCCGTTCACGCCCGAAATCCGGGACGGACGGCTGTACGGACGCGGCGCCGCCGACATGAAGGGGCCGCTGGCGGCGGTGATCGTGGCGCTGGAACGCTTCCTGGCCGCCTGCCCGGCGCCGCCGTTCCGGCTGCTGGTGCTGATCGCGGGCGACGAGGAACCCGAGCACAACCACGGGACCCGGGATTTGCTGGAGCGGTTGCGGCGGGAGGGCCTCGCGCCGGATTGCTGCCTGGTCCCGGAGCCCGTTTCCCGGACGCAACTGGGGGACACCCTCCTCGTGGGGCGGCGCGGCTCGATGCACGGTCACTTGACCGTGCGGGGGGTGCAGGGGCATTCGGCGCACCCCGGGAGCGCCCGCAATCCCATTGCCGAGGCCCTGCCGGTCCTGCTCGAATTGAGCCGCACGCAATGGGACGAGGGCACGGACGCGTTTCCGCCCACCAGTTTTCAATGGACGAATCTTCACAGCGGCGTGGGCGCGGCCAACGTGACTCCGGGCGTGCTGGAGGCGCAGTTCAACCTCCGGTTTTCCGACGCGCCGGGCGAGGCGGCCCTGCGGGAGCGGATCGAGGCGGTTTTGCGCGGGCGGTTGACCGACTGGGAACTGCGCTGGTCCTGCGACGCGCGGCCGTTCCTCTCCCGGCGGGGATGGTTGACGGAGACGGTCTCCCGGGTGGTGGAAACGATCGCGGGCCGCAAGCCGGTTCCCGCCACCGACGGCGGCACCTCCGACGCGCGCTTCATCGCGCCCACCGGCGCCGAGGTGGTGGAATTCGGCCTGGTCGGCGCCACGGGCCACCAGGTGGACGAGTCCGTCAGTCTGGCCGAACTGGAGACGTTGACCGCCATCTACCAAGAAATCCTCGCCACCCTGGCCGCTGATTTGACCGCGGGCCGGGAACCGTTCGCGCAATGAGGCGGGCGGTCGGGCAGGGGAGGGGAGGCCGGAGGAGCGGGGAGCCGGGGAAGTTGCAAGCAGGGGGCGGGGGTGGTAGCTTGGAGCCGATTCGAGCAAGGTGATGCCGGAAGAGTCGAAAAAGAATCATCACGAAAACAAACAGTCGCCGGAAGGGCGGATGCCGCCGCGTACCTGGCTGTTGTGGCTGGCCATTTTGAGCCTGTTTCCCCTGCTGTTTTTCTTCAAGGACCGTTCGGAGGGGCGCTTCAAGCCGATGAGCCATCGGCAGTTTGTCGAACTGGTCCACAGCAATCAGATCGTTGAAGCCACCATCACGTACGATCCCCAGTCGCCGCTGCGGGAAATCGTGGGCACCTACCAGGATCCCGGCAGCCCGGACGGCAAGCCGATTCCGTTCCGGCTGCAAACCCGCCTCTCGGAAAAGCTGGAAGATGAGCTGCTGAACAGCGGCGTCTTCAAGACCCGTCAGCCCAACACCGTCCTGTTGAACCTGGTGTATGGCATCCTGCCGTTCCTGCTGCTGGCGGGCATCATTTACTTCTTCCTCATCCGGCAGATTCGCATGGCCGGCAAGGGCGCCATGAGCTTCGGCAAGAGCAAGGCCCGCCTGCTCAACAAGGAGAAAAACCGCACCACGTTCAAGGACGTGGCCGGCATCGAGGAGGCCAAGGACGAGGTGTCCGAGCTGGTGGAATTTCTCAAAGATCCCAAAAAATTCCAGCGGCTGGGCGGGCGCATTCCGAAGGGCATCCTGATGGTCGGCCCCCCGGGCACCGGCAAGACCCTCCTCGCCAAGGCCATCGCCGGAGAGGCGGACGCCTCCTTCTTCAGCATCAGCGGCTCGGACTTCGTCGAGATGTTCGTCGGCGTGGGCGCGAGCCGGGTGCGGGACATGTTCGAACAGGCCCGGAAAAACACCCCTTGTCTGGTGTTCATTGACGAGATTGACGCCGTGGGCCGGAGCCGCGGGCACGGACTCGGCGGCGGCAACGACGAGCGCGAGCAGACCCTCAACGCGCTGCTGGTGGAGATGGACGGCTTCGACACCCAGGAGGGCATCATCATCATCGCCGCCACCAACCGGCCCGACGTGCTGGATCCCGCCCTGCTGCGTCCGGGCCGGTTCGACCGCCAGATCACGGTGAACCTGCCCGACGTCCGCGGGCGCGAGGAGATCCTCAAGGTGCACGCCCGCAACGTGAAGCTCGCGCTCGACGTGGACTTGAGCATCATCGCGCGCGGCACCCCGGGCTTTTCCGGCGCGGAGCTGGCCAACCTGCTCAACGAGGCCGCCCTCCTTGCCGCCCGGAACAACCAGAAATCCATCACCATGGCCGAGCTCGAGGAGGCCCGCGACAAGGTCCGCTGGGGCCGCGAGCGGCGGAGCCTCGCCATGACCGAGGAGCAGAAGAAACTCACCGCGTGGCACGAGGCCGGCCATGCGCTGGTCAACGTCCTGCTCGACCACACCCACCCGCTCCACAAGGTCACCATCATCCCCCGCGGCCAGGCCCTGGGCGCGACGATGTACCTGCCCAAGGAGGACATCCTCAACCGCAACCGCAAGGAGATGCTCGACCTCATCACCGTCCTGATGGCGGGCCGCATCGCCGAGGAAATCATCTCCGGCGACATCTCCAGCGGCGCGGCGGGCGACATCCAGCAGGCCACCCAGATGGCCCGCGCGATGGTCTGCACCTTCGGCATGAGCGAGAAGCTCGGCATGGTGCAGTACGGCGAGGACAACGATTACGTCTTCCTCGGCCGCGATATCGTCCGCAGCAAGGATTACAGCGAGACCACCGCCCGCGAGATTGACACCGAGGTCAAGCGCATCTGCGACGAAAGCTACGAGCGGGCGCGCAAGCTCATCTTCGAGCATCGGAAGGAATTGGAGCTGATCGCCGCGGCACTCCTCGAGTATGAGACCCTGGAGGGCACGCAGGTGGAGGAGATCATCAAGACCGGCCGGTTGACGAATCCGCCCAGCAAACCGCAGACCGGCCCGCCCAGCGGCGCGGAGGCGGTCACCCCGACGGAGGAAGCCCCCCAGCCGGTGCCGCCCAAGCTTCCGCCCGGCCTGGCTTCTCCCGCGCCCGCCCCGGCCAGTTGAGCGCGGCGGCCGGCCTGCTCGGGGCCGCCCGGAAGACGCCGGCGGGGGAACCCCGGCCCTTTGCGCGGGGGCATTTTGCGTCCTTCCGGCGGATTGCGTGCCCCGCGTCACGGGATGTCCCGCTTTCCCGAAAGGAGTTCACGCCCGCGGCGGAAAGACCCGCTGGGCGGCGGCTTCCTCCTCCTTGCGCTGCCATTTGCGGTGGCGGTCGCGGTGGACGCCGCCGTGGGCCAGGAGTTTTTCGCGGTCATAGACCAGCTCCCCGCGACGCGCGCCGGTGAAGGAGTAATCGTCGCGCAGGAAGATGGCCTCCTCGGGACAGACCTCCTGGCAGAAACCGCAGAAGATGCAGCGGAGCAGGTTGATCTCGAACGCCGCGGGCGCCTTCTCGACGCCGGGCCGCGCGGGCGGCGGGCCGTCCGGGCCCGGGGGCTCGATCCGAATCGCCCGGGGCGGACAGACGAACTCGCAAAGCTGGCAGGAGACGCATTTGACGCGCCCCTCCTCGTCCCGCACCAGATACGGCGCGCCACGATAGCCCTCCGGCGGCACGCGCCGTTCTTCCGGGTATTGCACCGTCACCTTGCGCCGGAAGAAGTGGCGGAGGGTGACCTTGAACCCCGCGAAGATGGCCGGCAGGTAAAGCCGCTCGAAGAAGGTGAGTTTTCGGCGTTTGACGATCATGGCGTCTGGAGCCAGAGGAGCAGGGCGGTGAGCACGATGTTGGCAAGCGCCAGCGGGGTGAAGCGTTTCCAGCCCAGGTCCATGAGCTGGTCGTAGCGGAACCGCGGCAGCATCCATCGCACCCAGATGAAGCCCAGCAGCACGGTGAAGAGCTTGAGCAGGAAAATCCCGAGGTGCGCCAGCCCGCCCGGGAAAGTGGTGGCGGGGGCGTCCAGCCCGAAGACCGGCAGGGTCCAGCCGCCGAGGAAGAGGGTCACGATCATCGCCGAGGCGGCGACCATGTTGGCGTATTCGCCGAGGAAGAACATGGCGAACTTCATCGAGCCGTATTCGACGTTGTACCCGCCGGCCAGTTCCTGCTCGGCCTCGGGCATGTCAAACGGGAGCCGGTTGGTCTCGGCGAAGGCGGAGGCGACGAAGATGACGAACGCCAGCGGCTGCTTGAAAATCAGCCAGCCGAACAGCCCGTGGGCCTGGTAGGCGATCACGCTGCCGAGGTTCAAATCGCCCACCAGCATGAACACCGGGATGACCGAGAGCCCCATCGCCACCTCGTAGGAGATCACCTGCGCGCTGGAGCGGATGCCGCCCATGAAGGGGTATTTCGAGTTGGCCGCGTAACCGGCCAGCACCACGCCGTACACCCCGAGGGAGACGATGGCGAAGGTGAAGAGGATGCCGATGTTGAGGTCGGCGATGACCATTCGCTCGCCGCCCAGCGTCGAGCCGAACGGGATGACCGCCACGACCACCAGGCTGGGCACCATCACAATGGCGGGCGCCAGCCAGAAATAGACCTTCCGCACGTGGGCGGGCACGAAGTCCTCCTTCAGGAACGCCTTCACCGCGTCCGCCAGCGGCTGCAACAGGCCGTACGGCCCGGTGCGGTTGGGCCCGATCCGGTCCTGGATGAAGGCCGCCACCTTGCGCTCGACGTACACCGTGTAGGCCACGATGGTGAGCAGGACCAGCGTCACGATTCCCACCTTGAGCGCGCTGAACAGGAGAAATTGCGTCGTGGCATCCATGCGGGTCACACCTCCACCGTCACCCCGGTGTCGCCGAGGGCCGCCCACGTCAGGCCGTTCAGGGCCGGGGTGCGTGCGGCCAGTTGATCGAAGAGGACGGCCACGTCGCGGGACGGCGTCTCGCCGGTCAGCCGCCGCAGCAACTCGCCCAGCCACTCGACCTCGGGCCGGGCGTCGCCGGGCGGCTCGATCGCTTTCGCGAACCGCTGCACCCGGCCGTGGGCGTTGATGAAACTGCCGCGCTTTTCGACGTGCGCGCAGCCGGGCAGCACGAAATGCGCCCGCTCGACCGTGGGATTCGGCAGGAGGCCGCCCACGATCAAGTGCTCCAGCCGGTCCAGCAAATCGTCCGGCAGTTCGAGGTCTTCGCGGGTCAAATCCTCGCCCACCACGAACAGCGTCTTCACCTTGCCGCGTTCGATGTCGCGGGCGATGTAATGCAGGTTGATCCCGATCTCGGTGAAGCACACCCCTTGCAGGCGGGCGCCGTGGCTGTTCGGGTTCTTGTCCTCGTGCACCAGCAGGTCGTCCCCCTCGCCCTCGCGCGGCACGCAATCGCTCCGCGCGCCCAGCCGGGTGACGAGCTGCTTGAGCAGGAACAACTCCTCGTTGCTCAGCCGCGCCGAGCCGATGACCGCCACCGACCCCTTCGGCGCGGCCCGGAGCACGGCCGCCACCTCGTCCAGCACGGCGGGCCACAATTCCGCCCCGGTGCGGCGGCTCAACGGCGTGGTCAACCGGTCGGCCCGGCCGATCCAGCGGTAATTGAGCCGGCCCGCATCGCACATCCACGGGCCGTTGACGGCGTCGTTGGGCCGGGGCGTGAAGCGGTAAATCCGGTTTTCGCGCGACCCGACGAGGATGTTGCACCCCGTGCCGCAACCGGCGCAGATCGAGCGGGTTTCCTTGAGAAACCAGACCCGCATGCGAAAGCGGAAATCCCTCGAGGTCAGCGCGCCCACCGGACAGAGGTCCACCGTGTTGAGGGTGTAATTGTGAGCGAACGAACGGCCCGGGTAGGTGGCGATGGTGTTGTAGCTGCCGCGATTGATGATGCCGAGGGCGTCGTCGCCGACGATGTCGCGGGTGAACCGGATGCAGCGCGTGCAGAGGATGCAGCGTTCCGCGTCGAGCAGCACGCGCGGTCCCAGCGCCACCGCCTTGGGCTTGTGCACCTTGGTCTCGACGAACCGGCTCCGCGTCGGGCCGTGGTCCAGGGCGTATTCCTGCAAGCGGCATTCGCCCGCCTGATCGCAGATGGGGCAGTCCAGCGGGTGGTTGATGAGCAGAAACTCCAGCACCGACCGGCGCATCGCGCGGACGGCGTCGGTCTGCGTGTAAATCTCCATCCCGGGCGTCACCGGAGTGGCGCAGGCGATGGCGGGCCGGGGCGCCTTGCGGATGACGGGCTTGCCGTCGGCGTCGCGCACCGGCTGGTGATCCGGCCCCACGGCGGGCGTGCCGTATTCCACCAGGCACATGCGGCAGTTGCCGGCCACCGGCAGCCGGGGGTGGTAGCAGTAATGCGGCACCTCCACCCCGGCGGCCTCGCACGCCTGCATCATCGTGGTGGGGGTGGGCTCGCCGGTGACCGGATCGGGCCGCAGCCGCGGCACCACGACCTCCCGTCCGTCCACCTTGACCGTCAAGGTGGCGGCGGCGGCGGGAACCGGTTGCTCACGCGTGCTGCTGCTGCTCATGCCACGGGCTCGAATCCGTCGCGCGCCTCCGGCGTTTCCGGTCCGGCGCGACGCTCATTCGGCCCCGCCAGCCTAGGCGGCCCCGCCAGCCGGCACAATCCCGCACTGCCCCTCTTTCCCCTCGAAGCCCCCTCCGGAGGGCGGAGCTCCGCCCTTCGCGCCAACCGCACATCACCGTGGCTCCCTCTCGGACTTCGAATTTCTCTGCCGGCGGACCGGTATGCCATCACTGAAAACCATCTCATAGTGAGCGCTGAATTGTTTTGGGGCAGAGGTGACAGCGTGCTTCCGCGCGGAGGGGGGCTTCCGGCTTTTGTTGTGGGGCGGGGGCGGATAGACTTCCGCCATGACCGCCCGAGAACGTGTTCTTTCCGCGCTGGCGCATCGTCAGCCCGACCGGGTCCCGATTGACCTGTCGGGGCACCGCTCGTCGGGGATCAGCGCCGTGGCCTACGCCCGGTTGCGGCGTTTCCTCGGCCTGCCGGAACGGCCCATCCGGGTGTACGACCCGGTGCAGCAACTGGCCATCGTGGACGAGGACGTGCTGGAGCGGTTCCAGGTGGACACCGTCGAGCTGGGACGCGCCTTCGCCCGCGAGGATCGCTGGTGGGCGGAGTGGGAGCTGCCGGACGGCACGCCCTGCCTCATGCCGGCGTGGGCATTGCCCGAACGCGACGGCGCGGACTGGGTGCTGCGGTCGCCGTCGGGGCGGATCATCGCCCGGATGCCGGAGGGGTGCCTCTACTTCGAGCAGACGTATTACCCGTTCGCCGAGGGCGATGACCTGGACCGGCTGCCGGAGGTGTTGTCGGAGTGCATGTGGACCGCCGTGGCCTCGCCGCCGGGACCGGAGGTTGAAGGGCCGGACGGCGCTGAGCGGCTGGCCGCCGGGGCGCGCCGTTTGCGGGCGGAAACGGACCGCGCCGTCATCGGCCTGTTCGGCGGCAACCTGCTCGAGCTGGGGCAGTTCCTCTACCGCAACGACCATTTCTTCCTGCTGCTGGCCGGCCGGCCGGAGCGCGCCCACGCCTTTCTGGATCGGGCGGTGGAGATGCACCTGCGGAATCTGGAGGCGTTTCTCGCCGCCGTGGGGGCGCACATTGACGTCATCCTGTTCGGGGACGATCTCGGCATGCAGAACGGGCCGCAAATCTCGCCGGCGATGTACCGGGAATTCTTCTTCCCGCGCCAGCAACGGATGTGGCGGCGGGTGAAGGAGCTGGCTGACGTCCGGATCATGCTTCACTGCTGTGGCGGGGTGTATGAGCTGCTGCCCGGTCTCATCGAGGCGGGGCTGGACGCCATCAACCCGGTCCAGATTACCTGCCGGGGCATGGACCCCGCGCGCTTGAAACGGGAGTTCGGCGACCGGCTCACCTTTTGGGGCGGCGGGTGCGACACCCGCGACCGGCTCAAGAACGGCACGCCGGAGCAGATTCGCCGGCACGTCACCGAGCTCCTCCGCATCTGGACGCCGGGCGGCGGCCATGTCTTTCAGCAGGTCCACAACATCCAGGCCGACGTGCCGCCGGAAAACATCGTGGCAATGTTCGACGCCGCGCTCGCTTTTCGGGAGTGAGGGGTGGGGCTGCGCGCCCGGGCCCCCGGCGCGAAATGGTGTGAGCGTCCGCGCCTCGAAGGGGAAGGGCGACGGCAGGGGGGGCGTCTCCTCCCGCGGCCGCTCCTTTCCCCCGGGCGGGCGATCCCGGTCGGCGATGTCCCGCCGCGGGCGCGGTTCTTTTCGCCTTGTCGCGGATTGCGGCGGAGCCCAACAATCCCCTCCCATGAAATACGCGATTTTCTCTCCACCGGAACGGCGCGCCGCCGTCGGTCTGGAAACGGCGGTTCGCGGTGCGTTCGGAGGACTGATTCTGGCCGGTCTTCCCGTGCTCCTCTCCGCGGAGGCGGCCGATTTGGACGCCTCCATCGCCCAACACCGCATGGGCACGCTGGTCATCGAGGCCGCGCCCGGGGCGAAGGTGGAGGTGGAGCAGTTGCGGCATGAATTCTGGTTCGGCGCGGCCATCGCCAATCAGGCCTTCAACGGCGAGCTTTCCCCGGCGGACACCGCCCGTTACCGCGAGGTGTTCCTCGAAAACTTCAACTCCGCCGTCACCGAGAACGCCCTCAAATGGATCGAGATGGAGCCGGAACAGGGCAAGGTGGATTACTCGGTGGTCGAGGCCATCCTGAAGTGGACCCACGCGCACCACATCCCCCTGCGCGGACACAACATCTTCTGGGGCATCCCGAACCGCGTGCAACCGTGGCTCAAGGCGATGGACGACGACGAACTGCGCGCCACCCTGCGCCAACGGGCGTTGGACGTGGCCCGCCGGTTTCGCGGCCGGTTCGCCGAATACGACCTGAACAACGAGATGCTCCACGCCGATTACTACGCCGAGCGCCTCGGTCCCGGCATCACCAGGCAGATGGCCGACTGGGTCCGCGAAGCCGATCCCCAGGCGGTGCTGTATCTCAACGACTACGACATCCTGACCGGCCGGCTGGTGGAAAAGTATCTTGCCCAGATTCGCCGTTTTCAGGGCGAAGGCATCCCGTTCGCCGGCATTGGCGTACAGGGCCACATTCACGGCGACACCTTCGACCGGGAGGTGTTGCGGCGCTCCCTGGACCGGCTCGCCACCGCCGGCCTGCCGATCCGCGTGACCGAATTCAACATGCCGGGCCAGCATTCCCGGTTCTGCCCGTTCTCCCGCCACCGCGTCAGGCGGCCCATGACCCCGGAGGAGGAAGCCGCCCAGGCGCGCGATCTGGTGGATTATTACCGCATCTGTTTCGCCCACCCGGCGGTCAACGGCATCCTGATGTGGGGCTTTTGGGCGGGCGCCAACTGGATTCCCGCCTCCTCGATTTACCGGCGCGACTGGACCCCCAAGCCGGCCGCCAAGGCGTATCACGACCTGGTGTACCGGAAATGGTGGACCCGCTGGCAGGGCCGCGCCGACGCCAATGGCCGTTGTGAAGTGCGCGCCTTTTACGGGAAACACCGCGTGCGCGTGGACGGGAAAGAACGCGTCGTCGAGCTGCCCAGGGCAAAGGGACGAAAAACCGTTTCCTTCCGCTGACCGGCGGGCGCGCGCCCGGCGCGGATCAGGGGACGGTGGTGACGGTGATCTTGCGCCGGCGGGTGAGGGCCTCCACCTCCTCCCGCTCCAGCAGGATGGTTTTGTCCGCCTCGACGGCCAGCACCGCCACGCCGGATTGGGCGCAGGTTTCGAGGGTTTGCCGGCCGAAGCAGGGGATGTCGAACCGCATGTCGTGCCCCTCCTTGGCCACCTTGACCGCCACGGCGCCGCCCTTGGGACCGGCCAGTTCGCCGCCCCGGGCGAGGCAGCGGTCGGTGCCCTCGAATCCCTCGACGGCCAGGACCGTGCCCTCCTTCACCACCACCAGTTGGCCGATCTCCAGCCGGGAGACCTCCTTGGCCAGCTCGTGGCCGAACGCCACGTCCGCCCGCTGGGACGGGCTGAGTTTCGGGCCGAGGTGAAAACCCGCGCCGGGCATGTGGGGGCGCAGCCACGGCGTGGCGGGGATCAGCTCCACGCCGTCCTTCGCCAGCTCGTCCGCGAGCGCGCCGAAAAGGGTGTGGGCGTTTTTGCGTCGCAGTTTGAGCAGGAGGGACAGGGCGCGGAAATCGGGGCGCAGATCGAAGAGGTTTTTCGGGGCGATCTGGCCGGCCATGACGCAATGCCGCACGCCGCGGCGGGTGAAGGCCCGGATGGCGCGGTTCACCTGGCCCACGCGCACCCACTCGATCTCGTCCACGAGCCCCGCGAGGGCGGGGTCGGTTTCCCCCTCGAAGGCGAGCGCCACCAGCCGGCCCACCCCTTGCGCCCGGGCCTCCCGGGCCACCAGAAACGGCAGCGACCGGTTCCCGGCAATGATTCCCAGCACCTCGGGCGACGCGTTCATGGCCGCCAGAGTGCCCGTTCCTCCCCGGGCGCGACAACGGGAAATTTTCCCGCCGGGCGGGGAAAGGGCGGCGTTCCGCCCGAAAGAACGGCGGGAGTTCCCGGAGACGGACGGGGTGATCGGGAAACAGGGGGGAAACCGCGTTTTTTTTCTCTTTGTTCTTGACGCCGCTTTCCTCCTTAAAGGAGAATGAAATCGCTTTTGCAACCCATAACAAGACACAAAAAGCGATGAAAAAATCACCTTCTCGATCCCTCATTCCTTGGGCGGCAGCCGTTTTGTGCGGCTGGGCCGTCACCGTGCCCGGCGCGCGGGCGGATTATCCCACGGCCGTGCTGGACCAAGACCCGGTGGCCTACTGGCGGCTGGAAGCCACCGGCACGCTGGAGCCGGAGGTGGCGCGCAACGGGGGCAGCTTGGGCGCGGCGGCCGACGGCGAGTACCTGGGCGCGCCCCAGCTCCAACAACCCGGCGCCCTGGCCGCCGGCGATGACACCGCGGCCGAGTTCAACGGCGCGGGGCAGCTCATGGCGGTGCCCAACAGCGCCGCGTTGAATCCCCAGCCGCCGTTCACCATCGAGGGCTGGGTGAAACCGAACGTGGCCATGACGGGCAACACCCTCCGCTGCCCGATGGCCTCGCTGAACCGCACCCCGCCGGCGGCGGAAGGCTGGATCTTCTACCAGAGCGCCACGGCGTGGAACTTCCGCCTGGGCGACTCCGAAAACAACTACACCGTCAACATGAACAGCACCAGCGGCGTGACGCCCGGCGAATGGTACCACCTCGTGGCCACCTACGACGGCACGACGGCGAAGCTGTACGTGAACGGCGTGGAGGAAGCCTCGCAGGACAGCGCGAATTTCGCGCCCAACCTGTCCGTGGCCCTCGGCATCGGCGGGCGCGGCGATCACGCCTTCTTCTTCAATGGCAGCGTGGACGAAGTGGCCCTCTACCCGAGCGTGCTCACGGCGGACCGGATTCAGGCCCACTACGATGCCGGGCGGGATCCCGCTCCCACGCCGGCCTACGATCAGATGGTGCTGGCGGACGGCCCGCTGGCCTACTGGCGGCTCAATGACGCCCCCCGACGGAAGGAAACCGTCAACCTCGGTTCGCTGGGCGAAGCGGCCAACGGCGTCTATCAGACCGGCTGCACGCTGGGCGCCGACGGCCCCCAGCCGCCGCTGGAGGCGGGCTTCGAGACCGGCAACAAGGCGGTGGAACTGGACGGCGTCACCGGCAACGTGGCGGTCAACGAGCCGCTCAACCTGAACACCAACACCGTGACCATTACCTGCTGGATGCAGTCCTGGGGCGCGCAGGCCAGCTACGCGGGCCTCGTGTTCGCCCGGGGCGGTCACACCGTGGCGGGCCTGGATTTCGTGGGCGACACCGGCGAGCTGGGCTACCATTGGAACAACACCGCCGCCACCTACAACTGGACCTCCGGCCTCATTCCGCCGGACAACCTCTGGTGCTTCGTGGCGCTGGTGGTGCGGCCGGATCACGCCGTGCTCTATTTGAATGACGGCATCAGCATGCTCGCCGCGACCAACAACGTCGCGCACGCCGTGGAAGAGTTTGACGGCCCCCTTCACATCGGCCTGGACAACGGTTCCCGCGCCTTCTTTGGTTTGATTGACGAAGTGGCGATTTTCAATCGCGCCCTTTCCGAGGCGGAGGTCCGCACCCTGGCCGCCGCCGGTTTCGGCGCCACCACGCCGCCGGAAATCCTGGTGCAGCCCACCGTCCCCGCTGATCCGATCTACGAGGGCGGCAGCTTCACCCTGAGCGTGGAGGCCGCCGGCGAACCGCCGTTGAGCTACCAATGGCGCAAGAACGGCGCGGACATCCCCGACGCCACCGAGGCCACCTACACCAGGGAAAACGCCACCACGGATGATTCCGGCAACTACACCGTCGTGGTGAGCAACAGTCACGGCACCACCACCAGCGACGCCGTGGCCATCCAGGTGAGGGCCACGGAAGTCCCCACGATCACCGAGCAACCGCAACCGGTGAAGATTTACGCGGGCGGCAAGGCCGTGTTCCACGTCGTCGCCATCGGAGGCGTCAATCTGGAATACCAGTGGCAGTTCCAAGGCGCGGACATTGCGGACGCCACCGCGGACACGCTGGTGCTGGAGAATGTGCAGCCCGATCAGGCGGGCGACTACACGGTGGTGGTGAGCACCTCCGCCGGCAGCGCCACCAGTGATCCGGCCGCCCTGACGGTGATCGCCGTCGAGGAGGGCAGCTATCCCTACGTGGTCATGGAAGATCACCCCACCGCCTACTGGCGCTTGGGAGAAACGGAAGGCACGACCGCCCACGACTACGCCGGCGGTTTTCACGGCGAATATCTGAATGATCCCCTTCTGGGGCAGCCCGGCGCGGTGAAGGACGATCCCGACACCGCCGTTGGCTTCGTGGCGGAAAACCAGACCAAGGTGGAGGTGCCGTGGTCGCCCGAGCTGAACGGCACCGCCTTCAGCATCGAGCTGTGGGCCAAGGTCACCGGCGGCGGCGGCCACCGCTCGCCGCTCACCTCGCGGGCGGACTTCCCGCAGCGGGGCTACATCTTCTACGCCAACCCGGACAACATCTGGCAGTTCTGGACCGGGCGCGGCGAAGCGGGCGGC
>CAZRPT010000282.1:0-2967 GCA_964601985.1 uncultured Verrucomicrobiota bacterium
GGGACGCCGAAGCCGACCCGCCGGAGGCGGGTGCCCCCCCCGCGAGGGGAAATCCGAAGGCGCCGAGGGAGCCGAAGGCCCGAAGGAAATCCGAATCCCGAAATCCGAAAGAGAAGCGCACGCGTCTTTTATAGCGCAGACTTCCAGTCTGCTGAGTTGAGCCGCAGGGGGAGGGGCGAAAGGGATTCGTCCGGCGGAACGAAGGCCCGCGGGACCGCGCGCGGCGGGAGGTTTCGCTTTTCCGGCGGGCGATCAGGCCATCGTTTGGGCGAGGCTGTTCCACCAGAGGTCGTGGAGTTCCGTAACCGGCGCGGCCAGTTCCTGATCGCCGATCCGGAGCCGCAGTTCCTCGCCGCCCACCGTGCCGATTCGCCGGGCGGGCACCCCCATGAGCCGGGCGCGGGAAATCACCTTCACGGCGTCCTGGTTGGCGCAGGTCACCACCACCCGGCTGTGGCTTTCGCCGAACAGCAACGCCTCGAGACGGGGGACGTCCTTCTGTTCCGCCGGCGGGGCGGCTTCTTCCGCGGATTCGTTTTCGTCGGCCGATTGGGCGGGTTGGGGCGACGACAAGTCCACCCGCGCCCCGATGAGCCGCGGGGTGTGCCGCGCTTCGTAACGGCTCAGGCAGCTTTCGGCGAGGCAGACGGCCAGGCCGCCCTCGCTGCAATCGTGGGCGCTCTTGATCCCGCCCGCCCGGATCAGGCCCAGCAGCGTGGTGTGCAGCGTCCGCGCCCGCTCCAGGTCGCAGGGCGGCGGCGTGCCGGTCTTTTGGCCGTGGACCGCCTGGAGCCAGGCGCTGCCGCCGAGGCCCTGCAACGGATCGTCCGGGTCCACCGGCTCGCCCAGCAGGATGATGGCGTCGCCCTCGTCCCGGAACCATTGAGTGGTGATGTGCGCCGGATCCTCGATCAGGCCCACCATCGCCACCGTCGGGACGGGGTCAATCGGGCCGCGCGGGTTCTGGTTGTAGAGCGAGCAGTTGCCGCCGGTGACCGGGGTGTCGAAGGCCCGGCACGCCTCGGCCAGGCCCCGGACCGCCTCGCGCAGTTGCCAGAACAGCTCGGGGTTGTGCGGATTGCCGAAGTTCAGGTTGTCGGTCACCCCCAGCGGCTCGGCGCCCGAGCAGACCAGGTTGCGCGCCGCCTCGGCCACCGCGCCTTTCGCGCCTTCGTAGGGGTCGAGATAGACGTGGGCGGCGTTGCAATCGGAGGTGATGGCCAGGAATTTTTCCGGAAACGGCGGCGGCTCCGGCAGGTCCGCCGGCAGCACCGGAATCGAATCCGCCTTCACCCGGACCACCGCGGCGTCGCTGCCGGGACACACCACCGAGCCGTTCCGCACCATGTGGTCGTACTGCCGGTAAACCCAGTGTTTCGAAGCGATGGTCGGCCAGCGCAGCAGCGTCTTGAGGTCGGCCAGCGGATCCGGCGAGGCCGGGACGTCGGCGAGCCGGAAGGCCCGGGTTTCGGTCAGGTAAGCCGGCTCGCGGGCCTCGCGTTCATAGACCGGCGATTCGTCGGCGATGAGCTTGGCGGGGATGTCCGCCACCACCTGGCCGTGATGTTTCACGACCATGTGCCCGGTGTCGGTCACCACGCCCACCTCCGACCACGGCAGGTCCCACTTGTCGAAAATCCGCTTCACCTCCTCCTCGCGCCCCTTGTGGACGATGATCAGCATCCGTTCCTGGGATTCGCTGAGCATGATCTCGTAGGGGGTCATGTCCGGCGCGCGCTGGGGCACCTTGTCCAGCTCGATCTCGATGCCCGTCCCGGCCCGCCCGGCGGTTTCGCAGGTCGAGCAGGTCAGCCCGGCGGCCCCCATGTCCTGGATGCCCGCCACCGCGCCGGTGGCCAGCAATTCGAGGCAGGCCTCGCAGACCAGCTTCTCCATGAACGGGTCCCCCACCTGCACCGCGCCGCGCTGTTGCTGGGCGGATTCCTCGGTCAGGTCCTGCGAGGCGAAGGCCGCCCCGGCCAGGCCGTCCCGGCCGGTGGCCGGTCCCACGTAAAAGACCGGATTGCCCACCCCGCAGGCCGCGCCCCGGGCGATCTGCTCGTGGCGCAGCACCCCGAGGCAGAAGACGTTCACCAGCGGGTTGCCCTCGAAGGTGCGGTCGAAATACACCTCGCCCGCCACCGTCGGGATGCCGAAGCAGTTCCCGTAATGCGCGATGCCGGACACCACGCCGCGAAACAGCCGGCGCACCTCGGGATTCGACAATTCGCCGAACCGCAGCGAATCCAGCGCTGCGATGGGCCGGGCGCCCATGGTGAAGATGTCCCGCAGGATGCCGCCCACCCCGGTCGCCGCCCCCTGAAACGGCTCCACCGCGCTGGGGTGATTGTGCGACTCCATCTTGAACGCCACCCCCAGCCCGTCGCCGATGTCGAGGATGCCGGCGTTCTCCTCGCCGGCCCCCACCAGCACCCGCGGCGACCGCGTGGGAAAGGTCTTCAGCAGCGGGCGGGTGTTCTTGTACGAGCAATGCTCGCTCCACATCACCGAGAAAATGCCCAGCTCGGTGAAGGTGGGCGCGCGCCCGAGGATTTCGAGAATCTTGGCGTATTCCTCGGGGCTCAGGTTGTGCTGGGCAACCAGTTCCGACGTGATGGCGGGTTCGCTCATGGGTGCGTGTTTCTGTTCAACCAAATCCCTTCAGCAGGGCGGCGCGGCCTTCCGTAACACGAATTTCCTGTCCGTCGTAGCGTCGCGATTTCTCCGGCCCGCTTGGCCTTCGGAAGTCCCGCCGACGGGCAGCTCGCCCTACCGGCCGGGCGGCAGCCTATCGCCTCGCCTGCTTTCCGTCCACCACGCAGATTGCCCGGACGGATTGTTCCCCAAGATTGTTTCCGCAAAAGGCGCGGGAAAGGCGCCGCCATTTGCCGGGACCGCGGCGGGAAGGGCGCAATCCGGGGGGAGGAGGGGCTCTCTTGGCCGGACGACCGGTTTCGCGCGCTTCGA
>CAZRPT010000283.1:0-7521 GCA_964601985.1 uncultured Verrucomicrobiota bacterium
GAACGCGGCAGGCGGCGCGCGATCTCGCCCACCTCCTTGCGGCGCGCCTCGGGATAGATGGTGGTGCCGAGGATGAAGCCTTTATCGCCCACCAGCAGGCGGCCGTTCGGCCCCATCGCCACACCGTCGGGGAGCTGTTCCGGCCGGGGCGGACGCAAGCCGCCATCGGACCAGACAAACTTGCAGGCCGGTTGATCGCCCCGGGCCGGAAAGCGGTAGGTCACCATCGAGGCCTCGGGGTAGGTCTCCTCGTTCACCCGGCTGGACGAGGCCTCCACGCTGAGCGGATGGCCCAGCTTGAGGGCGCGGAACACGGGGTCGAAGGCGTGACAGCCGATGTCGCCGAGCGCGCCGGTGCCGAAATCCCACCAGCCGCGCCATTTGAAGGGCAGGTAAGCGGGGTGGTACGGCCGGTAGGGGGCGGGCCCCAGCCAGAGGTCCCAGTCCAGATACTCCGGCACCGGCGGGGTGTCCTTCGGGCGGGTGATGCCCTGGGGCCAATAGACCTGGAACAGGCCGCGCGAGGGGCGGTCGGTCCAGATGTACACCTCGCGCACCTTGCCGATGGCGCCGGCCTGGACCTTCTCGATGAGGCGGCGGGTGTCTTCGGAGGCCTGACCCTGGTTGCCCATTTGCGTGGCCACGCCGGCCTGTTTCGCGGCGAGGGCCACCCGCCGGGCTTCATAGACGCTGTGGGTCAGGGGCTTTTCGCAATAAACCGGCTTGCCCCGTTTCAGGGCGGCCATGGTGGCCACGGCGTGATTGTGATCCGGGATCGCGATGACCACCCCGTCAATGCCCTTCACCTCGTCGAGCATCTTGCGGAAATCCTTGTAGCGTTTGGCGCGGGGCCAGCGGCGGAAGGAGCCCGCCGCCTGCCGCCAGTCCACGTCGCACAGGGCGATGATGTTTTCGCTGGAAACCTCCCCCAGATCGGCGGCCGCGCGCCCGCCCGCGCCGATGCCGACGAGGTTGAGTTTGCCGCTGGGCGGGGTGGCGCCGTTCAAGCCCAGGACGTGGCCGGGCGCCACCAGAAACGCGCCGGTTACGGCGGAAGACGCGCCGAGGAAACGGCGACGGCTGAAAGCGGAAGATCGGTTTTTTTTCATGCTGAACAATCTCACTGGGTATGCTGCTGATTTTCGTTCCCGCAAAACCGCGCCGGAACACACGCCGCGCCCCGGCGGGTTTTTGGGTTGGCCGTCAACCTAATCCCGTCCGCGCCGGAAAAACAAGCGGGATTCCACGCCGCGGGCCCGCGAGAGTTTTCGGGTTCGAGGATTCGGGGCGCGTTCAGCGCAGGACGCGGAGGCCGGCCCGGCGGTCCACGAGGACCTCGCGGGCGGTGGCGGGCAGGGGGTATTCCCGGGTGGGGCCGTGGGGCCAGCGGACCACGAGCGCCGTGGGCGGCGCCGGGGTGGCGAGCACCTGGACGGAGCTGTTGCAGGCCAGATAGCCGGAACCGAGCTGCACTTCGCGGGCCGGACCGAGGCGGTCGCCCATGCGCAGCCGGAGCAGCGCGCCCGCGCCGAGCGGGTTGAAGGCGGACGCCCGCACGCGCACCCGCAAACCGGGCCGGGCGGCGCGGTTGTGGAAGAGCTTCGTGGCGGCGGCGTTCTGGCCCACCGCCAGGTCCACGCGCCCGTCGGCGTCGTAGTCGCCCACCGCGCAGGCGCGTTGGTCGCCGTACACCCGCAAGCCGCTGAGCTGGCCCGGCACGGGGGTGAAGCCGCCCCGCCCGTCGCCCCGCAACAGGAGGCTCCGGCCGGCGTCCTGCCGCCAGTCGTCCAGGTTCACGCCGAAGAAGTTCTGGGTCAGGTAAAGATCCTCCGCGCCGTCGCCGTCGAAATCGGCCACGCACACGCCGGAAGCCGGCGCCCATTGCGCGCGGGCGGGCAGGGGACGCGCCTCGAAGTGGTCACCCCGGTTCAAAAACAGCATCGAGTCCAGCGTGTTGACGGTCCATTTACCCGCGCCTTCGAGGAAGCCGCCCAAGAGTTGCTCCAAGGTGGCCTTGCCGTAGGCGGCGTAGCTTTCCACCACCCCCTGAATCAGCGGCAGGGCGGAGGACATCGCGCGGAAGCCGCGCCACGGCACTTCCCGGCCGGTGGCGGGATTGAGGTAGGACTCGATGATGTCCACCGAACCGCTTTCGTCGAGGTCGCCGTAGTGGACGAAGACGGGCCGTTTCGGCGTGGCGCGGTAGCGGTTGTTGCGGCCCCAGTTGCTGGCCACGATGTCCAGGTCGCCGTCTCCGTCCACGTCGCCGGTGGCCACGCCACGCCACCAGCCCAGCCAGCGGTCCAGGCCGAGTTTTTGGGTGACGTCGCGATACTGCCCGCCTTCGCGCCGGAACACGCGGATCGGTCCCCATTCGCAGGCGAGGACCAGCTCCGGCACGGCGTCGCCGTCGAGGTCGGAAAAGACGGCGCCCATGACGAGCCCCAGTTTCTTGAAGAGCTGGCCGGCTCGCAGCCGTCCGCCTTCCTTCAGCAGCAGCAGCGAGTCCGTCGGCTCGGGGTAGTGCCCGCCGATGGCCCGCCCGCCGATGAACAAATCCAGATCGCCGTCGCCGTCCACATCCGCGAGGGCCAGCGGTCCCACCGCCGGACGCCGGCCCAGGACGCTGTCGCCGGTGGCCTGACGGCGCAGGTCGTAGATGCGGATGCAGCCGCCGTTGGTCAGGCCGTCCTCGTAATTGCAGGAGCCGGCCAGCAGCACCGAACCCAGCCCGAGCACGGTGGTCTGGTCCCGCACGGCCACCCGTTTCAGGATGGGGTCGGTCCGCGCCTTGAAGCCCCGGCCCGTTTGGTTTTCGTAGCACGCCAGCGCGCCGCCGCGCCCGGAACCGATCACCAGGTCGTCCCAGCCGTCGCCGTTCACGTCCAGCCACGCCAGGCCCGGTCCCGGGCGGCTCAGGCGGCGGGGCAGCAAGGGTTGCCGGGCGAAATCGTCGAAGTCGTCCTCGTGGTGGCGATGGTTGAGGAGCGAGGAAACATCGGTGAACCAGGTCGGCGGCGGTTGCGGGGGCGCCTCCGGTTGGACCGGCGCGTCCGCCTGCTCTTCGATGACGTAGAGGTGGTTGGGCCGCACGCCGGGCACCACCGTGCGCCGCCCGCTGCGCCAGCGGATTTCCAGGGTCATCCCGTTCGTGGCCGCGCCGGTGGCAAACACCCGCATCGGGTCGCGGCCCGACAGGTAATGCCCGCCGCACATCAGCTCCTGCGTCTGTTCCGGCATCGCGCCGCCCCGGAGGGTGATGCGGGCGCCGATGCCCTGGGTGTTGGGCGGCAGCCCGCGCAACCGCACCGCCACCCGCGGCGCGCCGCCCCGGTTGCGATACAGTTCCGCCACGCCGTTGAGGTTGTTCACCGCCACGTCCAGGTCGCCGTCGCCGTCGAAATCGGCGAACGCCACCGCGTTGCCCACGTCGGGATTGTTGAAGCCCCACTCCGAGCTGAGGTCTTCGAAGGTCAGGTCGCCCCGGTTGCGAAAGACCACGTTCGGGATCGCGTACCGGGGAAACATCGTCCGCAGCTTTTGCAGCTCGTGTCCGGACATCTGGCGCTGGGCCTTCATTTTTTCCGCCTGCTCGATGATGTCGGTGTTCATCATCTGCAGCTCGTGCCCGGTGGTGATGAGCAGGTCCTCGTAGCCGTCGAGGTCCACGTCAATGAAGTTCGGCGACCAGGTCCATTCCGAGGCCTCGACCCCGGCGAATTGCGACAGCTCCGCCCAGGTGTCGTCGCCCCGGTTCACCATGAGGGTGTTGTGGGAATACTGCGGACGGTCGTCAATCACCCCGAGCGGCAGGTTGACCCGCTTGATCTCGCCCCGTTCGAGCATGCGCCGCGCGTGATCCCGACTGAGCATGTCGGACACGAAAAAGTCCAGGTGGCCGTCGCGGTTGACGTCGGCGAAATCAATGCCCATCGAGAAAATGCTCGTGCAACGGAGGGCCAGCCGGTCGAGCGGATGGAAATGCCCCTTGCCGTCGTTGATCCAGATGCGGTCGGGCGAGTCGAAATCGTTGCACACGTACAGGTCCGGCGCGCCGTCGCCGTTCAAGTCGCGAAAGGCCACCGTCAGGCCCCAGTCGTACAGCGGCTCCTGGAGCGGTTTGCCGTGTTCGTCCAGGAAAATGCCGCTGGTGAAGGAGACCGGCTGGAAATGGCCCTTGCCGTCGTTCAGGCAAAACAGGTCCGGCTCGCCGTTCTCGATGATGCGTCCGTCCCAGGTGGCCGTGAAGCGGCCCACCAAATCCGCCTCCGTGGTGGGGCGGCCGTTGACCTCCAGCACCACCAGCCGGCCGTTGACGTTGTTCAGCCGGAACCGCGTGTTGGGCATGTCCCGCAGCGTGGTGGTGCGGTAGTTCGACACGTAGAGGTCCAGATCGCCGTCGCCGTCAATGTCCGCCAGCGTGGCCGTCATGCCCGCCCGCAGGTAATTCAACGGCGCGCCCGCCGAATGAAAATGCGCGTGGCCGTCGTTGAGCAGGAGGAAGGTGCCCTGCGCCACGCTGTTCACGATCAGGTCCAAATCCCGGTCGCCGTCCACGTCCGCCATCACGCACCCGCTGGCGGCGATGCCCGGCAGGGCCGCGCCCGCCGAGGCGGTGATGTCTTCAAAACGCCAGTCGCCCAGGTTGCGATACAGCGCGCAATCGTTGTCAATGCCCGACAGGAACAAATCCGGGCGGCCGTCCCCGTCCACATCCCCGGCGGCCAGACCGGCGCCGTTCAGGTAAATCTGGTTCGTGACGTAGCGTTCCTGGGCGAGGGCGTTGGTGAAGGTGATGCCCACCCGCGCCGGCGGCAACAGTTCGAAGCCCGGCGGCTCCCCGGCGGCCACTTTCAACGGGATCGCCGTCACGCCCGGAGGCGTCGCCGGCCCGGCGGACGCGGCGGCCGCCGGGCGGCCCGCGCCCAGGCACATTCCCAGCAGGCTGACGACGGCGGGGCCGCGCCGGAAAATCCAATCCCCGATGATTCGAGTGAACGGCATCACGGGGCGGAACTCTAAAGGCAGCTTCGGTCCGTCGCCAGCCCGCAAGCAGCGCTTCCCGCGCGGGTGAAGGTTGCCGCGTCGGAGCGGGCGGCGGCGGGGTCTGGCGAACCACCCTTCTTCCGGGGCGGGAGTGGCCGGAAAAACGGTGACGCAAACCAGCGGGCGGCGGCGCGCGGTTTTTCATCCGGGCCGGTTGGGCGAATCCGGATTGCTTCCGCTGGCGGGAACGCGAACGGCGGTTTAGAGTCGCGGCCATGTCTGATCCGATCCGGGTGATCGTGCTGGGAACCGGCGCGCTGGGCAAACACCACGCGCGGCTGTACGCCGCCCTGGCCGCCGAGGGGCGGGTGGCCTTTGCCGGCGTCTTCGACACCGACGCCGCCCGCGCGCGCGAGGTGGCGGAACGCTGCGGCACGACGGCCTTCGACTCCCTCGACGCGGCCCTGGCCGCCGCGGACGCCGCCAGCGTGGTCACGCCCACCGTGACCCATTTCGAGCTGGCCCGCCGCCTGCTCGAACAGGGCCGGCACGTGCTGGTGGAGAAGCCCATCACCCGCGACACCACCGAGGCCGAGACCCTGGTGCGGCTGGCCCGCGAGCGCGGTTGCGTGCTGCAGGTCGGCCACATCGAGCGGTTCAACCCGGTCTTCAGCTATCTCCAGCAGACCGCCCCCCAGCCGCGCTTCATCGAGGCGCACCGGCTCTCCCCCTACCCGAAACGCAGCACCGACATCGGCGTGGTGCTCGACCTGATGATCCACGACCTCGACGTGGTGCTGGCCTTCGTGCGCTCGCCCGTCGTCCGGCTCGACGCAGTGGGCATTCCGGTCCTGAGCGCCAGCGAGGACATCGCCAACGTCCGGCTGCGGTTTGCCAACGATTGCGTGGCCAACCTCACCGCCAGCCGGATCAGCCCCGAGCAGATGCGCAAGATCCGGGTGTTCAGCGGCGGCGAGACGCCCTGTTACGTCTCGCTGGATTACCGCGCCCAGGAAGGCTACCTCTACCGGCTCGCCCGCGGCGACGAGCCCGAGTCGTCCCTGCTGAAAAAACTGCTCACCGCCCGGAGCAGCAGCATCGTGAGCGAATTCGCCGGCCGGAAAATCGTGCGGGAACCGGTGCCGATCGCGAAGGAGGAACCGTTGAAGCTCGAACTGCGGAGCTTCGTCGAGTGCGTCCGGCGGCGTCAGACCCCGGTGGTCAGCGGGGAAGCCGCCAAGGAAGCGCTCGAGCTGGCCCTCGAAATCACCCGCCAAATCCGCGAAGCCCCCTCCTGGCGGCCCGCCACCGAAGCCGTGGGCTTGACCCCGCCCCCCGCCGCCGCATGAACGTCCGTTCGATCATGCTGGTGGCCGGCGAACCCAGCGGCGACCTGCTGGCCGCCGAGCTGGCGCGGGCGTTGCGGCCCCATTTCGCCACGCAGCCCTTTCCGCCCCGGTTCTTCGGCGCGGGCGGCGAACACCTCGCGGCGGCGGATGTCGAGGTGGTCGAGGAAATGACCCGGCACGCCGTGGTGGGGGTGGCCGATGTCCTGCGCAGCCTGGCACATTACCGGCGCGTGTTTCACCGGCTGCTCGACCTGGCCGCCGCGCGCACGCCGGACTTGATCGTGCTGGTGGACTTCACCGGCTTCAACCGCCGCTTCGCCCATGCCCTGCGCCAACGGGTGTTGCGCCAGAGCCCGCTGTTCGGCAACTGGCGGCCGCGCCTGGTGCAGTACGTCTCGCCGCAGGTCTGGGCCTCCCGCCCCGGCCGCGCCGACGCCATGGCCCGCGATCTGGACCTGTTGCTCTGCCTGTTTCCCTTCGAGCGCGACTGGTACGCCCGGCGCGTCCCGCAAATGCGGGTCGAGTGGGTGGGCCACCCCATCTGCGACCGCTATCCCGACGTGTGGCGGGCGGCGGTCGAGGGCCGGGAGATCAACCCCGCCGCCGCGCGCTCCTCCCACCTGCTCCTGCTGCCCGGCAGCCGGCGGGCGGAATTGCGCCGCCACCTGCCGGTGATGCTGGCCGCCACGGACCTCCTGGCCGCCCGGCGCGAGTTGCGGCCCCGGATCGTCCTGCCCGGTGAAACCCTGCGTCCGCTCGCCGGGGAATTGCTGCGCGCCCACCGCGCCGCCCGGCCGGCGGAAAAACCCGTGCCGGTCACGCTCCAATGCGGCGGTCTGGCCGGCGCCCTGCGCGAAGCCCGGGTGGCCCTGGCCTCGACCGGCACCGTCACCCTCGAATGCGCCCTGTTCGGCGTCCCGACGGTGGCCCTCTACAAAACCTCCTGGACCACCTACCAGATCGCCCGGCGCGTGGCGAAGGTGTCGCACCTGGCCATGCCCAACATCCTCGCCGGACGGGAGATTTTCCCGGAATTCCTCCAAGACGCCGCCACCCCGGAAAACCTCGCCGCCGCCGCGCGGGAGCTGTGGCGCGACAAAAAACGCCGCGCCACGTTGCGGGAGGAACTGCGCGAAATCGCCCGCGCCCTCGGCGGTCCCGGCGCCGCCGCCCGCGCCGCCGCCCA
>CAZRPT010000284.1:0-2791 GCA_964601985.1 uncultured Verrucomicrobiota bacterium
CGACACGCCGGCGAACCTCGATGGGTGGTCATTGACCGACGATCCGGATCGGCCCGGCAAATGGGTGTTTCCGGCGGTGCGCCTCGCGCCGGGCGCGCGGCTGGTGGTGTTCGCCTCCGGCAAGGACCGGCGGACGCCGGGCGCGCCCCTGCACACGAATTTCAAGCTGGGCGCCGACGGCGAATACCTCGCCCTCTGCAACCATGAACAGCCGCGCCGCATCTTGAGCGAGTTCGCCCCCCGCTACCCGGTCCAGCGGAACGATTATTCCTACGGGCGCACGGCGGACGGTGACTGGCGTTATTTCGCCACCCCCACCCCCGGCGCGGCCAACGGCCGCAGCGCCGTCGTGGGGCTCACCCCGAAGGTGCGGTTCAGCGTGAAACGCGGCTTCGCCGACGCGCCCTTCGATCTGGCGCTGAGCTGCGATCTGCCGGACGCGGTCATTCGCTACACCCTCGACGGCAGCGAGCCCACCGCCACCACCGGCGCTGTTTATACCGGCCCCCTGCGCATTGACCGCACCCGCATCGTGCGGGCCGCCGCTTTCGCGGCGCGGCGATTGCCCTCCCGGGTCAAGACCCACACCTACCTCTTCGTCGAGGACATCGTCCGCCAGCCGGACGTGCCGGAGGGGTTCCCCGCCCAATGGGGATCGAGCAAGATCACCCGAGGCGATTACGCGATGGATCCGCGCATCGTGGACAGCCCGCAATATCGCGACCGGGTGCGGGAAGGGTTGACCAGCCTGCCGGCGCTCTCGCTGGTGATGCCCATTGCCAGCTGGTTCAGCCCCGACCGCGGCATCTATTCCAACGGCAACCGCGAGGGCATGGCGTGGGAACGCGCCGGCTCGCTGGAATTGTTCACCGCCGACGGCCGGGAGGCCTTCCAGGAAGATTGCGGTCTGCGGATTCAGGGCGGCAGCAGCACTCAGCCGTGGAAATCGTATAAATTGTCCATGCGCGCCACCTTCCGCACCGACTACGGTCCCGCGTGGCTGAAGCGGCATTTGTTCGCGGATTCGCCCGTGGACCGGTTCGACACGCTGATTATAGACGCCGGCCTGAATTATGTCTGGACCTACGGCGGCGGGGTTTCGCCCGAGGATCAGCGCACCCACGCCAAATACCTGACCGACCAGTTCGCCAGCGACTTGCAGGAGGCCGGCGGCGACGTGGCGGTGCACGGGCGCTACGTGAACGTCTTCATCAACGGGGTGTACTGGGGGCTGCACAATTTACATGAAGAACCGGAAGCCGCCTTTGGCGCGATGTATTGGGGCGGCGTCAAGGACGATTACGACGTGATCAAACACACCGGCAATCACGTGCTCGACGGCAACGGCGCCGCGTGGGACGCCATGATGGCCGTGGTGCGGCGCGGCCTGGCCGATCCCACCCAGTACGCCGCCCTGCAACAGTGGTTGGACGTGCCCGCCTTTGTTGATTACATGCTGGTGCATTTCTATATCGGCGACACCGACTGGCCGCATCACAACTGGTACGCGCTCCGCAAACGCGAGCCCGGCGCCCGCTGGTATTTTGTCAGTTGGGATTCCGAACACAGCCTCAAAAGCCTGGACCACAACCGGGTCAATGTGGACAACGCCAACACCTGCGCCGAAATTTACGCCCGGCTTCGTGAGAACCCGGAGTTCCGCCTCCTCTTCGCCGACCGCGTCCAGCGCCATTTCTTCAACGGCGGCATTTATTACGTGGACCCCGCCGCCCCGCAATGGGATCCCGCCCATCCGGAGCGCAACCGGCCCGCCGCTTTGTACAACCGCCGCGTGGCGGAAATAGACACCGCCCTGGTGAGCGAGTCCGCCCGTTGGGGGGATAATCAACGTCCGGAAAAACCCTACACCCGCGACGACGAATACGAGACCACCCTCCGCTGGCTCAACGAAACCTACTTCCCGCAACGCTCCGCCGTCGTGCTCGATCAATTGCGCGCCGCGGGGCTGTACCCGCGCGTGGACGCGCCCGCGCTGAGCCGGTACGGCGGCCGGGTCGCGCCCGGGTTTCCGCTCGTCATGCGCGCGGCAACCGGCACGATCTGGTTCACCACCGACGGTTCCGATCCCCGCTTGCCTGGCTCGGGGGAAGTCGCCCCCACCGCCACCGCCTACGCGGGCGAGCCGCTCGAGCTGACCCGCGACACGTGGCTCAAGGCCCGCACCCTGGCGAACGGCGAGTGGAGCGCCCTGACCGAGGCGTGGTTTCAGGTGGGCGATCTCGACCTCGCCCTCACCCCCACCGAGATCATGTACCACCCCGCCGGTGGCGGCGCGTATGAGTTTCTGGAGCTGGTCAACCTCGGCAAATGGCCGTTGGACCTCACGGAATGCGCCTTCACGGGCATCAATTTCGTCTTCCCGCCCGGCAGCGTGGCCCGGCCCGGCGAACCGATCCTGCTCGTCTCCGACCGTGATCCCGACGCCTTCGCCGTCCGTTATCCCGGCGTGATGCCCGCGGGGTATTACGCCGGCAGCCTGTCCGACGGCGGCGAAACCCTCGCCCTGAAGGACCGGCGCGGACGTTTCATCTGGCAGGTGACCTACGACGACTCGGGCGCGTGGCCGAAACGGGCCGACGGCGCGGGCTGCAGCCTCGAACGCGCCCGGCTCGACGGTGGCCTCAGCGAGCCCGCCACCTGGCGGGAAAGCGTCCAACCGGGCGGCTCGCCCGGCGTCTGGAACGGCCCGCCGCCCCCGCCGACCGTCCGGCTGAACGAACTCCTGACCGCCGGCGTCCCGGACGCGCCCGACTTCATCGAGCTGCGCAAC
>CAZRPT010000285.1:0-1874 GCA_964601985.1 uncultured Verrucomicrobiota bacterium
TGGCCGACGCCCTCGCGCGTTCGCTGCCCGCCCCGGAACGCTCATGAACCTGAATTTCGCGGAGGGACATCCGGTGACGTTCGTTCGGAAAAAGAAACCGCCTCGGAGCCTGTCGGAAAACGCCGGGTTGGGGAACCCGGCTTGCAGCCAAGGGGCATTTCGCGTCCTTCCGGCAGGTTGCGTGCCCGCGCGCGATGGAATGTCCCACTTTTCAGATCGGATCTCAGGCAAACGCCTCTCGCCAAACGTCCGGCTCTCACCCGGTAGCGCAGGTTTCCAACCCAATGCCACGAACTTTTCGAGTTTTGTAAGTTGTTGATTATCAACTTGTACTTCAAACGCTGGGGGATGGTAGTTGTGGATGCGAAAATTATTTGCTTCCGCGAACCGGCTTTCCCACCCGAGCGACGAACTGCTCGCGCCTTTCGCCCGCTGGCTGGCGTTGGAGGATTTGCCCCAGCCGGAGCGAAAAACCCCACGTCCTTTTTACCGCCGGGCGTGGTGTCCGCGCCTCACCTTGTGGTATTTGATCGGGCAACGGCTCAGCCCCCATCACCCCTTGGCGGCCGTGGTGGCCGACGCCCGCCGGGGCGGGGCCGACGCCTTGAGCCGGGCGAAGCGGCCGCTGTCGCGGTGTCTGCGTTCGAGCGCCACCACCGCCTTTGCCCGGGCCCGGCGGCGTTTGCCTTTGGCCTGGGTGATGACACGGTTCGAGCGGTTGGCCCGCGCGCTGGTCGAGGAACCGGCGGCCTCCTCGGCTACGGGCCTGCCGGTGCGGCTGCGGGATGGCTCGACGCTGCGCCTGCGTCCGCACGGGGACATCCCGCGTCACTTTCCGCCCCATCGCACCGCTCGTCGCCAAAGGGATTACTGGTGCGTGGGGCGCACCGTGGTGGCCTTTGGCGCGGAACGGGCGGGCGTGCTGGCCGCCCGGCTGGGTTCGTTGTCCTGCGGCGAGCAGCCCCTGGCGGTGCGGCTGATTTTGCCGGCGGGAGCGAGGGCTTGGTATGTCGGGGACCGCAACTTCGGGGTGTGGCGGGTGGTGCGGGCCACGGCGCAGGCGGGCGGGCAGGTGTGGGTGCGGTTGACGGGGGTCCGCGCCGGCAGGCGGGCGGAAGGCCGTCCGCTCCGGGTGGGGGAAGAGCGCCCCGTGAGCTGGCGGCCTTCGCGGCACGACCAGGGGGACCGGGACCTGCGGCGGGCGGCGGTGACCGGACGCTTGGTGGCAGTACGGGTGCAACGCCGGGGCTGGCGCTCGGAGGTGCTGTATCGGTTCACCACCCTGACCGATACGGCGGCTTATCCGCCGGCCTGGCTGGCCCAACAGTACGGGCGGCGCTGGCGGGTGGAGGGGGACTGGCGCTGGGTGAAGAGCACGTTGGGGCTGAACCCGTTGGAGGTCAAATCGGCGGACTTGGCGCGCCAGGAGTTTTACGCGGGGCTGATGGCCTACAACCTGGTGCGCGGGTTGATGAGGGTGGCCGCCCGGGCGCCAGGGGTGGTGGGGGAACGGCTGTCGTTCACCACGGCCCGGGTGGTCCTCTGGGGAGCGTTGGGGGTGTTGTGGCTGAACGGGGTGTCGGCGCGGCGGCGCGGGGCGGAGCTGCGACGGATTTGCGAGGAGATCGGGCGGGCACGGCAACCCCGCCGACGAAAACCCCGTCCATCCGAACCGCAGGCGCAATATCACGTGCCCAATGCCTTCCCCGCTTTGTGTGGGACCCGCGCCCAAGCCCGCCGAAAACTCCGCCAACTCACCGCGAAAAGTTAGTGGCATTGGGCTGCCAGCCTGCGCTACGGGGCGTGGCGTGCCCGTGCCTCGCGTGCGCCGGGATTCTCCGCCGCCCGTTCATCAGGGCGATTGTCTGGTTAAT
>CAZRPT010000286.1:0-7710 GCA_964601985.1 uncultured Verrucomicrobiota bacterium
GGCCCGGTCGCGCCCCAGCAGCCCCGCTGCCACCAGCGCTTCGGCGGTTTGCCGGCAGGCGGCCGCGTAACTCGTCGGCTGCGCCATCCCGCCGGGCACCCGCACGGCCTCCACCCGGGGACGTCGCCCCGCGCTCCCGGCCAGCCTGGCGTCGAGTCCCTTTTGAAAATCGAACCGCAACAGCAGGACGCACCCGCGCAACGCCCCGGCCTGGCTGGGGCGCAGATCGAAATGACCGGGACAGGAGCCGGGCTCGGACAACCGCAACACGGGCGTGTCCGCCCCCAGCAAATCGCGGACGGCGGCTTCGAGATAGGAGGAAGTCACGGCCACGCGCGGGCCATTTTCCGTCGGCGACGCCGGTTGGCAACCAGTCGCGCACACCAGCAAAACAGCCGCGGCCACTCCCGCCCCCCGGCGAACCAACGTAGCGCAGGCTGGCAGCCTGCCGTTTCGCCGACTGGCAGTCGGCGACACGTTCGAAAAACCGGAGCCGCCCCGAGGCTCGTTCCCTGGGCGGATTGAAAATCCGCGATCCAGCAGACGGGAAGTTCGCGCCACGGAGAGGGACGGCTTTGTGACACGAAGAAAACCCGCCCCCAAAAGCGCGCGTCCCAGGAGCGGGCGGGACGCCCGCTCCGACCCGCCGGAGGCGGGTGCTACCCAACAAAAGCGCGAAAAACGGGCACCCCCCGTAGCGCGGGCTGGTCCCACTCGGGCGGGACTGTTTCGCCACTTGGCAAGTTGCGTCAGCGCCCGAAACCACCCGCCGGCTGCCCGCCGGCGAACCCGCGTTTCCAACCACGCTACTCCCGGCACCTTCATGGAGACTTGTATTGCCGCCCGTCGCGGGTGGCGAAACGCACGATCACGCCCCCTCCGCCGGCGCGTTGATACCAACTGCGCCGGATCAACGGGGCGTGAGGATCCCGGCTCCCGGGGCTGTCGGGACGCGGCCCCACGCTCCAGACCACCCAGCGCACGGGCGAGGCGCCCGGCTCCGCGTAATACCGGCCGCTTTCCGCGCGGCCCTCGGGCGCGTCGTCCGGCACCCAGAGCCGGTAGTTGCCCACCGGATCGCCGTTGAGCAACTGCGGGCCGGGCGCGGCGTATTTGTAGGTGTAACCGCGATGGAAAAGGTCCTCCAAATCGGCCTCCCGTCCGGCCCGCCGCCCGCGTGGCAGGTAGCCCAGGGCCGCCAGCTCGACCGGAAGCTGACACCAATGCCCGGCCAGGTCGCTGTTGCAATTCACCCGCACCGGCGGCAGCCGCCCGGCGTAATCGTCGGCGTACATCGCCAGCGCCAGCCCGATGCCGTACAGCTCGGCGTGCACGCGGATTACTTTGGCCCGTTCCCTGGCCCGGCCCAGTGCGGGCAGCAACAAGCCCGCCAGCCCGCTGATGAGGGTCATCACCACCAGCAGCTCGATCAGCGTGAAGGCGCGCGCGCGGGAAGGGTGCATCGGCTCAGTCCGCCGGTTGCAATCGGTAAAAACGCCGGGGCGCGTCCGGCGGCAGCAGCACCACGCAACGCCCGTCCAGCCGCGCCGGCGGCGGCGTCACCGGCCGCCATTCGCCGGCGTCCGCCTCGGCGCGCCATTCCAGCCGCCAGTTCCCCCGGTCGGCGGGCCAGGCGATTCGCACGTAATGACCGACCTCCAAGGCCGGCGGCGTGCGCGGGAGCACTTGTTGCACGAACACCTCGTAACCGCGGGTGCCGTTGCGCCCGGAACCGGATTCCTGGGTGAAAATCCCCACCACGTCGAACTCCCCCTCCGGCGCGGGCCCCAGCGCGTAACGCGGATGCCGCAGCCGGAACCAGCGTCCCTGTCCGTCGGTCACCGTGCACAGCCGCTGGTTCCACGGACGGGTCGCGTCCCAGCCGTCGCGGGTCACCAGCGTCAGGCCGTTGAGCCGCACCCGCGTGCCCTGGTAATGCTCGGCGCCGGTGGCGCGGGTGGGATCGAATCGCGCCGGCCAGGTGGTCCAATCCTCCGGATCGCCGCCCGGATCCACCACGTCCGCCAGCGTGAGGACCGCCGGCGCGGGCAGCCCGTAATCGGCCTGGATCAGGCGAATGGTGAAATCGGCCGCCGGGTCCACGTCGTGGGCCTCGTTGATGTTGCGCTTGCCGCCGTAAAAGAGCGACCGCCGGGCGGTGACCTCGATCAGATCGCCCGCCCGGAATTTGTGGCCGGTGGCGGGATCATGATTCAGCCGCAGCACCTCCGCCACCCACGCCTCGTTGGCGTAGCTCAGGGCGCTGTCGTGCAGCCACGGCAGGTTGCCGTAATTCTGCCCCATCCAGCAGGTGGTGCCGCCGAAATCCCCCGCCGCGACCGCCTGAAAAACGATCTGCCACTGGCCGCCCAGCCGGAACTGATTGGCCCCGTCGTCCCACGGCAGAAACCGCGGCGTGGCGTCGAGCATCTCCTCCGGATCGCACAGCAGCACCCCTTGCAAAGTAAACGGGTGCCCGCCCGCCCACGCGCTGGTGCCGTCCGCCTGCACGGCCTGCAACCGGGCGTGCGTCTCCCGCGGCGCGGCCGCGGCCCACCCCGCCAGCCCCACCAGCCCGAGCGCGCCGGCGAGCCACCGCCATCCCCTCCGTCCCGGGCGTCTCCGTTGACGCCCCCGCGCCATTGATGTTACGATCATGGAAAGAAGTATTACAATCACGGCAGTGTGATGCAATCAGAAAATCGTGTGAAACCCGCCGCCCCGCCGCCGGCCGGGGCCGACGATCCCCGCCGGGCGTATTTCGACCAACAAGCGCCCGCCTGGGACCGCTCGGGACCGGACCCCGCCGCCACCCTGCGGCGGATGGACGCCCTCGCGAAACGGCTGGCGCTGCGGCCCGGGGAGGATCTGCTCGAAGTCGGCTGCGGCACCGGCCAGCTCACCGGGTGGCTGGTCGGGCGGGTGCGCCCGGGCCGGGTGACGGCGGTGGATTTCGCCCCCGCCATGCTCGAACGCGCCCGCGCCCGCGGCGTGGACGCCGCGTTCCGGCTGCTGGACATCTGCCGCGAACCGCCGGGCGAAGCGGCCTTCGACGTGGCGTTCTGCTTCCACGCCTTCCCGCACTTCCGCGATCCCGCCGCCGCGTTGCGGCATCTGCGTCGCGCCCTCCGCCCGACGGGGCGGTTGCTGATCGTGCATCTGGCGGGCAGCGCCGCCCTGAACGCCTTTCACGCCCAACTGGGCGGCCCCGTCGGCCGCGACCGCCTCCCGCCCGCCCCCGAATGGCCGGCCCTCCTGGCCCCCGCCGGCCTGCGCCTCGACCACGTCGTGGACCGGGACGACCTCTTCCTCCTCACCGCCCGCCCCGCGCCCTGAACCGGCACTGCCCCCCGCCGCCAACCGGTCAAACGCCCCAAAACGCGGCTCCCTCGCCCCTTGTAAGAGCCGGTCGAAAAATGCCGGATGGGGAACCAAGCCTCCCACCCGGGGAAGAAAGCGCCTTTTCTGCAGGCCGTGCGCCCCCATGCGGCGGAAGGGGCCGCTTCTCCAACAGGCTTCAAGCGCGAAGCATGCACAAGGACCACTGAATCGCCTTCGGTGATGGCGCCGCAAAGGGAAACATTCGATCCGCGCCATGCAAAGCGTCCGTGATCGCGCTCGAAAAAAGCTTGTTTTTCGCCGGCGCCAACGCTTCCCCCCCCCTCCGCTTTCGGATGTCCGCCGCCCGCAAACAAGGCTTGATTCCGGGGGAGGATTCGGCTTACAACTTGCCCGCGTATGAAAGTAGAGTTTTACGGACACGTCCGTCAGTATCAGAAAATCCAATCGGAGATTGACGCCAACATGCAGGAAGTGCTGTTGAGCGGCAAGTATGTCCAAGGCCCGATGCTGAAACGCTTCGAGGGCGAATTCGCCGCGTATTCCGGCACGAAATACGCCATCGGCGTGGGCAATGGCACGGATGCCATCTGGTTGACGCTCAAAGGCCTGGGCATCGGCCCCGGCGACGAGGTCATCACCCATCCCAACACCTTCTTCGCCACGGCGGAAGCGATCTGGATCGCGGGCGCGACGGCGGTGTTCGTGGACTGCGATCCGCGGACCAAGTGCATTGATCCCACCAAGATCGAGGCCGCCATCACTCCCAAGACCAAGGCCATCGTGCCGGTGCACCTGTACGGCCAGTGCGCCGACATGATCGCGATCAAGAAGATCGCCGATCAGCACGGCCTGAAGGTCATTGAAGACAACGCGCAGGGCGTGGGCGCCGCGGGGGCGGGCTTCAAGATCGGCGAGCTGAGCGACGCCGCCACGACCAGTTTCATCATTCAGAAGAACTTCGGCACCTTCGGCGACGGGGGCGCGGTGGTGACCAACAACGCGGACCTCGACGCCCAGATTCGCCGGCTGCGCAATCACGGCTCGCCGGCCCGCAACGTCCATTCGCCCGGCTTCAACAGCCGTCTGGACGACCTGCACGCCGGCGTCTTGAGCGCGAAACTCAAGCACATTGACGCGTGGAACGACCTGCGCCGCAAGTGGGCCGCCCGCTACACCGAGGCCCTGAAGGACTGCCGGACCTTCACCCTGCCGGTGGAGCTGCCCGGCTACCGCCACGTGTATCACCTCTACGTCATCGAGATGAAGCAGCCCGGGCATCGCGACCAGTTGCTGCAGTTCCTGAACGACAACAACATTGACGCCAAGACCCACTACTCGATCGCCATCCATCAGCAGGAGGGTTACCCGTGGGACAAGCAGGCCCGGATCGTGGGTTCGGTGGAAAACGCCGAGCGGAACGCCGCCACCTGCATCAGCCTCCCGATGTTCCCCGAGCTGACCGACGAGGAAGTGGACTACGTCATCGCGAAGGTGAAGGAATGGGACCAGGCCAACGCCTGATGCCCCACCTTTGAACTTGTGGCAGAGTGCTCCCTCGTGACGGGGCACTCTGCTTTGTTTGAAACCAAGCACAACCCCCGATTCCAACAACCCTTATGAGCCAGTACAAAGTTCTCGTCGTCGGCATGGGCAAACGCGGCAAACACCACGCCGCCGCCTTCAATGCCAACCCCAGTTTCGAAGTCGTCGGCATCTGCGACATTGATCCGCAACGACTCGATGACGCCGCCGCGCAGCTCGGCAACCCCGCCAAGGGCACGGACGCCGCCGCCCTCGCGCGGGAAGTGAAGCCGGACGTGTTCTGCTTCTGCACCCTGCCCAACCTCCGGACGCCGATGATCCAGGCCGCGATTGACTGCGGCGCGAAACTGATCGCGTTCGAGAAGCCGGTGGCCCTCACCAGCGCCGAGATGCTGAGCATCCGCGACATGGTCCGGCAGTCGGGGGTCAAGGCCGTGGTCAGTCACCAGCACCGCTACGGCGTGCATTACCAGAAGGTGAAGGAAATCGTGGCCAGCGGCGCTTTGGGCCGGGTGCACACCGTGTACGGCAGCGCCACCGGCTGGATGACCCACATGCTCTCGCACCTGATTGACTACACCTGCTGGTTCAACAACTACCAGCCCGGCGCGTGGGCGATGGCGCAGGCGGCGGGCCGTTCCAAGCTCACCGACAACCACCCCTCGCCGGACTACATCGCCGGCGTGGTCCAGTTCGCCAACGGCGTGCGCGGCGTCTATGAGTGCGGCGTGGGCGCGCCCGACCAGCCGGAAGTGGCCAAATGGTGGGGCAAGAACCGCATCGGCGCCCAGGGCACCGAGGGCTTCGCCGAGGTGCTCACCAACGGCGGCTGGCGCGCGGTCACCAAAAGCGGCGGTTACCAGAGCGGCGAGGGCGCGATGAACTACGATCACGACATGCCGCCCTACATCCAGGAAATGGCCGACTGGCTGGACGACGACCAAAAGGTGCATCAGTGCAATCTCGAGCACGCCTGTCTGGGCGCCGAGATCATGTTCGCCCTGCAACGCTCCGCCGCCGAGCGCGGCCAGGTGGCCCTGCCGCTGACCGAGGGCGCCGACGAGCAGGCCCTGCTGAAGGCAAACCTGCCGGACCGGCCCGCGCTCGGTTCCTGCGAACAAAACCTCAAGGAATTCGGCCTGGCCTGAGCCCCCCGCTCGTCCCGGACGGCGTCCCGCGAGGGGTGACCGTCCGGGAATCCGCGCCTCCCCGACCGCCGGGGGGCGCGGGCATTTTTTTTCGGGACCGCACGCATGGAAGTCATCATTCAACCCTCGGCCGACGACGCCGCCCGCCTGGTGGCGCGCATCATCGCCCACGAGCTGCAAGCCAACCCGCACCTGGTGCTCGGGCTGGCCACCGGCCGCACCATGGAGTCGGTGTACCGGTTCCTCGTGGAAATGCACGTGCGGGACGGACTGGATTTTTCCCTCTGCCGCACCTTCAACCTCGATGAATACCTCGGCCTGCCGGGCGACCATCCCCAATCCTACCGGCGTTACATGGAGGAGCGGCTCTTCCGGCACGTCAACATTGACCTGCGCAACACCTACCTGCCCGACGGCATGGCGGAGGACCCCGACGCCGAGTGCCTCGCCTACGAGGCCAAGATCGAGCGCGCCGGCGGGATTGACCTCCAGCTTCTCGGCATCGGACGGGCCGGGCACATCGGCTTCAACGAGCCGCTCTCGGCCCTCATGTCCCGCACCCGCGTCAAGGCCCTTTCCCCCACCACCATCGAGCAAAACGCCCCGCTGTTCGACAATCCCGACGAGGTGCCCCGGCGCGCCCTGACGATGGGCGTGGGCACCATTCTCGACTCCCGCCGCTGCCTCCTTCTGGCCACCGGCGCCGAAAAGGCCGAAATCATCGCCAAGGCCGTCGAGGGGCCCATCACCGCGATGATCTCCGCCACCACCCTCCAGTTGCACCCCCACTGCACCGTCATCGTGGACGAAGCCGCCGCCGGCCTGCTCTCCGGCACCGAGTACTACCGCTGGATCTTCGAAAACGAGCCCGAGTGGGAGCTGTATCGCGACCTGTGAACCACCCGCCCATGAGTTCGCCCGTCCCCCAACGCGCCTTCACCGTGGACCGGTTGAAGGTGGAAATCCACCCCACGGCGACGGCGATGGGGGCGGCCGCGGCCGCCCAAGTCGCCACCCATTTGCGCGCCCTGCTCGCCGCCCAAAAGGAGGTGGCCGCCATCTTCGCCTCGGCCACCTCGCAGTTGCAGTTTCTGGACGCGCTGGTGGCCGCCGGGGACATTGACTGGTCGCGGGTCACCCTGTTTCACATGGACGAATACCTCGGCATCAGCGCCGGGCACCCCGCCAGCTTCCGGCGGTTCATGCGCGAGCGGATGGAAAGCCGCCTGCCGCTGCGCGCCTTTCATTACCTGGCCGGCGACGCCCCCGAGCCGTTGCGCGAATGCCGCCGCTACGCCGGCCTGCTCGCCCAACAGCCGCCCGACTTCTGCTGTCTCGGCATCGGCGAAAACGGTCACATCGCCTTCAACGATCCCCCCGTGGCGGACTTCGAAGACCCGGACCCGGTGAAGCTGGTCCGGCTCGACGCGCGCTGTCGCCGGCAACAGGTGGGCGAAGGCTGCTTTCCCTCGCTGGACCAGGTGCCCCAATACGCCTACACCCTGAGCATCCCCGCGTTGTTGCGCCCGAAACGGCTCTTCTGCATCGTGCCCGACGAGCGCAAGGCCGACGCCGTGCGGGACACCCTGCGCGGCCCCATCGCCCCCGCCTGTCCCGCCTCGATCCTGCGCCGGCACCCGGACGCCACCCTCTTCCTCGACGCCCCCGCCGCCCGCCG
>CAZRPT010000287.1:0-6221 GCA_964601985.1 uncultured Verrucomicrobiota bacterium
CCCGCCGTGGCCGCCCAGGCCCGGCAGGCCCTGGCCGAAATCGCCGCCCGCCAAAAATACGGCCCGGGTGGACTTCACTCCTGATCGCCCCCCGCGCCTCGGCCGCAAGGGAAACTGCAAGCCCCGGCAAGCGCGCGACCCGCCGGCAGGGCGAAAACTGCTCCCCGGCGGGGGGGCGGGTTCCTCACCCCGGCGTGTTCCAACAGGTTCTGAGGCCCGCGTTTTCATCCCCTTTTTTTTCGGTGTTTCGGGGAAAGAATTCGCGCGCCTGTGCGTTGGCGCGCACGCCGGGCAATCTGTTTGACTCCCTCCAGGGACCCGCTTACCCTCAGTTTCGCAAGCTGTAGCGTATCAACCAATAAGTCTGAGATTATGAACACACGAAAACTCAACAGCTCGGCCCGGCGGAGCGGCGGCTTCACGCTGATCGAGCTTTTGGTGGTGATCGCCATCATCGCCATTCTGGCCGGCATGTTGCTGCCGGCCTTGTCCAAGGCCAAGGCCAAGGCGCAGGGCATCATGTGCATGAACAACGGCAAACAGATGATGCTGGCCATTTTCCTCTACGCCGGAGATTTCGACGACTACCTGCCGCCGAATCCGGATGACGGCAACACCCGCCCCTACTACAACTGGTGCCCCGGCCACGCCGGAGTGCATCAGGCCCAGGAATTCGATCCCGACATCCTTCGCGATCCCAGCCGCTCCCTGCTGGCCCCCTACACCGGCAGTGAGGTGAGCATTTACAAATGCCCGGCGGACAAACGGGAGGGCCTTTATCAGGGCAGCCGTCCGGAAATGAAGGGCAAGCGCATTCCCGCCGCCCGCACCTTCTCGATGAGCCAGGCGGTCGGCACCAACCCCTACCGGGGCGGCAAGCTGGCCGTGGACGGCCCGTGGCTGGACAACAATCACAGCCACCGGCTGGGCCGCACCTTCTACACCTACGGGAAGATGGGCACGTTCGTGGATCCCGGCCCCTCGCAGACATGGGTGCTGCTGGACGAAGACGCGGACAGCCTCAACGACGCGGGCTTCGCGGTGGGCATGGTGCGCCCCGAGTGGATTGACTGGCCCGGCACCTACCACAACATGGCCTGCGGTTTCGCCTTCGCGGACGGCCACTCCGAAATCAAGAAGTGGAGTGACCCGCGAACCAAGGTGTACAACCACAAGGTCAGCCGGAAACCGGTCCCGGGCAGCCATGACTGGGAATGGATCGCCGAACACACCTCCGCCCGGATTCCGGGCAAGTAAGCGGGGCCTCCGTCGCTTCAAAATCCCGCCGCGGCTTCGGTCGCGGCGTTTTTTTGCGCCGGGCAAACAAAGTCCCACCGCCGAAACCGAAAACGTCCCCCGCCGAAAACGTCCCCCGCCGCGAAACCGCTCCCGGAGAAGAGGACGCGTGTTCCCGCCGGACCGCGGCGGTTATCGGGGAAACAACACCCCCATCCGTGAAGCTGGTTTGCGCCTTTCCGATAGCCGCGGTTCCGCGGGCGCCACTCGAGCAGGCAAATACACCTTTGAGCAGAAAACACGGAAATTAACTGTAACTGGTATGCGACGCACGAGAATCGAAGCCGCGGTGTCGCGGAGCAGTGTCGTTCCGCGATCGCTGATATTGGGACAACCGGAAGAAGACCGCCGTCGCGCGGTCCGGGGAGGGCTTGCGGGGTTCCGGATTTTTCCCCGGCTTGCGGGCGGGGTGCGCTTGGGGCACCATCGCCGCCATGGCCGTCGGGGGCGCGCGAACGCGCCGGATGCCGGCGGCGCGCGTCCAATGATGATATGGGAACCGGCCCGGTTGCTGGGGGAGTTGATCGCCCTGCCCAGCGTGAATCCCGCGTTTTCGCCGCCCGACGATCCCCGGAGCGGCGAGGCGCGCGTGGCGGAGTTCGTGCTGGCCGCCGGGCGTCGGGCCGGGCTGGCGGGCGAGACCCAACCGGTCCTGCCGGGCCGGGACAATGTGCTGCTTACGTTGAGCCCGGCGGGGCGGCGCCGGCGCCGGCTCCTGCTCGCGCCGCATCTGGACACGGTGCCCGCGCCGGACGAAGACGCCTTCACGCCGCGCGTGACGGAGGAGCGGATGCACGGTCGGGGCGCGTGCGACACGAAGGGCAGCGTGGCGGCGATGTTGTGCGCGCTGTTCCGGGTGGCCCGGCAGGGGGCGCGACCGCGCGAGACGGAGATCGTCTTCGCCGGGCTGGTGGACGAAGAGAGCAAGCAGGCCGGGTCGCGGGCGCTGGCGGCGCAACGGTTCCGGGCGGACCTGGCGATCGTGGGCGAGCCCACCCGCGATCAGGTGGTGACCGCCCACAAGGGCGATCTCTGGCTGCGGCTGGAGACCCGGGGCAAGGCGGCCCACGGGGCCACGCCCGCCTTGGGCCGCAACGCGGTGCGCGAGATGGCGGCGGTGGTGCAACTGCTGGAGGGCAAATACGCCGCCCTGCTGGCGCGCCGGTCGCACCCGCTGCTGGGCGCGCCCACCATCAACGTGGGGCGGATCGGCGGCGGCAGCCAGCCCAACATCGTGCCGGACGCCTGCTTCATCGAGGTGGACCGGCGCACCCTGCCGGGCGAAACCCCGGCGGGCGTGGTCCGGGAGATTCAGGAACAACTGCGCCGCGCGGGATTGCGGGCGCGCGTCGCGGACGCGCGCGGGGTGGATTGCCCGCCGTTGGAAACCCCGCCGCAACTGCCGTGGGTGTGCCAGTTGATGGCCGCCGCCCGGCAGGGCGCGCCGCGCGGGGTGCATTATTTCTGCGACGCGGCGGTGCTGGCGGCGGGCGGGATTCCGGCGGTGGTGTTCGGCCCCGGCGACATCGCCCAGGCGCACACCGCCGGGGAGTGGATTTCCCTGCGGTCGCTGGACCGGGCGACGCGGATTCTGGAACGCTTCTTCCGCTCGCTGCCCTGATCCGATGCGCCTCGCCTTCCTGACCCACGAACCGTTCTTCCCGCCCAGCGGCGGGGGCTCGGCGGAGGCGGTCTATCTGGTCGAGGAACTGCGGCGGCGCGGCCACGAGGTGCACGTGTTCGCGCCCGCCACGGCGGAGCAGGCGGAGGTCGAGGCGCGGCTGGGGATTCGCTGGCACGGGTTTCGCGGTTGGGAAATGGGCCGCTACACGCGGTGGCGCAATCTGAAGTACCTGCTCTATCCGTTTGTTCTCGCCCGGCTGGTCGAGCGGGAAGCGGCGGACGCGGCGTTCGACGGTCTGCTGGCGCAGCACACGATTTCCGCCGTGGCGGCGGCGCGGTTGAAGCCCCGGTTGCGGGTGCCGGTGGCGCTCAACTACCTCGATTTCCTCACCGGCTTCATGGCGTCGTGGCCGCGCTGGATCATGCCCCGGCCGGTGTTGTGGGCGTTGAACCGCTACGAGACGCGGCTGCCGGCGCGTTGCGACGCGGAGGCGGTGTTGACGGTCTCGGATCCGCTGGCCGACCGCCTGGCCGCGGCGGGCGTGTCCCGGGAACGGCTGCGCCCCATCTATTACGGCTGCGACACCCGGATGTTCCGGCTCGATGAAACGGCCCTGGCCCGGCGGGCGGACGGGCCGCCGGTGCTGCTGATGCACGGTTCGTTCGACCGGCATCATTTGGGCGAAACGCTGCTGGCGGCGGTGCAACAAGTGGTGGCCGCGCGACCGGACGCCCGGCTGCGGTTGATCGGGCGGAGCACGCCGGCGCTGCGGACTTTTCTGCGACAAGCGGAGCGCCGGGGACTGCGCGAAGCGGTCGAGTGGCGCGATTTTGTTCCCTACGCCGAAATGGGCGCGGAGCTGGCACGGGCCACGGTGGGGCTGGTGCCGTACGAGCCCACGCCGGGCACTCATTGCGCCTTCGTGGCCAAGGTGGTCGAGTATCTGGCCGTGGGGCTGCCGGTGGTGGCGACGCCGCTGGAGGCGATTCGGCTTTACTTCCGGGACGAGCCGTTGCTTCGCTTCGCCGACCACGACGCGGCGGCCCTGGCGGCGGCGATGCAAGGCTGGCTGGACACGCCCCCGGCGCAACGGGCGGCTTGGGCCGGGCCGGCGGCGGCGCGAATTCGGCGGGAGCTGGATTGGCGGGTGGTGGCCGCGCGGGCGGTGGATTTTGTCGAGGAACGGTTCGCGACCGTTCAGCGACGGGGACAGGGCGAGGCATGAGCAAAGACGCGGGCAAACTGACTTTTTTCCGCCAAACCGGCTGGATGGTGGTGGCCACCACGCTGGGCGGGGCGTTCATGTGGCTGGTGCACAAACCGGCCGCCGCCGGCATGCCGCCGGTGGAATACGGTTACTACCTCGCCATGCTGCAGGTGATGAACCTGATGATGATCCCGGCCATCGGCCTGCAGACGGTGTTCGCCAACGAAACCGCCGCCGCCGTGACCCCGGAACTGCGGCGCGTGCTGGCCTCGACGGTGCGGTGGGGGTTGGCGGGGGTGACGGTGGTGTGGCTGCTGGTGGTGGGCGGCGTGGCGTTGACGCAACACGCGCTGCTGGCCCGGCTGCAAATCACCCGGCCGGCGCTGTTGTGGATCACCGTCTTCATCGGGCTGGCGATGTTGTGGTGGCCGGTGCTGCAAGGGGTGTTGCAGGGGCGGCAGAATTTCCTCTGGCTGGGCTGGCTCCAGATCTTCAACGGCGTGGGGCGCTTCCTCGCGGTGCTGGTGTTCGTGACCCTGCTGGGCTGGAACGCCGTCGGGGCGGTGACGGCGGCGTTGATCGGGTTCTGGACGGCGGTGGGGCTGGCCCTCTGGCAGACGGGCGACATCCTGCGGGAACCGGGCGCGCCGGTGGACTGGCGCGGCTGGCTGGCGCGGGTGATTCCGCTGAGCCTGGGGCTGGGCGCGAGCCAGTTCGTGATGGCGGCGGACCAGCTCGTGGTGCAAAGCGTGTTCGACAAAAGCGTCACCGGCTTTTACGGCGCGGCCGGCACCATCGGGCGGGCGCTGGTTTTTTTCACCATCCCCATGGTGGCGGTGATGTTTCCCAAGATCGTGCGGAGCGCGGCGTTGGCGGAGGACACCAGCGTGATGAAACAGGCGCTCGGAGTGACCGCCCTGATGGGCGGCGGCGCGGCGCTGGCCTGCACGCTGTTTCCCAAGCTGCCGCTCTGGCTCATGTACGAACCGGAATACCTGCAGGTGGCGCCGTTGGTGCCGTGGTTTGCCTGGTGCATGCTCCCGCTGACCCTGGCCAACGTGCTCATCGGCAACCTGCTGGCCCGGCAGCGCTTTCGCGCCGTGCCGTGGCTGGTGCTCGTGGCGGCGGGTTACGGCGTGACGCTCGTCCTGCGCGGCCCGAGCTTCCAGGCGATGCCCCAGATGGCGGCGTTCCGCTCCGTCGTGCTCACGCTGGGCGCGTTCAGCACGCTGCTGCTGGGCGTGTCGGCGTGGTTCACCTGGGGCGGAACGGGGAAAAAATCCGACTCCCGAAAATGCTCCCTGTAATCGCCGCCGTGTGAGGCGGCGGCATCCCTTCCGTAGCGCAGGCTTCCAGCCGGCCAAGCTTTCCACTTTGCGCGGCGGCCGCTTTCTTCGCCCGGCGGGCCGGCTGAAAGCCGGCAAAACAGCGGACTGAAAAAGTCCGCGCTGCCGAAACAGCGCTCCTTTCGGATTTCGGGATTCGGATTTTCCGCCGGGCGGCGCCCGGGGGGAGTCTTCGCGCCCTGCGGGGTGAAACTTCCGCGCCGAACAGTTTGATGGAGGGGATTATTTCCGCCGCAATTTCACGGCGGTGCCGTACGCCAGCAGTTCCGCCGAACCCTGCATCACCGCCGAGGTGGTGAAGCGGACGCAGACGATTCCATCCGCCCCTTTCGTCCGGGCCTCCGCGATCATGCGGTCCAGCGCCTGCTCGCGCGACTCGGCCAGCATCTTGGTGTATTCGACGATCTCGCCGCCCACCAGGGTCCGCAGGCCGGCCAGAATGTCCTTTCCCACGTGGCGCGCCCGGATGGTGTTGCCGCGGACCAAGCCGAGGGTCTCCGTGATTTCGTAATCGGCGAATTCGTCCTGGGTGGTGATCTGCATGGTTGCGTCCTTATTTGTCCACGTGTTTCGAGTAGTAATCGTCTTCCTTGTTGCGCAGGCGGTCCCGGATGACCTTGGCGAACAAGAAGCCCACGCCGAGGATGCCCAGCAGGCCGATCAGGCCCACGGGGAAGGCCACGATCAGGCCCAGCAACATGGCCGCCAGCCAGCACACGGCCACGAGGGCCAGCAAAATGTATCCGAT
>CAZRPT010000288.1:0-23941 GCA_964601985.1 uncultured Verrucomicrobiota bacterium
CTCGAATCCCGAAAAAGGCGGGCGTTTCGGTAGCGCAGGCTTCTTAGCCTGCTGTGTCGCCGACTTCCAGTCGGCCCAGCGTTCCCCTTTGCGCGGCGGCCGCTGTTGCTCGCCCGCCCGGCAGGTTGGAAACCTGCGGAACAGCAGACTGGAAGTCCGCGCTACGGAAGAACCGCCGCGTTGCTTCGGGGGCCGCGGGAGAAAAACCGAACGCCCCGCCGCGTGCCACGCCGCGATACGGCAGGCTGCCAGCCTGCGCTACGCGGGGAGGGCTCCTTTCTTTCGGATTTCGATTTTCGGAATTCGGATTTCCTTCGGGCCTTCGCTCCCCCGGCCTTCGGATTTCCCTCCCGGGGTGCTGCCCCGGGGGGATTCGAATCCCGAAATCCCAATCCCGAAACTCCCCGCGCCGGAGGCGCAACACCCGTCAGCTCCGGGCAACGCCCGGGGAAACCGGCCCCCCTTCATTTTTCGCCCCGAAAGGAGCGGAACCCCGCGCACTGAATGATCATTCCGGGAGGGCCGGGGGTGATGCCGCCCCCCAGGGGGCCGGAGGGGGCGGCGCAAAGGCCGTTGCGCTCGGGGGCGGGTTCCGTATGCTGGCGGCGTGATCGCGCTCATTGATTATGGAGCAGGCAACGTGCACAGCGTTTTCAAGGCGCTGCGCTTCGTGGGCGCCGCGGTGGAGCGGGTCCGGGGACCGGCGGATTTGGCGAACGCCGACGCGGCCGTGCTGCCCGGAGTGGGGGCGTTTGACGACTGTTTGAACGCCCTGCGGGCCCGGCAATTGACGGACGGGGTCCGTGAGTTCATCGCCAGCGGACGGCCTTTCCTGGGCATTTGCATCGGATATCAGGCCTTGTTCGAGGCCAGTGACGAGTTTGACAGCCGCGCGCCGGGGCTGGGCATTTTCCGGGGCCGGGTGGTGCGGTTCCGGGAGCAGCCGGGTTTGAAAATCCCGCAGATCGGCTGGAACCGGCTCGAATTCGCCCGGCCGGATTGCCCGCTGCTGAAAGGCATCCCCGACGGAGCGCATGTTTATTTTGTCCATAGTTTTCACCCCCGGCCCGCCGACTCCTCCGTCGTCGTCACGTGGACGGAATACGGGGAGCGTTTCGCCTCGGCGGTGTGGCGGGACAACGTGTTCGCCACCCAGTTCCATCCCGAAAAAAGCCAGGAAGTGGGCCTCCAGATGCTGCGCAATTTCGTGGCGTTGGCGAAAGGCTCTTGAGCGGCGAGCCGTCCTTGGCGGTGTGGCGTCCGCGTCACGCGGGGCGCGCGGTCGTCGTCGTAGCCGCCGCCGCAAGGGGACAAAGGGGGGAAATCCGAGGGCCGAGGGAGCGAGGGGCCGAAGGAAATCCGAATCCCGAAATCCGAAAACCGAAAGAAAGGAGCCCTGCCCGCGTAGCGCAGGCTGGCAGCCTGCCGTATCGCAGCGTGGCACGCTGCGTGACGTTCGATTTCCTCCCGGGGCCACCCAAGCAACACGACGGCTCTTCCGTAGCGCGGACTTCCAGTCTGCCGTTTCGCCGGCTTCCAGCCGGCCCGGCGGGCGGGAAAAATCGGCAGCGGCGTAAAAAGGAAAGTCTGACCGACTGGAAGTCGGCGCTGCAGCAGGTTGGAAACCTGCGCTACGGAAGGAACGCGCTCCTTTCGGATTTCCCCCACCGGGGCGCACCCGCCTCCGGCGGGTCGGCTTCGGCGGGTCGCCGGAGCCCTCCCTGCGTCCTTTGCTCGCGGCCGCTTCAACGGCATCACGCATGTCAGAGCGACCGGGGTCACGAAGAACGCGCGGCCGGACCCAAGAACCCTGTTCCCGCGCCTCGGGAGCCGGGCGGGACGCCCGGCCCGACCCGCGAGACGCGGGTGCTACCCGGGTGGCCGGGGGGATGGCGGAACGGGGCGGGGGGAAATCCGAGGGCCGAGGGAGCGAGGGGCCGAAGGGAAGCCGAATTGCGAATTCCAAAGCTTCTCCGCGCAGCTCCGGGCAACGCCCGGTGAGCGGGGCCCACCTCTGTTTTTCCCGCCCGTTCCTTCTCCTTTCCTCTTGTGCGCCGGATGGTTTTCGGGGGAGGGGATGATCCGTTTTTGTTCAGTATTCTCCGCTTTCCCCGCCGAGCGGAAGCAGGTTGCCGTCCGCGTCGAAGGCGAACGGCCGGGCGGGGCCGGTGGTTTCGAGCGGGCAGTCCGCCCGGGCGGCGTCGCGCAACGAAACGGAACAGGCGAGCCGTTCCACGTCCAGGGTGTCGCGGATGCGGACCACGCGGGCTTGGGCGGGGTCCGGCAGGCAGAGGGTCCGCAGCGCCGCCTCCAGGGCGTCGCGGTCGGTGGGAAAATGGATCGGCACCTTGGCGCCCTGAATCGAGAGGGCGGTGAGGGCGTTGACGCGGGTGACGGCCGGGTCCATCGCCGCCACCAACCGGTCGGTGGTGAAATCCGCCATGCCGAGGCCGATGGCGTTGCCGTGGCTCTCCGGGGTGAGTTCGCGCACGAAGAGGCGACGCACCCGGGGCGGGGGCTGGTCGGGGGCGATCTGCGTCGAGTAGCCGTGGATCATGCGCCCGATGATGGCGGGGTCCATGCCGGTGCCGCTGAGGTTCTTGCCCATGCGGTCCACGATGAGCAGGTCCACGTCGTCGAACGGCAGGCGGGGCATCAGGGCGGCGGCTTCGGCGCACAGCCGTTCGTCCTCCGCGACCAACCGCTCCGCCGGCACGCCGGTGATCCGGACGAGCTCATGACGCTGATTTTCGATCAGGGCCAGCCCGCCCAGCAGGGGCACGCGGGTCCGGAGGGCGTCGGCCATGGCGCGGAGGACCGGTTCGTAGCCGAGCCGGTGGGCGGCGGCGTGGAAACGCCGGGCGCCTTCGTGTTTGCCGAGTCCCACCACCAGCATCTTGAGCAGACCGCTGCCCAGCCGGCCGCGAAAATCGGTGTGCGGCTTCACCCGGTTGATCAGCAGGACGTGATCGGCCGCCAGCGCGGCGGCGCTGCTGACGCATTCGAGGCCCTCCGGCGTGGTGGCCAGCGCGCGGACGGCCATGTCGGCGTGAAGGGGAACGCCCAGCGCGGTTTCGGTGACGCCGTAATCCGCCAGGAGGGCGGTTTGTCCCTCCGGCGTGCCGCCGCCGTGACTGCCCATCGCCGGCACGATGAACGGTCGCGCGCCGGCTTCGCGCAGCGTCTCGATCGCGGCGCGGACGATGGCGGCCAGGCCGGTGATGCCCCGGCTGCCCACCGCCACCGCCACCGGGGCGTCCGGTTTTACGGCGGCCAGCAAGGGCGTCAGCCCGGCGCGGACGCGCGCGGCCAAATCCAGCGGGGGCGCGGGCGCGAAGCGCTGTCGGACCGGGATCATCCACGGAGCGCCGCCGGAAGAGGGGGTGTTCGGTCGGGTTCCGTGCCCGTTGGGATGTTCCGGGGCGGTCATTTTTCGCGGGTTCACGAGCGGAGGTTCCTTTCGAGTTTCGGGATTCGGATTTTTTTTCGGGCCCGGGGTCGTTCCGGATGCCGGCGCGCTCCCGTCCTCATCCGCGCCGGCCGTTGTTCCGGTCGCCGTTGCCGTTTTTGCGGTTGCCCCAACGGCGCTGCGGTTCGGGCAGGGCATCGTTCACTTTGGGCCAGTAGGCGCCGGGGCCGAGAAGTTCGGTGACGGCTTCCTCCAGCTCGAGGGAGGGGTGCACGAAGAATTCGTCGGCCGGTTTGAGGAACACCGCCGCGCCGTCGGGGGTGCGAATGAGGAGGGTCACGGCGCAGCGGCCGGAACAGGAGCGCAGCACGCCGGCCAGGCGTTCGAGCCGGGAACGCTCCAGATGCTCCGGCTTGAGACGCAGCAGCACTTCCTGCGTGAGCAGCTTCGGCGCGTCTTCCAACGGGACGATCTCGACGGGGAACAGCTTGGGACGGTCCTCGCCCTGGTTCACCTCGCCGGTGACGAGGATGGCCGCCTTGGGCTGCAGGAGCGGGCGGAATTTCTCGTAGTTTTCGCCCACGCAGAGCACCTGCACCGAGCCTTCGCGGTCCTCCAACTGCACCATCGCGTAGGGTTTCTGGGTCTTCTTGGAAACGCCGGCCTGCACGGCGGCGATCAAGCCGCCCACGCGGGTCATGGCGCGGTTTTCCAGCTCGCCCAGGGTGGCGGTGGTGGCGGTGGCGTAGCGGGCCAGCAACGGTTCGTAGCGACTCAGCGGATGGCCGGTGAAGTAGAAGCCCAGCAGCTCCTTCTCCGCCGCGAGCCGTTCTTCGAGCGGCCATTCCTCCACCTCCGGCAGGTCGCCGGGATCGGGCAGGCCGGCGGCTTCCAGCGCGCCGAAGAGGGAGATTTGCCCCTGGGCGCGATCCCGCGCCTCGGCGGCGGCGCGGGTCAGGGCGGCGTCAATGCCCGCCATGAGCGAGGCGCGGTTCGGTCCCAGGGTGTCGCATGCCCCCGCCTTGATGAGGGCTTCGAGGACCTTGCGGTTGACCGAGCGGTCGTCCACCCGCTCGCACAAATCCGCCAGCGAAGTGAACGGCCCGCCCTCTTCGCGCGCCCGCAGCAGGGCCTCGACCGCCCCTTCGCCCACGCCCTTGATGGCCACGAGCCCGAAGCGGATGGCGTCCCGTTCCTCGCCGCCCGCCTTGCGGGGCGCGGGGGCGAAGTACATCTGGCTTTCGTTCACGTCGGGCGGCAGGACCTCGATGCCCATGCCGCGGGCCTCCTCGATGTACTGCCCCAGCTTGGCCGTGTCCGCCAGATCGTTGGTCATCATGGCGCAGAGGAACTCGACCGGGTAATGGGCCTTGAGGTAGGCGGTCTGGTAGGCCACCGCCGCGTAGGCCGCGGCGTGGGATTTGTTGAAGCCGTAGCCCGCGAATTTTTGCAGGTGATCGAAGATGCGGTTGGCCTGGTCGGCGGGGATTTGGTTCAGCCGGGCGCAGCCTTCGACGAACTGCTCCCGCTGTTTGACCATCTTGGCGACGTCCTTCTTGCTCATCGCGCGCCGCAACAGGTCCGCCGCGCCGAGGCTGAATCCGGCCAGGACCTGGGTGGCCTTCATGACCTGCTCCTGGTAGATCATGATGCCGTAGGTCTCGCGGCAAATCGGCTCCAGCAACGGGTGTTCGTAGGTGATCTCCGTCTCGCCGTGCCGCCGCCGGATGAAGTCGGGAATCAGGTCCATCGGCCCCGGCCGGTAGAGCGCGATCAACGCCGTGATGTGCTCGATGGACTGGATCTTGAACTTGCGGCACAAGTCGCGCATGCCGCCGGATTCCAACTGAAACACCCCCAGCGTGCGGGCGTTGTTGAGCAGGTCGTAGGTGGCCTCGTCGTTCAGCGGGAGGCGGTTGACGTCCACCTCGATGCCCTGGGTCTGGCGCACCATCTCGCAGGTGTTGCGGATGACGGTGAGGGTCTTGAGGCCGAGGAAGTCCATCTTCAGCAGGCCCAGATCGCCCACCGGCCCCATGGGATACTGGGTGACGATGGCGCCGTGCTCGTCCTGCTTGAGCGGGAGATAATTCACCAGCGGCCGGCCGCCGATCACCACCCCCGCCGCGTGGACCGAGGCGTTGCGGGTGAGGTCCTCGAGCACGAACGCCGTGTCAATCAGCTCGCGCGCGGTTTCCTCGGTCTCGTAGGCCTGTTTGAAATCGGGCGACTCCTCCAGCGCCTTTTGCAGGGTGATGCCCAGTTTGTTGGGAATCATCTTCGCCAGCCGGTCGGTCTCGGCGAAGGAGAGTCCCATCACCCGGCCCACGTCGCGCACCACCGATTTCGCGCCCAGGGTGCCGAAGGTGATGATCTGGGCGACGGATTCGCGCCCGTATTTCCGGCGGACGTACTCGATCACGTCCCCGCGGCGGTCGTCGGCGAAATCAATGTCAATGTCCGGCGGATTGACCCGCTCGGGGTTGAGGAACCGCTCGAAGAGCAGGTTGTAACGGAGCGGGTCCACGTTCGAAATCTGGAGCAGGTAGGTCACCAGCGAACCCGCCGCCGAACCGCGCGCCACGCAGGCGATGCCCTGCTCGCGCCCGTGCCGGACGAAATCGTCCACGATCAGGAAGTAGCTGACGAAGTTGAGCGACTCGATGGTGTCCAGCTCGCTGAGCAGCCGGTCCACCACCTCCTGGGTGGCGGCGCGCACCGCCTCGGGATCCTCGGGCGACACCGCGGCGTCGGCGCGCAAAAAGGCCGGCAGACGTTCGGGCTCCGGCACGGCGTCCACCACGTACTGCTTCCCCTCCGGATGCGCCCGGAGGCCGTAGCGTTCCTCGAGCCCCCGGGCCAGCAGCAGCCGCAGGTAGGCGGGATTGTCCCGGCCGTCCGGCGGGGTGAAATCGGGGTATTTGAGCCGGCCGAACTCGATCTCCAAATCGCACTGCTCGGCCACTTCGAGGGTGTTTCGCAACGCCTCGGGCACCTCCTTGAACAGCGCGGCCATCTCCTCGGCGGAGCGCAGGTAGAACTGCTCCGGCTGGTAGCGCATCCGTCGCGGGTCGTCGAGCGTGGTCTGGGTGCCGATGCAGATCAGGCAGTCGTGCGCGTGCGAATGCTCGCGGCGCAGATAATGCACGTCGTTGGTGGCCACCAGCTTGAGCCCGAACTCCCTGGCCCACGGGATGAGCTGGCGGTTCACCTTCGTCTGCTCGGGGATCTGGTGGTTTTGCAGTTCCAGATAAAAATGCTCCGGGCCGAAGACCTGCTTGTACCAGTCAATCGCGTCCCGGGCGGCGTCGAGCCGGTCCTGGGCGATCAATTCCGGAATCTCGCCCGCCAGGCAGCCGGAGCAGACGATCAGCCCCTCCTTGTGCTCGGCCAGCAGTTCCTTGTCGATCCGGGGCTTGTAATAAAACCCCTCCAGATGCGCCGCCGTGGTCAGCCGCATCAGGTTTTGGTAACCGGTCTCGTTCCGGGCCAGCAACAGCAGGTGATGGTAGGCGTCCCGGCCGGAGTTTTTGGTCTTTTTCTCGAACCGGCTGCCCGGCGCCACGTAGGCCTCGAACCCGATGATCGGCTTGATGCCCTTGGCGCGGGCCTGCTGATAAAAGTCAATCACCCCGTGCATCACCCCGTGATCGGTGATCGCCAGCGCCGGAAAGTTCAGCTCCGCCGCGCGCTCCATCAACCGATCCAGCCGGCACGCCCCGTCCAGCAGGGAGTACTCGGTGTGCACATGCAGGTGGACAAACTCAGCCGTCGCCATGCCCCCGATGTTGCGGCCCCGCCCCGCCCGGCGCAAGGCAACGCCCGGCCCCCGGGCCGTTTTCTTCCGCCGCGTCCCCGGCGTTTCCCCGGCCGCGGCGAAGAAGCCGGGATGTTTGCCTCCCCCGGCGAAGAACCGCGCGGCGGGGGCCCGCCCGGGGGACGATCCCCTTTTTTCCGGACGGCCGCGGCCGCCCTTTTTCCGGCGGATTTCCGGCTGGTTCCCGGGCGGGGGACGCGGTTAGCCTGCCCGCGCGGTCGGCCGACGCCGGTCCGCCGAAACCGTGCAAACGGCATGTTCCAGCCCGAGGAAATTCAAGCGGCGCGCGAAGCGGCCGGGCGGCTGGTGGGCGATCCCCACCCGCTGGTCGAGCGGCTCGGTTCGTCGCGCTCGGTTTGGGAAACCGGGCGGGAGGCGACCGAAGCAATGCCCCGGGTGGAGGACCGGGCCTCGCTGAGGGCGTTTTTGCGCTGGTACCGGGAAGAGCTGCTCCTGCCGGTGGAAGTGCCCGCCATCCGTCGGGCCTGGCGGCATCAGATGCGATACGAACCGTCCGAACTGCTGGCGCTGGATTTGCAACTGGCGGGCGAGCGGCGGTTGCGTCCGTTTGCCGGGGCCAGCCGGGCGGTGGGGCGCGCCCAACTGCGGCGACTGCGGCCCATGCGCGATCAACGACTGGCCCGGCGCTACGGCGAGGCGGTGGAACTGGGCGCGGCGCACGGATGGCACCTGCTGGTGCACGGACTGGTGCTGGGGGTGTTTTCGTTGCCGCTGCGTCAGGGGCTGGTGCATTACGCCCGCCAGACCACGGCGGGATTCATCTGGCGCGCGGCCGGCCCCCTGGAACTGCGCGAGCGGGATTGCCACGCCCTCTTTCAGGAAGCCACCCGGGGCCTGGCCCGGGCCGTAAGCCGCCACCTGCACCCGACGGACCGCCCCACCATCCTGATCTGCCGCTGAACGCGCGGCCTGTCCGCCCCCGTTTCGCGGGGAAACGCGCTGCAAGACAACCGATTTTCTCCCGTAGCCGTTGAAATGGTTTGGGGTCGCGGCCGGGTTTCCCCACCCGGCGTTTTCTGACGGGCGCTTGCACGGAAGAAAAGCCGGGGCGCGACCGTTTGCCGCTTCGTCAGTCGCGTTCGGGAGAGTCTTGCGCCCGGCGGCGTTCCAGCTCGCGCCAGGCCTGTTCGCGGCGGGCGGTTTCGGCGCGGAGAAGGTCTTCGGCCACCCAGCCGCGTTCCTGACAGCGCGCCGCGAGGGCGAACAGGAGGGCGGCCATCGCGTCCGGGTCGTCCGGCAAGGGAGTTTTGGCGGATTGCGCCGGGTCCGCCGGCTCCGGGGGCGCCTCCGTCAGGCCCGCCCGGATCGCTTTTTTCCACAGCTTTTGCGCCCGCATCAGGGCGGGGAGATGGCGCGGGAGGCCGTCGAGGGCGGAATGGCGTTCCGCGTCGGTGCCCGCTTTTTCGGCGCGTTTGAGCCGGTCCCACTGTTCCCACACCGCCGCCGCCGTGCGGGCCTGGGCGTCGCCGAACACGTGCGGGTGCCGGTGGATCAGCTTGTCCACGAGCCGTTGGGCCACCCCCGCGAAATCGAACGCGCCCCGTTCGGAGGCCATCTGGGCGTGGAAGACCACTTGCAGGAGCAGGTCGCCGAGTTCCTCCGCCATCTCCTCGTCGTTGTCCGCCTCGATGGCGTCGAGCAGTTCATAGACCTCCTCGACCGCGTGATAGCGGAGCGAGCGGTGATCCTGCTCGCGGTCCCACGGGCAGCCGTCGGGCGCGCGCAACCGGGCCATGATGGCCAGCAACCGCTCGATGGCGGGACCTTCGGCGGGAGGCGGAGCAGGGCGGGTGGGGGTGTCGGACATGGGCGGGTGCGGGGTCAGAGGATGACGAGGTTGTCGCGGTGGATGACTTCGCGCTCGACGGCTTGGCCGGCGGCGAGGTCGTCGGAACTGAAGGCCACGATGCCGCGGGCGAATTCGGTGCCTTCCAGGTCGCACACGCGGACCACTTCACCGGCCTGGAAGCGGCCTTCGCAGCGCTTGATGCCGGGCCACAGCAGGCTTTTGCCGCGATGCCGCAGGGCGGCCCTGGCGCCGTCGTCCACGATGAGCGCCCCGCCGGGGTGGTGGAAGAAGGCGATCCAGCGTTTGCGGCTGCGCAGTTTGGCGGAGGAGGGGACGAACAGCGTGCCTTCCTCCTCGCCGTTCACGACCCGCTCCAGCACGCCGGGCCGGCGGCCGCTGGCGATGACCGCCGGGATGCCGGAGCGCGTGGCGATGCGGGCGGCTTCGAGCTTGGTGACCATGCCGCCGACGGCGGTGGCGCTGGTGGTGCCCCTGGCCAGGGCCTCGGTGGCGTCGTCAATCTGCTCGATCAACGGCACGACCCGCTCGCGGCCGGTGCCGAAGTGTTCGAGCACCCCGTCGGGCGTGGTCAGGATGACCAGCAAATCCGCCGGCAACAGGGCGGCCACGAGGGCGGAGAGGCGGTCGTTGTCGCCGAACTTCAGCTCGGTGTAGGAGACGGCGTCGTTTTCGTTGATGATCGGCACCACGCCGCGCTCCAGCAACGCCAGCAGGGTGTGCCGGGCGTTGAGGTGACGCTCGTGATGGCGTAAATCGTCGTGGGTGAGCAGCACTTGGCCGATGTGAATCCGGTGGGCCGTGAACAGCTCGTCATACGCGGCCATGAGCTGAAGCTGTCCCACGGCGGCGCAGGCCTGCAAATCCGCCAGCGGCCCGGGCCGGCGCTCCAGCCCCAGCGCGCCCATGCCGGCGCCCACCGCCCCGGACGAGACCAGGATCACCTCCCGTCCGGCGCGGCGCTGGGCGGCGATCTGGTCCACCAACTGCCGCATCTTGGCCGGGTCGGGCTGGCGCTGACCATTGGTCAGGATGCCCGTTCCCAGCTTGACGACCAGCCGGTTGACCTTTTCGAGCAGCGCGTGGCGCATGATGCTGAGTTAGCAAAAGCCCGCGTCCAAGTCGAGGACGCACCCTCCCGGTCCCGTGGGGTTTTTCCCGGTGACAACCTGTTTCCGGACGGAAACCGGGCGAGGGAGATCCGAATCCCGAAATCCGGGTCGCGAAAAGCGGGCGCGCGCTTTTGGGATTTTCCCTGCCCCTCGATCCTTCGAAATTCGGATTTTCGGCCGCGTGGTCTTTTTCCACCTCAGGCGCCGAATCATTTCGGGCGGCGTTCCAGCGCGGCCAGCCGGACGGGCAGGGGACAACCGGTGCAACGGGCGTCGCGGGTTTGGCAGAAATCCGCCACCCATTGGAGCAACCCCTGTTGGTGGGCGGCGCGCCGGGGGCGTGGCAGGGCGACGCCGGCCAGGAGGCGCTGCCGGGCCAGCCGCAGCACGGCGTTGTCCTGGGCGGCGGGCCACGCGCGGCAACGCTCCTCGACCCGGCGGCGGGCGGCGGCGTTCATGCCCGCGCGCGCCCGGCTCCAGAGCCAGGGCAGCACCGCGTTGAGGGCCAGGTCCGTCACCCGGGCCGGGCCCAGCAGGGCGCACGGTTGGGGAAGCGGCGTCGCGCGCAGGTTCCAGTGATGTTCCCAGAAAGGATCGGGTTCCGGTTGCAGGCAGCGGTGCAGGGTGGCGACCCAGCGGTTCGCCGGCAGGTCCGCCCACAACCACGCCTCCAGGGCGGCCGGCAGATCGGGCCGGCACAGCCAGTGCGCGGCCAGCGCCAGCCGGCGTTGGGGGTGATTGGCCGGCCGGACGCCCGCCAGCCGCCAGGCGCGAGGGGGCAGGGTGACGTCGGCCAGCGCCGCCTGTTCCCGCCACCAATGGTCCCAGGCGGTTCGCAGCCAGAGGTCGGTCTCCGCGCGGCGGCGGGACAATTCCCGGGGCAGCAGGCCGGCCACCCCCAGCAGCCGCGCCTGCCAGGCGAGCGGATCGGGTTTTTCCGGGCGCAAGCGGGGCAACAACTCCGCCAGCCGCCGCATGGGCCAGACGTTGTGCTTGTAGCCCAACGCCGTGAAGAGGGCCTCCCACAAGGCCGCCTCCCAGCCCGCCTGCCGGGCGCGGGCTTCCCAGCGGCCCGCCTTGACGCGGAGCCGGACGAGGGCGGCTTGCTCGAGCAGTCCGGCCCGTTGTGTTTCCGTCAGGGCGGCGAAGCGCGCCGCGCAGGCGCCTTCCTGGCCGGCGGGCAGTTGGTCCGGCACGACGCCGGACAGCTCCTCGGCCAGGGTTTCGAGCGGGGCGTCCAGTTGGTCGCGGAGGGCCAGGGTGGGCAGGTCCGACACCGTCCGGGCGGGCGGGCTCCACACCACGTGCAGCCGCACGCCGGAAAAGGCGGGATTGCCGGCATGGCCGTGCTGCGTCCAGCCGTCGGCGCGCAAGTCCACCTCCACGTCCCCCGAAACCGGCGTCCCGCCGCCCAGCCGCAGCAGCGCCCGGCGAAAATCCGGGCCCGCCTCCCGGTTCCCAAAGCCGGGGTGCAACACGATCACCGTCCGCCCGTCGGTCAACCGCAACCGCCCGCGATTCAGCCGTTGATGTCGCCAGATTTGCTGCAGCAGCTGTTCGGTGGGCGTTTCTTCCGTGTCGGCTTCGCGCAACCGGTTTCGGGGCGCGCACGCCTGACGCCACGATTCATAGCAATCCGCCGGCAGAGACATTTTTCGTTTCCTGCGACCAAGCCGGTCCGCTGTCAAGCGCGGCGCGCGGGTCAGCGGCGCTGGTTGTATCCGGGGCGGGCGAATTTTTCCGCCGCCCGCTGGCGGGCCGCGGCGGCGTGGGCGCGTTCCGTTTCCGGCGGCAACGAGCGCCAGTGGACGCCCCAGTCCGCCGTGGCGGTTTCCCGCAGCGCGGCGTGCCAGGCGGCGCGCGTGAGGCCCGGGGGCGCGGGCTGCACGGAGCCCTGAATCAGCAGGCCGCGCCGGGTGCGGCGTTGGGCCGCGCCGGCCAGCTTGCGGCCCGCGTGGAGCAGGTCGTGTCGCTCCGCGCCGATGAAGCACTGGCCGGGGCCGTCGAGTTGCGGGGCGGGGGCGAGCCGGGTGACGACGTCCAGCCGGGCCAGGGCGCGTTGGAGCCAGGTGTGCAGCCGTTCGTAGCTGGCGACCGCCCGGAGCCGGTGCCACGGATGCCCGGCGGGCAGGACCAGCGCGTAGGTCCAGTCGTTTTCGTGCCGGACCAATCCGCCGCCGGTGGGGCGTCGGATGAGGGGGCGCAGGTCCGTCAGCGCCGCGATCTCCCGCCAGCGTTGGAAGTAGCCGAAGGTGGCCGCCGGTTCGCGCCAGCCGTAGGTGCGCAGCACGGGACCGCCCAACTGCCCGGCGGTCTCCAGCAACACCTCGTCCCACGCCATGTTTTCGGCGGGATCAAGGTCGTCGTGGGCGAGCGCGAACCAGGTTTCCGGCATGGCGGCGAACGGTTATTGCGGCGCGGTCAGGCGGACGGCGCCGGGAGCGGCCGGCAGCGGCGTGGTGGTCTCGCGCCCGCCGGGCCAGCGGATCCACACGGCGCGGTCGCCCGGACGGGCGGCGATCACCAGGGTCGCGCTCGATTGCGAGCGCCAGCCCGCGCCGGCCTGCACCTCGTACAGCGGCCCCGCGCCCTCCGCCCGCAACACCCGCGCGGCGGCGCCCACGGCGCGCGGATTGCCGGGCGGCCCCGTCAACTGAATCCGCCAGCCGGGCGGGGCGATTTCGTTGTGAAACAGCCGGGTGACGTTGGCGTTCTGCGCCACGGCCAGGTCCGGCCGGCCGTCGCCGTCGTAATCCGCCACCGCCACGCCGCGTTGCTCGCCGTAGATTTTCACTCCGCCGCGCGGGCCGGACACGGCGGCGAATCCGCCCCGGCCGTCGCCGCGCAGCAGCAGCCCCCGTCCGGCGTCCGTCCGGGCGATGCCGGGACGCGCGGCGAAAAAGTTCTGGGCGAGGAAGAGGTCCAGCCGGCCGTCGCCGTCGAAGTCGCCCACGCCCATGCCGAACACCGGCGTCATCTGGGCCTCGACCGGCAACGCCCGCGCCGCGAACCGGCCGCCCCGGTTCAGGAACAGCGTGCTTTCCAGCCAGTTGGCCTGCCGGCGCTCCGCGTGGCCGCCCACGGCGTCCAGCACCTCCCGGACGTCCGCCGTGCTCCAGGCGCGATGGGAGGGGAACAGCTCCCGCAACAGCGGAAACGCGGCGGTCATCACCGACAGTTTGCGCATCGGCACCACCTTTTCCTGGGCGGGGTCGTAGTAGGCCTCGATCACTTCGGTCACGCCGTCTTCGTCGTAGTCCAGCGAATACAGCTCCAGCGGATGATGCCGGTGGCGTTGGTAGGGGGAGTTGCGGCCCCAGTTGCCGGCCACCAAGTCCGGCCGCCCGTCGCCGTCAAAATCGCCCGTGGCCACGCTGGTCCACCAGCCGATCCGGTCCGCCAGACCGAAGGCCGCCGTCGCGTCGCTGAAGCGTCCGCCGTCGTTGCGCAAAATCCGCACCGGCCCCCACTCGATCGCCACCGCCAGATCGGGGTCGCCGTCGCCGTCGAAATCGCTGAACACCGCGCCGCCCACCCGGCCCAGCCCGGCCAGCGTCGCTGCGTTGACGGGGTCTGGCTGGGCGAAGGTCAACCGCCCGTCCCGCAATGTTCCGCGAAAGAGGCGCGACGGCCCGGCCGCCGGATAACGGCCCGGCTGCACGTCGCCGCCCACGAACAAATCCAGCACGCCGTCGCCGTCCACGTCCGCGAGGGCCAGCGCGCCGACGTTGCCCGCACCCGCCCCCAGCGCCCCGACCGGCCCGTCGGGCCAGCGGGTGAGCCGGAGCGCGCCCGCCGGCGGGGCGGCGTTTTCGTAACCCGAGACCGCCTCGATGAGCAGCGGCGGCTGGCCGCGCGCGCCGGTGACCAACAGGCCGGCGGTTTCGCCGGCGAACGGAAATTTTCCGACGGGCAGCCGGGCCGGCGTGAAACCGCCTTGACCGTCGTTGAGCCGGGCTTCCGTCACGCCGCCGGCGCCGCCGCCGATGAGCAAATCCTCCCGCCCGTCGCCGTTCAGGTCCGCCCACGCCAGCCCCGGCCCGAGCTGGCTGTAGCGGCGCGGGATGAGCAACTGGCGCGCGAAATCATCGAAGTAATCGTCGTGGTGCCGGTGGTTCAACCGCGCGGAAACGTCGGCGAACCACGGTTTTTCCTTCGGCGCGGCGGGCGGGGCGGGGGAGGGGGCGGCGTCGGCTTCGCGCACTTCGTAAATGCGATTGGCCGGGCCGCTGAGCCGGCTTACGCGGCCGCCGGGCCAGCGCACCTCGAGGGTCACGCGGTTGGTCGGCGCGCCGGCGGCGAAGGCGCGCACCGGGTCGTCGCTGGCGAGGTAGCGACCGCCGGCGATGATTTCCTGCTGCTGGAGCGGCAGGCCCGGCGCCCGCACCCGCACCCGCGCGCCGATGCCGCGGGTGTTGGGCGGCCGCCCGGCCAGTCGCACGGCCACCCGGGCGGCGGGGCTGTCGTTGCGCAGCAGCAGGGGCGGCGCGTGGAAGCAGTTGATCACCACGTCCAGGTCGCCGTCGTTGTCGAGGTCGGCGAACGCGAGGCTGTTGCCGATGTCGCGCCGGGCGAATCCCCACGCCGCGCCGGTCTCGGTGAAGGTCAGGTCGTGGTTGTTGCGGAAGATGAGGTTGGGGGTCTCCTCGCGGGGAAACATCCGGCGGGCGGCGAAGATGCGGGCGGCGGACATCGGCCCGCGCGCGCGCATTTGTTTCAGCCGCTCCACCACGTCGGCGTCTCGGGCGGCGCGCTGCATGCCGTTCGAGACGAGCAAATCCTCCCAGCCGTCGAGGTCCACGTCCAGAAAGGCGCAGGTCCAGGCCCATTCCGCGGCGTCCACTCCGGCCAGTTGGCCGATCTCCGCGTAGGTGTCGTCGCCCCGGTTGAGAAAGAGCATGTCCAGCTCGTACTGGGGCCGGTCGCGGATGACGCCGTTCCGGCGCGGCGCCGGGGTGCGGTCCTCCAGAAACAGCATCCGGCGGCGGTGATCCCGGCTGAGCATGTCGAGCACCAGAAAATCGGTCACGCCGTCGCGGTTCACGTCGGCGAAATCGGCGGCCATCGAGGAGAGCGGCGTCTTGCGTTGGGCCGTCCAGTCGGCCAGCCGGAACGTGCCGTTTCCCTGATTGAGCCAGAACCGGTCCGGCGTGCGAAAATCGTTGCAGACGTAAAGGTCGGGCCGGCCGTCGCCGTTGGCGTCCCGGAAGTGCACCCCCAGCGCCCAATCGCGCGGCGGCCCGGTGAGGGGATGCCCGTCCGCGTCGAGAAACGCGCCGCCGGTCCACGGCACGCGGACGAAATTCGTGCCGCCCTGGCTCCGGTAAAACACGTCCGGCACGCCCAGCTCCTGAATGCCGCCCCGCGGGCTGATGACGAACCGGTTGGTCAGATCCGGATCGGTGATCGGGCGGCCGTTGAGGGTCTCGATCTCCAGCCGGCCGGCGGCGTCGCGCTTGAAGGTGGCGCGGGCGTTGGGCATGTCCATCAGGGCCGAGGCGCGGTAGTTGCCGAGGTACACGTCCAGGAAGCCATCGCCGTCCACGTCCGCCAGGGCCATCGCCATGCCGGGCCCGCCGGGATTGAGCCGGAACGCCGCCTCGGCGAAGCGGCCCCGTCCGTCGTTGAAAAAGACCCGCGTGCCGTTGCCCAGCGTGTTGACCAGCAGGTCGAGGTCGCCGTCGCCGTCCAAGTCGGCCAGCGCCACGCCGGTCGAAGTCAGCCCCCGACAGGCCACGCCCGCCGTGGCGGTGACATTGGTGAAGCGCCAGTTGCCGAGATTGCGGTAAAGGGCGTTCGCGCCGGTGAGATTGGCGAAGTAGAGGTCCGTGCGCCCGTCGCCGTCCACGTCGCCCGCGGCCACCCCCGCGCCGTTGAGGAGGATTTGGTTGGTGAGGTGACGCGATTCGGGAATCCAGTTGACGAAATCAATCCCGAGCGCCCGCGGCGGCAGCGCCGTGAAGCCGGTTCGTCCCGCGCCCACGGGTTGCACCGCCCGGCAGCGCCCGCCGGGCAGCGGCTCCCACGCGGCGGTTTGGCCGGGCGCACCGCCCAGCGCCACGAGCCCGCCGAGCAACAGCCCGACCGCCGCTCGGCATCCCGGCCTTCCGGCCCCCGTTATGAAGCATCGCCACACGCCGCCGGGAGTATCCGCGGACGCCGCCTGACCGGCAAGGCTGGGCGCCGCGCCGTGTCCCCCGCCGCCGGGGAAACGAGACTCCCGGCGCTTCGTGTCCGGCGGGCGTCGCGAGGGGGAAACCCGCCGTTATTGCCGGGCGGCAATGACGCGGCCGACCTGGGCGATCGCGGCCAGATGGTGCTGGCGGTATTTCTCGATGGTGGGCCGCCACGGCGTTTGCAGAAAGCCCAGCAGGCGTTGGGGAGCGAGGTGCCGGGTGCAGTAATCCACCGTCAGCCGGAAGTTTTCCGGGTGGGAATGGTTGCTGGCGGTGGGGATCTGGTCGTAGCCGCGCGCGTCCAGTTCGTCGTAGGCCTTCACCATGGCGTTGTCGCCGAAATCGGTGCCGTAGTACCAGTTGCTTTGCAGCACCTCGCGGGGCATCCGGGCGAAGAACTCCTTCGGGTGATGCCACAGATAGTCGGACCAAATCCAGGGACGCCCCCCCGCCTTTTGCGCCTCGCCGACGAGGAACAGAAAGTCGCGCCACCACAGATCAAACTGGCGGACCACGACGTACTGGTAGGTTTTCTGGTGCGCGGCGGTTTCCTCGTCCATGCCCAGGTGGAAGAAGCGGGGGCGATCAAAAATCGCGCTGACCTCCGCGATCAAGTCGGCGCACACCTGGTAATATTTTTGGGTGGAAAGGCAGCGGGAATACTCCTTCAGCCAGGTGTCGTGCGAGGCGGAGAAGTTCAGTTTCGGAATGGGTTCCAGACCCAGGTCGCGGATTTTCCGCAATTCGCCTTTCAACTTCTCGACCGACCAAGCGCCTTTGACCGCGATCTCGGGATGGCTTTCGTAACGGACGCCGTCGCCCAGATCAATGACCACCAGGTTCATGCGCGCGGCGGCCATGCGGGTCAGCAGGTCGTTCCAGAGTTTCTCGTCGAAGCGCAGGTAGGGATGGTAGTAGCGCACCTCCTTCCCCGGCGCGGCCCAGTCCTCCCACATGTTCATGCTGAGATGGAGCAGGTTGCCCCAAATGAGCGGCTTTGGCGCGGGGGCGGCGGCGCCGGTGGCCGGCACGGCGGCCGCCACCGAGGCCAGCCCGGCTTTTTGGAGAAAATCCCGTCGGTTGAGCTGATTGCGTGTCATGGTTCGGTTTGGTTGCTTTCGGTGGTCAGCTTACGGCAAATCGTTCGGGCGGGCCATTCACCGTTGGGGGGCGAGCGGGCGCACGCGGAAGAAGCGGGCGGGTTCGCCGGTGCGGGGCCAGTGGAGCACGTGGACGCCGTTGGTCGCGACCAGGGTTCCGGCGGGCCGCCAGAGACTGCCGGGGCCGAGGTTGGTGGTGGTGAGCAGCTCGTACGGGCCGTCGCCCGCCGGCAGGATCAGCGTGAAGCCCGGTCCGGCGGCGGGCCGAATGGCAAGCGGGGCGGGTTCGCCGGCGTGCGGCGTGAAGCCGCGCAGGGCCTGTCCCGGCAAGCGCCCTTCCCGCACGCGGAAGAAGGCGGACGCGCCGTGGCCGCTCAAGTCGGTGACGGTGAAGGCGCGTCCGGCGAGCCGGACTTCGCCGACGGGCCGCCAGACACCGCCCGCGATCCGGGAGGCGACTTCGAGGACGTAGTTCGTCCCGGGCCGGCCGTAGAGGGTAATGGCCGGGTCCGGCGTTTCCGCGCCCAGCAGGACCGGGGCGCGTTGGACGAGGATGACGCGACCGTTTCGGCCGAGGGCGTTGGTGATCGCGCCGCCGTCGCGTTTCAGCCCGAGGATGTCGGTGAGCCGCAGCGGGATGAGCGCCGAGGTGGCGTCGGGGCGCGCGGTGAAGTCGAGCCGCGCCAAGGGCCGCAGGCCGGCGGACATCAGGTCGGGGTTCATCGCGAAGTGGAGGTCGAAGCGGTTCGAGCCGGTCGGTTGCAGGAGGAAGGTCCGCACTTCGGGCGGCAGCTCCCGCAGGGCGAAATCGGCGAGCCGCGTGGTGTCGGCTTCGAGCCGGAAGGAGAGGTTGGTGAGCGCGATGCCGGAGTTGAGCCAGAGCGGCACGGCGCCGGCCTCGCCGGCCAGCAGGTTGGTGGCGCCCGCGGCGAGGGTGAAGTCGCTCAACACGTCCTGCACCACCACGGTGAATTGCTGGGTGGCGCTCAACGGCGGCGCGCCGTCGTCGGTGACGATGACTTGAATCAGGTTCGTGCCGGGTCCCTGAAACTCCGTGGGGCGCCAGTGGAACACGCCGCTGTCCGCGTCCACGGTCGCGCCGCGCGGGGCGTTCGGCCCGAGGCGGAAACGCAGCGTGTTGGCGGGCAGGTCGGCGTCCCACGCGGTGTTGGTGAGCACGAGCGGGTGGCCTTCGGGGATGATTTGGTCGGGCAACGCCGCCAGCGTGGGCGCGGTGTTCACTTCACGCACGGTGAGGGTGAAGGTGTTGGTGGCGCTGAGCGGCGGCGCGCCGTTGTCGCTGACGACCCACGTCACGGGATAATCGCCCGGCCCGTGGCTCTCGCCGGTGGCCCAGCGCATGCGGCCGGTGACCGGATCGAGCGTCAGGCCGGCGGGCGCGTCCAGCAGGCGGAAGGCGAGCCGGTCGTCCGGGAGGTCGGGATCGGTGACCGTGGGGGTCAGGACGAAGGTCCGGCCCTCGTCCACCTGTGGCGCGTCGGGCGGGGTGATGACCGGCGGATGATTGGCCACGCTGGCCGTGGTGGCGGCGTCGGGCGTGGCGGGCGGCGCCTCCCGGTTGCCGGCGGCGTCCACGGCCACGCTGTAGAAGGCGTACCGCTCGCCCGGCCGGCCCTGGAAGAGCGCCGTGGTCAGCCGGGTGCGCTGGAGCCACGGCGTGAACGGCGCGCCGTTGACTGACACCCACACGTCGTAACCCGCCACTTCGCCCGAATCATCGTTGCCGCTCCAGCGCACGGGGAAGACCGTCCTGCTGGCGGCCGGCAGGGCCTCGACCAGACTGGTCGGCGGCGTGGTGTCGGGCGCGGCCGGCACGGCGTATTCGAGGGTGTAGCTGCCCGGGCTGTCGTAATCGAGCAGGTGGAGGATGTTTTCGCGGACGGGTTTGCGGCCCACGCCGATGAAGGTGCGGTCGGTGGTCCAGACGTTGGTGCGCAGCGGGATTTCGCGCCCGTCGGCGCGGGTCACGCGCGTGAGTCGCAGTTGCCCGTCGGAAGGCTCGGGCACGCGCAGGCAGGCCCAGCCTTCCGGCAGGGGCGCGGTAAGCCGGATTCGCAAATGATCCGGATCGGGCGCGCGTTCGGGCGCGGCCTGCTCGACCACCCGGACCGGCCGGGTCGTGCCGTCGCTCAACCAGAGCGTGTCGGGCCGGTCGTCGGGATCGGCGACGTCATTGACCAGGAAGTCGGGCAGGCCGTCCTCGAACGCGCCGCCGGCCTGCACGAGATGGATCATTTCGTGAATGCTCACGTCGTCAATGAGCGAGGTCTCGCGCCCGCCGAGGGCGTCGTCATGTTCGAAACTGGCGCGGTAATCCACGAACAGCCCCTGCAACGTCGAGGTCATCAGCCAGCGCGCCACGACGGTTTCGTCCGGCCCGATGTCGCCGAAGTCGGCGGTCAGGGAGGGGGTCAGGTTCCGACCGGCCACCTCGGTGGCGATGATCTGGAAGTCAATGAGCAGGCCCTTTTCGTTGTCCACGATCTTCGGCTGGGCCGAGGTGAGGTGGAAGTTGCGGGCCACGCCGCGGCCGAGGTTTTGAACCAGGACCGCGAGGTTGAACGGCACGCTCGGCTCGACGGGATCCGTGAACGGGTCGTCGCTGAACACGTCGCGCTCGTGGAAGTAATGCAGCCGCAGGCGGGCGTTCGGGTACACCCGCACCGGGCCGGGCATGAGCGGGACCGCCGTGGGAATGCCGCCGGCGGTGTAGCTCATCACGCCGCCCACGTAGTAGGTTTGCGGTTCCTCGGGCGCGGCGTCGTCGCGCGGCAGGATGACCCAGCGGGCCCTGCCGGTGGCGCCCGGCGCCATGCGCCACAGCTCGCGTTCGAGCGTGATGCTGTTGGTGTCGGTCACGAACACCGTCCCGTCCGACTGGATGTCGGTCAATTCCGGCGGCAGGATGACGAAGCGGTCCGTGGCCGGCCGGCCGGCGGCGTCATGGATCGAGAGCGCGACGCTCAACTGCTCGATGGGCAGCGTGTCGGAGTCGTTGAAGATTTCCAGCGTCGCGCCGACCGCCTTCCGGGTCATGACGGCGTCCTGCTCGAGGCGCAGCCTCACCTGCGCGCAGACGCCGTCGTCGGACATCAGCCCGCGTTCCCCCGCGACGGATGACGCGGCCAGTCCCCGCGCCGCCGGGCCGGCGGGCACGGGCGGGGCGGAACGATAATGGACGTGGTGGCGGGCGCTTCCCGCCGCCCGCGGACCGGACAGGGCCAGATTCACGAACACCGGCCGCGCGGCGGTGAGCGGCGGCAGCTCGGGCGTCGCGGTGGACGCCGGTGCCACGGGCTGGGACGCGCCGCCGGTCGCCAGGACCGCGTTCGGACACGCCGACGCGGGAATGCACTGCTCTTCCCACAGCGTTTTGGTGTAGGTGTAGCCGACGCTGACAAAGCCGTCCCCCTTGGTGATTTCGCCGGTGATGCCGGCGGTGAACACCCCATCGCTCAGCTTGCCGTAAATCTTGGGAGGGGCGTTGTTGCACGCCTCGATGTTGAGCGAACAGGAGGCCTCCACCGCCACGATGGCCTGCCCTTCGCCGCCGTATTCGTCCCCGTCCGGGCCGGTGGCGGTCAGGGTGACCGTGCCGCTGATCTGCGGACTGGCGCCGAAACCGATCGTGCCGCTGATGCAGTAGGAGGGATCTTCGAAGAAGCATTCGGTTTCCCCGTTGACCTGCAACGAACCGAACAGGTTGAAGACGATCCCGGCGATGAATTGCGCCCGCGCCTGGACCTCCCCGATTTCGGGCACCTCGAAAAAGGTCTCGAAATTGGGGCTGAACCCCAGGATGACCACGCCCTCGACGGACGCGCCGAATTCCCATTGCGCCTTGAGCCCCTGCACGTTGTTTTCGCAGCAGGTGCACAACTGGCCGTTGCCGGAGAACTTGAGGGAAATCTCATCCACGCTCATGGCGTAGGGCATGAGGGTCATGTTGATGGCGTATTTTATCTGGGTGAGCAGGTCCAGCTTGAACCCGGCTTCCCCGGAAAAGCAGCTTTCGCTGAAGTGCTCCGGGTCGCAGGCGCAGTTGTGTTCCGGGCTGTAGCCGGGCGGGGTCGGGTGAATCGTCACCGTGCGGCGGCTGCTGCTGCTTTCGACGGTCCCCCCGCCGGTGGTGGTGGGATCGCCGTGCATCGGCGGGGTGTAGATGCCCGTGCTGTGGCCGCCGCAGTCGCCGCTCGCGCTGGTCACGACGATGGGCACGGGGTACATCACGTTGAACGGGCCGCACACCAGCCGCCATTCGAGGTGGGCGGAGATGGTGCAGGGGGCCGACGGAGACGGTTGCGGCTCATCCTTTTTGAGCGCGCGCCGCGGGCCGCTGACCCGCTGGATCAGCAATGGCACGGTCAGCCTGCTCCTGGCCGGCAGCACGCCCAGGTCGCTCACCAGCGGGGTGAGCTTCCAGTTCGGATGCGTGCCGAAGAAGAGCTTCACGTCGTTGGCGGCGATGAGGCCGTGATTCTCGATGACCAGATCCACCTGCGCCTCGTCGCCCACCACGTCGGCGAGGTCAATCACGTTGGGCGTAACGGTCACCACCGGCGTCGGCACGAACGTCTCGAAGGTGGTCTCCAAGGTGACCTCCGTGCGGTCCTCGATCTCGATCTCCTCGACCGTCCAGCGGTAGCGGACCAGTTGGGTGCGCAGGAAGACGAGACGTTCGGCGGTCTCGCCGGGGCGCACCTCGACCACGGCGGTCGAGCGGTCGTGCTTCGGCGCGGTCACTTCGAGGTTGTAGGTCCCCTCCCGAAGGTCCGGAAACCGCGCTTCGCCGTCGGGGCCGGTTTCGCCGCGCGCCACTTCGCCTTGATCGAAGGGGTCGCGCAGCACGACGGTCGCGCCCGCCAGCGGGGCGCGGTTTTCGCCGTAGTAGGTGGTTTCGTCCACCACCGTGATCTTCACGTCGCCGAACGCGGCGGAGACGACCTTGAACCGGAACGGCACCGACACGAACAACCCGTCGCCCGAGACGCCGAGGTTGCCGGTGTATTCGCCGAGGGGCAGGTCGGGCGGGGGGAGCAGTTGCAGGGTGAAGCGGTTCGTCGCGCCCGGTTCGAGGGCCGGGAGGGGATTGGTCGAGGCCAGTTGCAGCCACGGCACCGCCGGCAGCGAAAGCGTGAGCGGCGAGCTGGCCAGCACGCCGGTGTTCACGACTTCGAGCTCGACCAGCCGCTGCTCGCCCCGCACCACGCCGAGCTCGAGCCGGGCGGGCCGCACCGCCAGCCGCGCCCGACGCGACCGGATGCGCGCGGCGGCCGGCACGGTCAGCTCCGCCCCTTCGGCGGTGGCGAAGTGGAAATTGAACGTCACGAGCGCGTCCTCGTCCTCGATCGCGGCGATCGTGTATCGCGCCGTCACCGTGCCCGAGGCGGGCAACGTGGCGGGCACGTCCACCGTCACGGTCACGTCCGGCGTGGTGACGGCCCGACCGGTCAGGCCGGTCAACGGCACGTCGGCCAGGTTGCGGAGCTGGAACTCGCCGCTCACGGTTTCCAAGCCGCCCACCTGCCGCTGGACGTTCGCCACGCTGGCTTGCAGGCCCAGCAGGGTGAAGTGGTCCTGCATGGGCGTGGTAGCCGCGCCCGGATGATCCGCGCCCACTTCGTAAAAGCCCGCCTCGCCGGGCAGCGGCTGCCAGTCCACGGCGTAATGCCCGGTCGCGTCGGTGATCGCGGAAATCTGTCGCGTGACGCCGTTGTGCCGGAGGTGAATCGTGACCGGCTGGAAGGCCACGCCTTCGCCGACGCGGTTGGTGGCCCAGCCCGTCAACGGCACCGGCGCGCCCGCGGGCGCGGTGGTGATGCCGGCCCGGACGCTGGCGCAGTAGGCGGCGTCGGTGCGGATCGGCGCGGCGCTGATGGCCACGTTGTTGTTTTCGAGCACCTCCGGCACGGCGTCTTCGGTGTCGGTCCGGACGATGACCCAGAATTCGCCGACCGCCTGTGGCAGGCGCACCTGCAACGACTGCTCGAAGTACTGCCCCGGCGGCAACGAACCTTCATACCGGAACTGGCCCACGAGCGTGTCGTCGCCGGCCACCGGATCGGTCGAGAGAAACACCCGGTTGAGGAAGTGGTTGGTCAGCGTGACCAGTCCCTGGTTGACGACGCGATAGGTGGCGGTGACGTGGCTCCCGGTCTCGCCATGCTCCGGCGCGTCCAACCGGGCCACGACCAGGTCCGGCAGGTCGGTGTCGGTCACCGTCGCCGTGGCCGTGCCGTCCGCGTAGCCGGGCGCCGTGGCGGTGAAGGTGACCGGCTGGTTGCCGTCGCTCACTCCGTCCGCGAGCGTGGTCACCGGCACGGAAACCGACACCCCGCCCGGCGGCAGCACGACCGTCGGCGGCACGGTCGCCTCGGACGGATCGCTCGAAGTCAGGCGCACCGTGAGCGCCTCCAGGGTCGCGGTGTTGCGCGAGACGCTCAACGTGGTGGCCTCCGCCCGGCCTTCGGGCAGCAGC
>CAZRPT010000289.1:0-11313 GCA_964601985.1 uncultured Verrucomicrobiota bacterium
AACTGCTCTACCAATTGAGCTACCGAGGCACCCAAGGGCGAGGTATTTTGCGTTTTTCCCGCCGGCGCGCAAGTGGTTTTTCGGAAAAATTTTCCCGCCGCATGGCGCCCGCCGTCTCGCCCTCCCCGCGGGCCCGGCCGAAACAACCCAGCCGACTCCGGAATCGGTCGAGGACCGTCCGGAACAATTCCTCCCTCAGGTCGCTGTCGCGCGTCTGGTTCGCACGGGAGAGGGTCGGTTGCGCGCCGGAGGCCTCGCCCCTCGGATGGCGGCCAATCTGCCTTCGTGGTGCCGCGGACCGTCGCCGACATCGTTGAGATACGAGTTGGGCGTAGAACAGGCTCGTGACATGGCTCCACGGAGGAAACTTGCGGGCCAGCCGGTCCTGCCGACCGGGGCGGCGGTGGCGTTTCGGGTGAAGGCGCGGCCCACCGGGTGGACTTCGGCCGTTCTGGTGGTGACGTTTCTGCTGCCGTGCGGCGCGTCGTTTCCGCCGGTGGTCCACTTCGGCGCGTTGGCCCTGACACTGGCCGTGGCCGTGGGGTTCACCGTCCTGCCGGCCGCGTTGACGGGCAACCGCAAGCCCGGCCCGCCACCGGTGTGAACCGGAACCGCCGAAGAGCGCGGAAACCCGGAGTCCGAAGGGCCGAGGAGCCGAAGGAAATCCGCTTCGGAGAAGTCGGGGCGCACGTCCCGCCCGGCTTCCGGGCACGCGGGGAACCGTCGGAACGACCGCGAATCAGAGGCCGGAAGGAAGCTTCGTGGGAACGCCGAAGAACGTGCCGGAAAACGCCGGGTTGAGAACCCGGCCCACCGCCAAAGGGCATTTTGCGCCCTTCCGGCGGGCCGCGCCCCCCCCACGCGGTGGGAGGTTGCACTTTCCCGGCAGGCGCCGAGACGGAGAGGCCGCCTCGATGTCGTTCTCAACCGCCCGCCATGAGCCGTTCCCAGAGCCGCTCGTTCGTCATGGCGCGAACCAGAAATTCCTCGCTCTCGACGCCGGTGGGGGTGGGTTGCGGCTGAAGCGGCAGGGTCAGGGTGAAGCGCGTGCCGCCCTCCGGTCCGGTGCCGACTTTGATGCGCCCGCCGTGGTGATAGACGATGAAGTAGCAGGCCATGAGGTGCAGGCCCAGATCGCCCGCCTCGCCGCCGCGCTGCACGAGGGGATCGAGGACGGAGATGACCACGTCGCCCGGCAGTCCCTTGCCGTCGTCGGTGATTTGCAGCTCGATGTCCGTCGGCTGCCCGGATTCGTCCTTCCGGACCCGGGCTTCGAACCGCACCTGCCGCCCGGACTCCAGACTCAGGAGTTCGTCGCGCAGCAGCAGTTCGAAGAGGCGGGGGAAGCGTTTGCCGTCCACGCGCAACGCGGGCAGGTCTTCCGGCACGGCGTTGACCACTTTGATGTTTTTGGCGGCCAGGTCCTCGCGCAGGAGGGTGGCGGCCTCTTCGATGGCCGGATGGAGGCGCACTTCGGTGTCGAAGGAAACGGGGCCTTCGGATTGTTCGGCCAGGTTTTCGATGAGGCTCAGCACGGAGCGCACCTGGGTTTGCACGTGGCGGTGGAAGTCCTGCCAGAAGTTCGGGTTGCGGAGCTGCTCCAGGTCCACTTTCTCCCGCTGGAGCATTTCCGGCGCCAGGTCAAGGAAGCGGCGCACGGCGTCGAAGGTGTTTTGCATGCGGTTGCCCAGCCCGGCGGCGAGCACGCCGAGGCTGAGGATGCGGTCGGCGATGACCATCCGGTGCAGGCTGGAGAGTTTTTCGCGGAGCAGCAAATCCCGTTCGAGCTGGACCATGAAAAATTCGAGGCACCGTTTGAGGGTGATTTCCAAGTCGGCCAGGTCCCAGGGTTTGCTGACGTATTTGTAGATGGCGCCGGTGTTGACCGCGGAGATGGCGGCGTCCAGGTCGGTGTAGGCGGTGGCCAGGATGCGGATGGCGCGGGGCTGGAGGCGGCGGGCGCGTTCGAGCAGTTGCACGCCGGTTTCGCCCGGCATGCGCTGGTCGCTCATGATGACGCCGATTTCCTCCTGATGCTGGGTCAGGATGTCGTACCCCTCGGCCGCGTTGGTGGCGGTAAAGATCCGGAAGGTCCGGTCAAAGGCCTTGCGGAAGTATTTGAGGGACTTCTCTTCATCATCCACGTACAGGATGGCGAACCGCTGGTAATCGTAAACCGTGTTCATTGCATCGAAACTGTTTTCAGGAGCTGCTCCCGGGTTGCTGCTGCCTCTTCGACCGGAGGGAATTCGAGGCAAAATTCACAAAACCGCCCTTCTTCGCTGTCCACCGTGAGCCGGGCGCCGGCTTCGTTGAGGAGGCGGTAGCAGATGCTCAGCCCTAGGCCGGTGCCTTGTCCGATTTCCTTGGTGGTGAAGAAGGGCTCAAAGATGCGGGTCAGGTGGGCTTGCGGGATGCCGGGGCCGTTGTCGCGGACGGTGACGAACCGGGAGCCCTGGCGCTCCTCGGCCCGCAGGCGGATGGTGGGCGCCTCGCCTTCGGGCGGATGGCTCCGCAAGGCGTCCAGCGCGTTTTGCAGCAGGTTGACGAAGACCTGCATCAGTTTGCCCTTGATCGCAAGCACGGTGAAATCTTCGGGGATTTGGTTGTCAATCTCCACCTTGTTCTTCCATTCCGCGGAGAGAAACCGCAGGGCGGTGGCGACCGAGCGGGCCACGTTGACCTCCTCCAGTTCTCCGCCCTGGGGGTGGGTGAAGCAGCGGAGATCGCCCACGATGGTGGCCACGCGCCGCAAGCCTTCCTCGATGTCGCGCAGGGTGTCGGTGAAATCCTCGCGGTCGTCCTCCGGCAGATGGAGGCTGGCCTGGTGCAGCATCTTGAGGGCGGTGAGGGAGAAGTTCAGGGGGTTGTTGATTTCGTGGATGATGCCCGCGCTCATCCGGCCCAGCGAGGCCATTTTCTCGGACTGGACCAGTTGGGTTTCGGTGTCCTTGAGCTGTTCGAGGGCGGCGGTGAGCCGTTTGTTTTGCTCTTCGACGGCGCGTTGCAACTGGCGGGTCTGGCAGAGGATTTTCACCCGGGCCCGCAGTTCCGCCACCGAGAAGGGTTTGGGCAGGAAGTCGTTGGCGCCGGCCTGGAGGGCGCGCAGCTTGGTTTCGTCGTCGGCGCGCGCGGTCAGCAGCAGCACGGGGATGTTTTCGGTGGAGGTGCGCCCCCGCAATTCCTGGCAGACTTCCATGCCGTCCTTTTCGGGCATCATCAGGTCGCACACCACCACCTCCGGGAGGTACTGCGCCGCCAGGGTCACCGCCTGGTCGCCGTCGCTGGCCTCGATCAGGTGGTATTCTTCTTCGAGCTGCATGCGCAGGAAGCGCAGCATGTCCGGTTCGTCGTCCACGATCAACACGCGCGGTTGTTTGCCGCGGCCGGGCATGGTGTCCCGGGGACGGACGGATTCGTGGAGGGAGGAAACGCTCGCGAACAGCTCGGCCCGCCGGTACAGGTCCCGCAGCCAGGCGGCCTGCGGGGTCGTTTCCTGTTTCTCGTCGCCGGCGGGGGCGGGGGCTTCCGTTTCCCGCGGCTCGGCGGCGGCTTCGTCCGTCTCCGGCTGCGCGGTTTGCTCCGGCAATTCGCGAACCGGCAGGTGGATGCGCATGGTGGTGCCCTTGCCCGGCTCGCTCTCGGGGATCACCGTGCCGCCGTGGACTTCCACCAGCTCTTTCACCAGCGCCAGGCCGATCCCCGCTCCCTGGAATTTGCGGTTGCTGGCCGAGTCGGCCTGCCAGAAGCGGTCGAACAAGTGCGGAAGGTGTTCTTTCGCGATGCCCATGCCGGTGTCGCTGACGGTGAACTCCACCCGGGAATCGTCCTTGCGGGCGTTCACCGTCACGTGTCCGCCGGCGGCGGTGAACTTGATGGCGTTGAACAGGAGGTTCAGAAACACTTTTTCGAGTTTGTCCGGGTCGGCGACCACCGTGGTGAGTTCCGGATCCACCTGGCACTCCAAATGCACGCCCCGGTCCCGGGCGAGCCCGTTGGCGGCGTTGAGGATGCCCCGGATGAACGGCTGGATGTCAATGGGCGCGAGCTGAAGTTTGAGCCGGCCGGCATCGAGGCGGACCAGGTCAAGAAGGTCGTTGATCAGTTTCAGCAGCCGCATGCCATTGTCCCGCATGGTGACCAGCAGCTCGCGCACGTGGTTGTCGGCGAGGGAGCGGTCCTGCAGCAGGCTTTCGAGGGGGGCCAGCAGGAGGGTGAGGGGGGTGCGCAGCTCGTGGCTGATGTTGGCGAAGAAGCGCCCCTTCAGCTCGTCCAACTGGCGCAGTTGCGCGTAACTGGCCGCCAGCTCGCGCCGGCTGGCCCGCAGTTCGTAGTTGGCGCAGAAATCGGAATAGCGCAGGCGGCTTTGAATCCGGCTGCCCACCACCACGATGATGCCGGTCAGCATCATGAACCAGAGGTTGCTGAGAAAGATGCCGCGATAGGTGGGAATGGTGTCGGCGGTGGCGATCACGTACATGCCGAGCAGGGCCAGCACCGCCACGAAGCTCAGGCGCTCGTCCCATTGGGCGATCAGCGCGATGGCCAGCAGGATGAGGTTCAACGAGGCGTAGTAGGGCGAGGCCGCCCCGTCCGGCGCGCCGTGGATGATGAGGCACATGGCGGCGCCGGGAATGATCGCCACCAACAGGCTCAGCATCTCGTAATACCGCCGGCCCGCCGGGCGGTAGAAGAGATACAGCAAGGGCAGAACCAATACCGAGCTGACCAGGCGGATGACGGCGAAGTGGGGCGCCTGGGCGGGATAGACGAGATAATCCACCAACGACCCCGCCGGCAGCAACGCCAGCACCAAATAACACCCCGTCCGCAACCGACGCGCCCCCTTCTGGCGCTCCTGGCGCAGGTAAGTGGCGCTGAGATCGCGACTTCCCTCGTTCATTGGCGGGCGGTGGCAGCCCCGGCGGGACGGTCGTGCGCCTGGGTCACGACATTCCCGCCTGCAGCGGTTTCCTGGGTGGGGCGGCGCATCTCGAGGAACAGGTTGACTCCCGTGGGATCCGCGTTGAGCTCCCAAATCGGCTTCGGCGTCACATCCGGAATCAGGCTTCGCATCTGCTCCTCATTGCGACAGATGAGATGCCACTCGAGGAAGTAGTCCATCGAGTAGCGGAACGGCTTGGCGGCGTGCACGTTGGTCACCAGCACCCCGCCTCCCGGAGTCAGCAGGTTGTAAAACAATTCGGTCAACCGCCGGCACACCCGGTCCGACACGTAATCAAAAAGGCCCGCGCAATAGACGAAATCGTAGCCCTCGTCGGCGCGGGCGGGCCGGGAGCGGATGGATTCCTTCAGCAGTTGGTTGATGGATTTCTGCTCCATCTGGATGTGAATGTCCCGGTGGTGCTTTTGCACCCGTTCCTCCAGGTGCTTGCGGGTGTATTCCAGGGTTTCGCGGTTGAAATCCAGCAACGTGATGTCCACCTGGTTCGAAAGCTCCTCCTGCTCGATGAACAACTGCACCTCGCGGGCCGGGCCGCAGCCCAGGTTGAGGATGCGAATCCGCCGCCCCGTCGCCGCCACGCGCTGGGTTTCCTCGATCAGCCGGCGGAGGAGGTATTTGATGCGGTTGCGATGCGCCTGGGCGGGGGGGTTTTGCAGGAAGACCACGTTCACCATTTTGGCGAACAGGGTGGCGCCCTCGTGCGGATCACGGAGGATCATGTTCACCATCTCGTAGTCGCCCGCGTAGCCCAACGGCTTGTGATAGGTGCGGTACACGAAGGGCGAACACATCACCAGCGGGTGCACCTGCCGACGGGCGTAGGCGCGGTAGGCGGGGCGCAGCGAATCCTCCACGTCGTCCGCCGCCTTGTCGAACGCCGCCGCCCATTCGTCAATTTGCGGCAGGATGCGTCCTTCGAGTCCTTCGAGCACCTCGCGTTCCATCTCCGAACGGTTGCCGCCCGGCTCGGAGCGCACCCCCAGTTCCACTTGATCCAGCCACCGGCGCACCTCGGACAACAGCATCTGAAAGTCCGCCACCGCCAGTTTGAAGGCGGAGGTGATGGACTGCATCTTGCGCCAATGTCCCATGAAGGATTCGAACTCCTCCTGCAACCGCTCCGGTTGGGCGATCGGCGAGAAGAGATCCACGTCCAGCCACGACTCGTCTTCGAGCGTGACTTCGGCCAGCAGCAGGATGCCGGCGTTGACCAGGTTGCTGACCACCGCCCGCCCCGCATAGACACACCGGTCGCCCAGGGTGATGTGGAAGTCGCTGAGCACCTCGGACAATTGCAGGATGCTGTGGGGGTTGTACACCTCCAGAATGGCGGTGAACCGCGTTACCCGCACCGGCGTGGAGCGGACATCCAGCCCCTGGCTGTTGCGACAAGTGATCAGAATGTCCCGTTGCTGGAACAGTTCAGTAACAATGGTGTTGCCTTCGGACATTTGGTGCGCGAGGAGGAGAACAAGTTTTCACGTAATTGGCAATGTTTTTCCTGAAGAAAAATTCGCGCCCGGTGGCGCCCGGGGGAAAATCCCGCTTCCGCCCGCTTTTTTTCACCATCGGAGAGGCGCGCGAAACCCGTGTCGCCCTTGCCGGCCCGGCGGGGGCGGAGGGTTGAAAAACGTCCGAATTGTGCTACACCCCTTGGGCTTTGTGGGAGAGTAACGGGAAACAGCAATGCCGACTTATCAGTACGTTTGCACGAAGTGTGGTCATGAATTCGAGGTCTTCCAGCCCATCACGGCGGACGCGTTGGAGACGTGCCCCAAGGAGCAGTGTCCCCGCAAACGATGGGGCCGGGGAAAGGTGAAGCGCGTCCTGAGCGGCGGCGCGGGCCTGATTTTCAAGGGGTCCGGCTTCTACGCCACGGATTATCGCAGCGAAAGCTACCGGCAGGCGGCCAAGCGCGAGTCCGAGTCGGGCCAGAGCAAAAGCAACGGCGAAGGCGCGAAATCCTCCGGCAAAAGCGGCGCGAAGTCCGACGCCGCGGGCGGCAAGGCGTCCGGCTCCGGCGGCGGCAAGAGCAAGGATTGAGGTCATGCGCGCGCGACCGGCCAAGGGGGGGGGCTGCGGACGGCGAAAGGGACGCGTCCTCGCCGGGGGGCTGCTGCTCGCGCTGGCGGGGTGGGGGGGAGGTCCGGCGCGCGCCGACACGGTGGTCAGCCGGTCAGGCCAGTTCATCGTCCGGAGCGACCATCCCACCGTGCCCTCGTTGAGCCAGGTGGCGCCGCCGGATTCCTCGGGCCGGGTGCTGTTGCAGGCGCCGCTGCTGGCGGTGAGCTGCGAACGGATCAAGGGGGCCCTGCTGGCGGAGCTGGGCCTGCGCGACGAATGGCGCGGCCCCGTTCACGTGCGCTTGAAGACCGCCACTTCGTCCGCCCAACGGCCCACCTTCACCGCCACCCGTTTCGCGGACGGCTGGCACTACTTTGTCGTCACCCCCGACGAACTCCGGCCGGAAGAGCTGGTGCGGACGCTGGTGTCCGTGCTCCTGCTCGAAATGGCCAACCGCTTCCCCGGCCCGCATCCCGCCACCGTGCCGTACTGGCTTTCCGAAGGGCTCACGGCGGCGGTGATGTCCCGGGTCGGGCCGGACCTGGTGGTGGGCGAGAGCCCCATGCTGGCCCGCGTGGGCGGGGCTTTCGGCGAGCTGGCGCCCAGCAGTCGCGAGCGGGTGTTCGGCGACCGGCTGGCCGCCGCCCGCAAGCTGATTCGCGAGCAACCGCCGCTCTCCTTCGAGGATTTGAGCCTTCCCTCGCCGGAAGTCCTGCGCGGCGAGGCCGGCGAGCTGTACCGCGCCTCGGCGCTCGCCTTTCTGGTGAAACTGCGCCAGTTGCCCCAGGGGGACGCGCGGCTGAAACGGATGATCGCCCATCTCACCCGGCATCTGAACTGGCAGACCACCTTCCTCGAGGCATACCGGCCGATCTTTCGCTCGTTGCTGGAGGTCGAAAAATGGTGGGCGCTCGCGCGCTTTCAATTCATGGGCGAAGGCCCCGCGGAGGCGTGGGCGCCCCTCCGGGCGATGGAGGTGCTGGGCCGGATTTTGACGGTCACCCTCAGCACCCGCAACGGCCCGTCCGCCCCCCCGCAACGCGCGCCGACCTCCCTCCAGCGGGCGGCGCGGCGGCTGGCGTTGGCGGATTTCGTGTCCGTTGTCCGTTTGAAGCAGCGGCAGCTTGCCGCCGTGGCCGCGCGGTTGCCGGGTGAAACGGGCCGGCTGGGGGCTGATTATCGCGCGCTGCTGGAGGGCTATCTCACCGCCGCCTTCCAGGCCCGCGCCCGTACGGGCGGCCGGTTGTTCCGCGACCGCCGGCAAAGCGCGCTGCTGCGGGAACTGGTCCGCCGGCTGGATCGCCTGGACCGGCGGCGGGCCGCGCTTCAACGCCGCCTGGCCGCCGAGGCGGAAGCCGCCGCCCGGGCCCGGGAAGCCGCCGGGCGTTCGGCCGCCCCCGCCCGCTCCGGCGCCCCGGCTTCCCGCTCCGCCACCCGGCCGCCGGCCGCCCTGCAACCCGCCCGCCGTTGATGCCCGCCGATCCCCCCCAACGCGTCGTCCTCACCGGCGTCAGCCGGGGATTGGGGCGCGCGCTCGCGGAGGAGTTCATCCGTCGCGGCCATCCGGTGGCCGGTTGCGCGCGCGGGGCCGCGGCCATCGCCCGCTTGAACCACGCCTTCGGCGCGCCCCACGATTTCGCCGTGTGCGATCTGGCGGACGAAACGGCCGTGGCCGACTGGGCCGCCGGGGTGCGGAGCCGTTTCGGCGTGCCGGACCTCCTCGTGAACAACGCCGCCCTCATCAACCGCAACGCTCCCTTGTGGGAGGTGCCGGCGGAGGAGTTTGAGCGCGTGGTGGACGTCAACCTCAACGGCACGGTCCGCGTGATCCGGCATTTCCTGCCGGCCATGCTCGCGCGGGGGCGGGGCGTGGTGGTGAATTTCAGCTCCGGATGGGGGCGCTCGACCGCGCCCGAGGTCGCGCCGTACTGCGCCACCAAATGGGCCGTCGAAGGGCTCACCCAGGCGCTGGCGGCGGAGCTGCCCCGGGGCCTGGCCGCCGTGCCGGTGAATCCCGGCATCATCCACACCGACATGCTGGAAAGTTGTTTCGGTCCCGACGCGGCCTCCTTTCCCCCGCCCGCCGAGTGGGCCCGCCGGGCCGTCCCCTTCCTCCTGAACCTCGGCCCGGCGGACAACGGGCGTCCCTGCTCGGTGGCGTGAACAAGCGCGTGACGGAAAAAAGGTTGACTTTTGATTTCAATGTGATATCATATTGATATTGAAACAATCGTTCGTTCCTTTTGTCTCATGAAAAAAATTGATTCCTCCTCCGAGATCAGTCACGAACGCGAGATCCACGCCCTCAACGGCTGGCTGATGCTGATCGTCAACCTCGCCTTGCTGGGGGCGGGCGTCTATGGCTTCGTCAGCGCCGGGGTGCAGTCGGGACAAAGCGGAACCCTGCCGGTCTTCCGCCTGGCGGCCGGATTGGTCCTGACAATCCTGGCCAGCTTCCTGCTGGTGGGGCATTTCACCCTGCAGCCCAACCAGGCGCGGGTGTTGATTTTGTTTGGCGCCTACCACGGCACGGTGCGCCGCAGCGGGTTTCACTGGACCAACCCGCTGTACGCGAAGAATACGAAACTCTCCCTTCGGGCGCACAACTTCAACACCGACAAGCTCAAGGTGAACGACAAACGGGGCAACCCCATCGAGATCGCCGCCGTGGTGGTCTGGCGGGTGCGGGACACCGCCCAGGCCATGTTCGACGTGGAGGACTACGAAGATTACGTCGAGGTGCAGAGCGAGTCCGCCGTGCGTCATCTGGCCGGAACATACGCCTACGATCAGGGCGAGGAGAACGAACCCACCCTGCGCAGCAACGCCGGTGAGATTTCGACCACCCTCAAGGCGGAGCTGCAGGAGCGGCTGGCCAAGGCGGGGGTGGTGGTCGAGGAGGCGCGGCTGACCCATCTGGCCTACGCGCCGGAAATCGCGCAGGCCATGCTCCGCCGGCAGCAGGCCGAGGCCATCATCGCCGCCCGGAAGAAGATCGTCCACGGCGCGGTCAGCATGGTGGAAATGGCCCTCCATGACCTGGCGGAAAAGGAGGTCGTCCAATTCGACGAGGAACGCAAGGCCGCGATGGTGAGCAACCTGCTGGTGGTGTTGTGCGGCGAATCCGAAGTGACGCCGGTGGTGAACACCGGGACGCTCTACACGTGAGTCGGGGCGGGTGATCGCGGAACGATGCGCGGCTCCTCCAAACGCGTCCGGCGGCGGCGGTTCCGGGCGCCCCTTTCCCGGGGCGCCCGGGCGCTCGGAGCGGGAATCACGCTCTTCCTGTGGGGAGTGGCCGCAGGGCAGCTTTTTCTGGTGGCCGGAAAACCGACGGGGGTGTTCCTGCTCGGTCTGGCGGGGGCGCTGATCTGCGGCCTGACGCCCGTGGCGCTCTCCCTGTTTCTCGTGTACGGCTACGAGGTGGCGCCCCGGGAATTGCGGGTGCGCCGGTTGCTCTGGACCACCCGCATTCCGCTGAAGGAGCTGCAGGGCGCCTGGGTGGATCCCGGGGCCCTGAAGCGGGCGTGGAAGGTGATCGGCAACGGCGGGGTGTTCGGCTGGCAGGGCCGGTTCCGGAGCAAACGGCTGGGGCGTTTTCGCGCGCTGGCGACCGATCCCGCCCGGTCGGTGGTGCTCGATTTCGGGCGGGACAAGCTGGTGGTCAGCCCCGATCGTCCGGCGGATTTGGTCCGGGCGTTGGGATTTGATCCGGAATCCCCGGCGGAGAAAGCTCCCCGCGAATGACCCGGCGCAAGGCATTCCTGCTGCGAATGGATCCCGCCCTCTGGCGGGAGCTGGAGGCGTGGGCGCAACAGGAGATGCGCAGCGTCAACGGCCAGATCGAGTTCCTCCTGCGGCAGGCGGTCAACCGGCGGCGCGGCGACAACTCCGTTTCGCCGCCCTCCGGGAATTCCGATGAAACCGACGGCGCTTCACCGGCCTGATGCCGGTTGCGGTTGATTTTTGCGTTCCGGTGTGGGCGCCGGTCGGAAGACGCCGGACTGGAGGAACCCCGGCCCGCCACCCCGGCCCGTCCTCCGGAGGGCATTTGCGTCCTTCCCGCGGACCGCGCGTCCGCCCGCGCCGCCCTGTTCTCTTTTCCGGTCGGCTCTCAGAACACGCAAGGCGCGGGGGCTCTATCGCCGCCGGCAGGAAACCGGCATCACGATTCGCGTGGGGGGATCAAGGGGTCCAGGATGCGCAGCAGGGAGCGCGCGGCCGTCTCGGCGCTGAAGAGTTTCCGCACCGCCTCCTGCCCGCGCGCGCCCAAGGCGCGGCGG
>CAZRPT010000290.1:0-24841 GCA_964601985.1 uncultured Verrucomicrobiota bacterium
CGCCCGCATCGAGCATGACCAGGCGCTCATGCGGGTGATGACCGCGCTCCTCCAAGATGACACGGAGTTGTTCAAACAGTTCAGCGACAACGAATCATTTCGCCGCTGGCTGACCGACACGGTGTTTGCGCTGACGTATGAATGAACCCCAGCGCCCCCCTCCGGCGCGGAACGCGAATCCCCACCGCCGGGATGGAAGGCCCGGCGGGATTTTCCGGCGGCTCGCCACTCCCGGACATCCCGGCTACTCTGCGCGAAAGACGCAACGTGCACGCATGAGCTTGAACATGACCGCCGCCCTCCGTTTCAAAACAGCGATCGTCCTGCTGCTGGCCGCCGGCCTGGCCGGGACCGCTTCCGTCCGGGCCGGAGACTGGCCCATGTGGGGCCGGACGCCCGCCCGCAATTTTTATTCCCCGGAAAAAGGGGCGCCCGCGGAGTTTGACCCCGGCCGTTGCCGGCCGGACAGCGAGGAGGTGGATCCCGCCACCACGCGCAACCTTCGCTGGGTGGTCCGGCTCGGCTCGCAAACCTACGGCAATCCCACCGTCGCCGGCGGGAGGGTCTTCGTGGGGACCAACAACGAGGCGCCCCGCGATCCGCGCGTTCGGGGCGATCGCGGCATCGTGTTGTGCCTGGACGCGAAGACCGGCGCCCTCCAGTGGCAGCTGGTCGTGCCCAAACTGGCGGCGGGCCGGGCCCTCGACTGGGAGCTGCTGGGCATCTGCTCCTCGCCCACCGTGGACGGCGACCGGGTCTATCTGGTCACCAGCCGTTGCGAGGTGATGTGCCTGGATGTCCACGGCCAGGCCGACGGGAACCAGGGAATGCGCGCGGAGGGCCGTTATTTCGCGGGTCCCGGGCATCCGCCCCTCGAAGTCACCGCCCGCGACGCCGACATCCTCTGGGTGTTCGACATGCGGAAGGAGCTGGGCGTCCAGCCGCACAACATGACCAGCAGCTCCGTGCTCGTGCTTCCGGATTGCGTGGTGGCCACCACCTCGAACGGGGTGGACGAACAGCACGAAAAAATCCCCGCGCCCGACGCGCCCGCCCTCATCCTGCTGGACAAAGAAACCGGCCGGCTGCGGGCCCGCGAGGCTTCCGGCATCAGCCGGCGCACCTTCCACTGCAACTGGTCCTCGCCCGCCTTCGGCGTGGTTGCCGGACGGCCCACGATCATTTTCGGCGGCGGCGACGGTTTTTGCCACGGCTTCGATCCGGTCCCCGCGCGGGACGCCCGCGGCCGCCCCGTTTTGCGCGAGCGCTGGCGTTACGACTGCGTGCCGCCGCAATACAAGACCCGCGACGGCCACCCCATCGAATACCCGGACGCCGAGGGCCCCAGCGAAATCGTCGCCACCCCGGTGCTTTATCGCGACCGGGTGTACGTGGCCATCGGCCAGGATCCGGAGCGCGGCGAAGGAGCGGGCAATCTCAGTTGCTTTGACGCCACCGGCACGGGCGATCTCACCGGCCGGGGCCGCGTGTGGAACGATCCCGGCCTCAAGCGCAGCCTTTCCACGGTGGCCATTGATCCGGCCACCGGCCTGCTCTTCACCGCCGATTTTTCCGGCTACGTTTATTGCTTCGATGCCGCCACGGGAAAACGTCACTGGCGGTACGACATGCTGGCGCACGTCTGGGGATCGCCCCTCGTGGCCGACGGAAAGGTCTTTCTGGGCGACGAGGACGGCGATTTCGTCATCCTGCCCGCCCGGAAGGACTTCGATCCCGACCGGGACCCGCCCCTCTTCGAGACCCTCTTTCCGGAGCCCATCTACTCCTCCGCCGTCCTTGCCGACGGGGTGCTTTACGTGGCCACGCACACCCATCTCTACGCCATCGGCCCCCGGCGTTCCGAAAAAAACGCCCGACGAAAATGACGGCCGCCCGGCCGGAAGCAACAGCGTCCGCCGAGGGCGGGATTCCCGATTTTCCGCCTGCCTTTTTCCGGAAGATTTGTTCTGCTTCCCGCGGGCGCGCCGGCGTCCGGAAAACGATTTTTTTGATCCATGAAACAGCCGCCTTCCGCCACTGAAGCTCAACAAGCCCTGCGGGCTCACGCCGCCGCCAAAGGGGCGGAAATCCACGCCCGCTACGGCCCCCGCATCGGCTGGGCGGAGCTGGAACGCATCCTGGCGGACCGGCGTTGCGTGCGCCATCCCTGCGCCGTGGAATTCGACGCCACGCCCCTGGGACCGGGAGAGTTCGCGACGCCGCTGCCCCGGGGCGAACATCCCCGGGACGGTTTCGTCATCCACGTGCATCCCTTTTTTCAGGACCAGCGGGATCGCGTGCCCTACCTGGTGTTTTACCAGTTGGTGGTGGTGAACTACGGAAATCTGGCCGACGCGACGCTGGCGGAATTGTTCGGCGCGCGCGCGCTGGGAATGTCGGTGGATGAGTATTACCGCGCCGTCTGCGCCCTGGCCGACGCGTTGCCCCGCTGATTTCCCCGGAAGGGACGGCCCGTTTCCCGACACAAAGCGCGCCGGGTTAAGCGGAAAACGCGGAAATCAACCGCAACCGGCATCACTCCAAAACGCGGGGTCGGTTTGGAGGCGGGCAACCAGGTCGGCGTCGGCGGGCGGGAAGCGGTAGCGGGCCAGGTCGTCGCGGGCCACCCAGGCCAGCGCCTGGCCGTCGAGGCCGGCGGGTTCGCCGCTCACCAACCGGCAGCGGAAGAAGCGCAGGCGCACGGTGCGTTCGGGATGGGCGTGGGTCTGCTCGAACACGCACGTTCCCACCGCCACTTGGACGCCGAGTTCCTCGCGGAGTTCGCGTTCGAGGCAGGCGGCGTAGCCTTCGCCGGGTTCGCGTTTGCCGCCGGGAAATTCCCACAAGCCGGCGAGGTGTCGTCCGGCGGGGCGTTGCGCCAGCAGCAGGCGGCCGTCGCGAAAGATCAGGCCGGCGGCGACTTCAATGAGCGGCGGGCGCGCCGCGGCGGCGGGTTTTTCCGGCTGGCCACCGGGAACGGACATCAGCGGCCCACGCTTTTGTACACCCAGCCGAGCCGCTCCATCTCCTCGGGATCGAAGAGGTTGCGGCCGTCGAACATGATGGGGTGGGTCATGGCGCGGCGCGCCCGTTCGAGGTCCAGTTTTTTGAATTCCTCCCACTCGGTGGCGATCACCAGCGCGTCGCACCCTTCGGCCACGGCGTTCATGTCGTCCACGAACTCGGCCTCCGGCAGGAGCGGGCGGGCCTTTTTCATGGCCTGGGGGTCGTGGACCCGCAACTGCGCGCCCCCTTCGGTGAGCCGGCGGCAGAGGTCAATGGCGGGCGACATCCGGACGTCGTCGGTGTTGTGCTTGAAGGCCAGCCCCAGCACGCCGATCCGCTTCTCGCGCAGCACCCAGAGGGTGTCGGTGATCTTGCGCAGGAACCGCTGCATCTGCTCGGCGTTGATGGCCTGGACCTCCTTGAGCAGGCGGAACTCCACCCCCAACTGCTCGGCGATTTTGATGAAGGCGCTCAGGTCCTTGGGAAAACAACTGCCGCCGAACCCCAGACCGGCGTTCAGGAACGCCCGCCCGATGCGCTGGTCCATGCCGATGCCGTTGGCCACTTCCTGCACGTTGGCGCCCGAGGCCTCGCAAATGGCGGAGACGGCGTTGATGTAGGAAATTTTCAGGGCGAGGAAGGAGTTGGCCGCGTGCTTGATCAGCTCCGCCGAGTTGATGTCGGTGACGATGATCGGCGCGTCGAAGGGCTCGTAGATGTCGCGCATCGTGGCCACCGGCCGCTGGGATTGCACGCCGATGACGATGCGGTCCGGCTCCATCAAGTCCGTGACCGCCGAGCCTTCGCGGAGGAATTCCGGATTGCTCACCACGTCGAACTCGACCTTCGACTTGCAGTAGCGGCGGATGGTTTCGGCCACCTTTTCCCCGGTCTTCACCGGCACCGTGCTCTTGTCCACGATGATCTTGCGCGAGGTGAGGTGGGCGGCGATCTCGCGGGCCACCTTCTCGATGAAGCTCAGGTCCACCGAGCCATCCGGCTGGGGCGGGGTGGGCACGGCGATGAACACCACGTCGGATTGCTCCACTCCTTCGGCGGTGGATTCGGTGAAACGCAGCCGCCCGGCGGCGACGTTCCTGGCGACCAGCTCCTCCAAGCCGGGCTCGTAGATGGGCATCTCGCCGCGTTGCAGCGTGGCGACCTTTTCCGGGTCGTTGTCCACGCAGATGACCTGGTGGCCCACCTCGGCGAAACAGGTGCCGGTGACCAGTCCCACGTAACCGGTGCCGATAAGAGAGATGCGGACGCTTTTCATGGCTTTATTTTCGCAAAAATGAAGAAAACGCGGCCGCCGGGTTTGGGAGGAGTCCGGTTGCCGCGTTTTCCCAGTTTCAAGGTTCGTTACCGGGTTTTGTCCGCCGGCGCGGCGTTGCTGTTTGCGGCCGGCGCGTTGGTGGACGGCGTCTCGGCGGCCGTTTTCGGCGCGGACGCGCTGTTGGTGTCGGTCGCCGCGTTGGGGGCGCTCGCGGGGGCATTGGTGGCCGCCGGAGCAATCACCGCGGCGGGGGCGGCGTTGGTCGGCGCGGGCGCCAGTTCCGGATGCCGGACCAGGAGCTGCTGCCGCCGGGTGGTGGCCTCGAAGGCCATCCGACTGAAGCCGGCGTTGTCGGTCATCTGGTCGTAGAGGCGCAGGGCCTCCTTCGGCTGGTTTTGATCCTCATAGAGCGTCGCCAGCGCCAGCCGGGCGCGATCCGCCGCCGGATCATCCGGGTAGGCGGCGATGGTCTGCTCATACGCCGCGATGGCTTCCTTGACCTTGTCCTGCGCGTCCAAACTGGCCGCCACCCCCAACGAGGCAATCGGCGCGAACACGCTGTCCGGGTATTTCTTGAGATGCGCCCGGAACTGCTTTTCCGCCTCCGTGTAATTGCCCGCCGTATAAGCCCGCCCCGCGGCCAGCAACAACGCCCGGTCCGCCACGCTGGTTCCGGAATAGGTTTCCGCGACTTTCAGGAAGTCCGCCGGCGTGGGCGGGTTTTGTTCCTGGTCCAACCGCTGGGATACCGTCAGCAGGGCCTGATTCGCGATCCGGATGGTTTGCTGGTGATGCCAATTGATCACGTAGCCCGCCACGATCAACACCAGGAGGATCACGCCTCCGATGATGACCTGTTTGCGGCGCTTATCCACCCATGCCAGCAGGTCGTATAACCAAATGGACTCTGTTTCCGCAGACTGCATAAGGCCGCCGAGGGTGCGGGCCGGCGGGGCCGAACGCAAGCCGAAATCACCGCCGGCAACCGCTTCCGCCGGGGGGGGGGGCGGCGGGCGCAACGGCCCGGCGGCTTTGGCGTTTCGCGGGGAAGCGGGCGCGAAAAAACGCGGCGCGCGGCGTCACGCCGGCGACGCAAGCTTGCGGGCCAGGGGAAGCAGGGCGTTCAACCGGTCGGAGGGCGGGGGGTGCGAGGAGAAGTAAACGCCCCCCGCGGCGGCGTCGGCGTCGGTCTTTTCCAGCCGCCGCAGCAGGGTCACCGCGCCGCCGGGCACGTAGCCGCCCGCCACCGCCAGTCGCAGGCCGAGGGCGTCCGCCTCCTGCTCCTCTTCGCGGGCGTGGGCGTTTTGCAGCAGCCCCAAGCCGCTCCGGCGCAGCCACTGGCCCAGCGGCCCGGCGCGGAGGCTGGCGGCGGAGGCCACCTGGGAGGCGGTTTGTTTCACCATCCGGCTCCAGGCGTGACCGCGCAGGATGTGCGCCATTTCGTGGCCGATGATGAAGGCGATTTCCGCCGACTGCCGGCCGCAGAATTCGGTCAACGATTCGCTCAGAAAGATGAAACCGCCGGGCAGGGCCATGGCGTTGGGAGGATCCAGTTGCACGACCTCGGCATGAAAGGCGCGCCGCTTGTCCGTGACGCCCCGGCGGAGATTTTGGCAGATTTCGGCGATCTGCCGGTTCAACGCGGCGTCCCGGGTGGGCGGCAGGGAGGCGCGCAACTCCGCCACCAGGGCGCTGCCAAAGGAGCGCTCCGCCGCCAGGGTCTGGTCCTCGTCCCCCGCGAGGTTTTGCCAGGCCCACCTGGACTTGCGGATGGCCGGGATCGTGGCCCGTCCCAGCCGCCGTCCCAAATTGTAAAACAAGCCGCCCATGTCGTTTTCGGTTGCGCCCCTTGCCCGGACGGACGGGTGAAAGAAAACCTGCCGACCGGCGCGAGGAGGAAGCCCAGCATACCCCCTTCCCCCTCGCCGCCAAGGCAAAAGGACGCCCGCCGCGGGGGCGTTCTTCGGGCGGGAAAACGCCGCCTCCCGACACCGCCCCGGGCGGCGGCCGGCGGTCACCGGGCGGGCGGTTGCTCGTCGCGGGCGCCGAGGCAGAGGAGCCGGCCGGTTTGGGTGGCGAGGTAGAGGCGGCCGCGCGCGATGGCGAGGCCGTCCCAGACCGGTTCCGGCACCTGCGTGGCGGCGAGCACCTTGCCGTCCGTCGTGGAGAGGACTTTCAGCCGGCCGTCCTGATGAACGGCGTACAACCGCCCGTTGCCCGCCAGCGCCAGGGCGCGGACGGCGTTGTGCCCCGGCGCCTTCGCCTTTTTCCGCGGACGCGAATTCGGGGGGGAGAAGACATCCGCGGTCCAGACGGCCTTTTTGGCGATTCGATCGGTCCGGAAGGGACGGCCTCCTTCGCGCTCGATTTTTTGCGCCTCCCAGCCGGTCATCCATCGGGCGTTGAAGTGTTCGAGGTCGGCGGCGGAAAAGTCCCGGCGGAAGAGGGTGGTGGTTCCGTTCAGGAGGGAGAAGACCGAGTGATCGCGAAACACCACCAGCGGCCGGCGGGGCGGCTCGGCGGCGAAACGCTTCATGTGGCGCGGTCCGTAGGTCCACGAACCGCGCGGCACCCAGACGCGTCCCGCGCCGGCGCCGAGCCGGGCGAAGGCCTGCCATTTGTCCACCGGCAGCGGTTTGCCCTCCCGCGTGAAGCGCCAGCGCGACATGGTGACGTAATCCCCCTCGGCGTGCAGCAGGTCCACGGGGTCGAATTCCAGCGCCGAATTTTCGTAGTAGCCCCGCTGGGGCACCGTGTTGACGCGCCGCGCCCAGCGGCGTTGGCCGGTTTGGGGATCCACCGCGAAGACCAGCACGCCGCCGTCGGCGAAGGGCTGGCGACCGGCCACGAAGTAGGCCACGTCGTCGCGGATCAACACCGCGCCCGGAACCGGCCACGGGGATTCGAGCTGGCCGTAGGCCACGATTTGCTCCTCGCCCAGCCCCGCCCGCAGCCGCCATGCCAGCCCGCCGGTGTCCGCCCGCAGGGCGTACACCGAGCCGCCGTGGGTGCCGAAGAGGCACAACCCCCGATGAATGGCCGGGGGGGTGTCCACGCGCCCGTCGGCGGTGAAGCGCCAGCGGACTTCGCCGGTGTCGGCATCGAGCGCCAGCACCTCGTGGGCATGGGGGCGCGTCACGTACACCCGCCCGCGGGCCACGGTGGGCGCGCTCAAGGGCCCCTTCACGAAGGCGTCCTCCCGCCAGTCCCACAAGATGGGCTGGCGGGCCACGCCGGAGAAAAGCGCCACGTCTTCCCGGGGGGCCACCGTGACCGACCACCGCACCGCCAGGGAAACGGGGCCCGCGGCGGCCGTGCCGCCGCTTCGCGCGGCGTCACTCCGGTACAACGGCCAGTCCTCCGGTCCCGGCGCGGGCGCCCGGGGATCGGGCCGGGCCGGGCCGCGTTCCAGGGCGAAGGAAACCTCGTCGAGGGGCCCCTTCAGGACGGCTTCCGTGAGGGGCGCGCCGGGGGCAAGGGCCGTGTAGCCCCGCAGCATGGGCCAGCAGGTGCAGTGCTTGGGGGTGGTGTAAATCAGTCCGTTGGCGGGAATCCAGCCGTGCTCCGTCGAACAGTTCGCCTTGGTGATCCGGTTTGCCGTGAGCCTGCCGGTGCGCAGGTCCGTCATGTCGAGGACGCCGGCGAAGAGGTAGTTGGGCGTGGCCACGGGCGGGAAACAGTGCGCCAGCCCGGCCGGATAAGTGGCGAGGGTCCGGCCGGAGAGGAAATCCAGCGCGGACACCTCCACCGGCACGTGTTTGAGCTGCTCCTTGATGGCGGTGTTGACCTTGCCGCCGTGCAGCACCCAGAGCCGGTCCCCCACAAACATCGCCCGGGCCTGCCGCCGGTGGTTCATGCCGGGCGGAAACTCCTTCTCCCAGACCGGCGCGCCGGTGCGGGCCTCCACGATGTGCAGCGCGTTGCCGGAGTCCTCGTCGTTCCAGCTCGAGACCTCGAACGCGAGGTAGTCCGCGTGCAGCACGAGCCGGCGCACGTCGCCCAGCCAGGGATAGTCGCTCCGCCGCCAGCGGACTTTCCCCGTGCGCAGGTCGAGCGCCACCGCCTCCGGTTTTTCGCCCCGCCGGACAAGGCCGTGAATCAGCGCCACCACCTCGTCGTTGGCCACCATTTGCCGCGCTTCGCGCGCCGGCCAGCTCCACACCGGCCGGCCGGTGTCGAGGCGGAAGGCCCGCGCCTGCTGCTTGTCGGCCACCACCAGGAGGTTGCCCCGGTAAAGCATCTCCCGGGGACGCGGCGCCCCGGGAAACTCGCGCACCACCTCGCCCGTCGCCGCGTCCAGCGCCACCGTCTTGTTTTGGGAAACGGCCAGCAGGTACCGCGCGGAGGCCAGGGGACGCGCCACGCCGGAGGAGCAGCCCGGAAAGCGGAATTTCGCCGCGTCCAGCCCGCCGCGTTCGAGGTCGCGATGCCACAAACGCAGGCCGTTGAAACCGTCCCGGGCCAGCACGCCGCCGTAGAAATTGCGGCCCGCCGCCGTGACCATCCCCTCCACCTCGGCAATCGCGGGCGCGATCCAGCGCACCCGTTCCGGCGGACCCACCTGGGTGTCCCGCGAGACCGCGTTGCCGTCCGCGTCGTGGCGGGGATGGGTCCACTCATCCATGCTGTCGGGCCGGGGCTTGCGGGCCAGGAGCATTCCGCCCGCCTCCCGGACCGAGGCGAACCCCGCCGCCGCCAGACGACTGAAGGAGAACTGCCGGGGATCCGTGACGAGGATGGTTCCCCCGGGGGCGACGACCCGGAACAACTCCGCGTCCGGCGCGGCGAAATCGCGGACCACCAGCAGGTTCACCAGATTTTCCGCGAACGGCAACCGGCGGGGATTCGACCACGGCGCGGCCGTCACCAGGCCGTAGTGCCCCCGCGCTTGCAACGCCTTGCGCGCCTCCGCCACGGCCGCGACCTCCGGGGACAGGAGCTGCGTCAGGTAACGTCCCGTCCGGCTCCAGGCCGCCGGATGCTCGGTGTCCGAAACGCCCAGCTGCACCACCAGACCGCCCCGCAGTCCGGCGACCTTGACGGGGTCCGGCCCCTCTCCCGCGCCCCAGACAACGCCCCCGAGGGCACCCAGCAACCACAGCATCCCCCCGGGGGGGAATCCGAATCTCCGCTGTTTTTTCATGCGTGTTTTTTTCATGGAAAAATCGAATGAGGACGTTGGCTGAAAAAAAGATCGTTTCGACAGGTCTGGGATATGACGCATCAAGCGGCTTGGGGCTTCAGTTCAACTGGAGCACGATCCGCCACAGCACGCGGGCGGCCATGAAGAGCACCACCAGCAGGCCCAGCGCGCCCAGCGTGTTGGCCACCGGCCCGTTGCGGCGATCCCCCATCACGTCGCGGCGATTGGCCAGCCAGAGCAGCGTGATGGCCATGAGCGGGTTGCCCAGCACCGTCAGGGCCTGGCCGAAGATGATCAGCGGCACCGGTTTCTTGCCGGTGCTCAACGCCCCCAGCGCCACCCCCATGCCCACCAGCATCACCCCCACCGTCAGGAGGCGCGGCCAGCGATCGCTCATCCGCGCCGGCAGCCCGAGCCCGTCCGCCAGAATCGTCCCGCCGATCATGGCGTTGATGACGAAGGGATTCATCGCCACCGCCACCAGTCCCAGACAAAACACCCAGTAAGCCGTGCCGCCCAGCAGCGGCTTGAGCGCCAGCGCCAGGGTGCCGATGTCGGTGGCCGGTTCGCCGCGAATGGTGGCCCCGGCGGTGATCATGATGATCATGCTCACCGCCGTCAGCACGCACACCCCGGCGAGGGCGTCGCCCACGCTGCCTTCGTAATCCTTGACCGACCAGTCGCGCTCCCGCACCAGGTTGCCCTGAAAAAACGCCGCCGCCACCGAGAAGGTCGTGCCCAGCAGGGACGCCACGAGGATCATCGGATCGTGAATCGCCCCTTCCGCCTTGGCGGGAAAGCCCGGATGCAGGCCCCCGGGAAAACCGGGCACGAAGCCGGCCAGCACCTCCTTCCACGACGGCCCCGCCACGAACAGGTTGAAGGCGAAACAAACCAGCATCACCCCCACCATGACCTTCATCACCCGTTCCAGGACGCGGTACACCTGCCGGGCGAAAAAGAGAAACACCACCACCAGCGCGTTGAAGCCCGCCACGATCCAGGGGACCGCCGCCGCCGGCACGAACGCCCCCGCCGCAAGGGCCACGGCGAGGTTGTTGGAAAACTGAAACGCCGCGCAGATCAGGCACAACGTCCCGCCGATGATCGCCGCCGCCGGGCGTCCCAGCCGTTCCGCGACCAGCGTGCACGGGGTCGCCCCGCCGCACACCCCCACCCGCGCGCCCATGGTCAGGTAGGCGCCCATCAAGACGCCGGTGAGCAACAGCAGCCAGAGCAGTTCGTACCCGTAATTGGCGCCCACGTTCGAGCTGATCAACAGGCTGCCCGGTCCGAAGACCACGCAGGCGGCAATCAGGGCGGGCCCGATGGATTTCCACCACGGCGGGCGGGACGGCGAAGTCGGCGCGGCGTCGGCGGTCATGGCAACTGGACTCGGTGGCGTGGCATTGGTAACGCGGGAAATCTGGCATTTCCCCGTCCCGTTGGCGATGCCAAAGCGCGCCGGCGGCCCCCTTTTTTGCGCGGCGTTCGCCCGGCTCGGGATCCGGAACGAGCAAAGGCCCGGGGCGGAGCGGCCGCCGCGTTCAGCGGGAGCGGCTTCGGCGGAGGTGGAGGGCCTCGCGTTGGCGGCGGCGTTCGCCGGCGCGACGGGCCACCGGGATCGGGCGGCCGGTGTCGAAGTCGCGCCCGGTCACGTACATCGCCGTGGCCGGCGTCATGGGCAGCGGGATGAAGTCCTGCACCTGTTGCAGGCTCCAGTTCGTGCGGCGGAGGAAGCGCTCGACCACGCGCATTTCCGCGTCGGTGCAGCCGGGAAAACTCGCGATGAAGTAGGGCACCACGTACTGCTCCCGGCCCGCCGCCCGGCTGGCGGCGCGGAACTGCCGCAGAAATTCCTCGAACACATCGGCCGGTTTGCGCATGCGCCGGAGCACGTCCGGGTGCAGGTGCTCGGGCGCGACCTTCAAATGGCCCGAGACGTGATGCCGCGCCAGCTCCCGGAGGTAGCGCGGGAACCGCAGCGCCACGTCCATCCGGATGCCCGACTGGATGAACACGTGCTTCACGCCGGGCACGCGCCGGGCGTCCCGCAACAGGCGGAGGGTGCGTGCTTCGTCCAGTTTGAGTTTGCGACACGGGGTCGGGTGGAGGCAGCTCGGGCGACGGCATTTCGCGCAGGCCGGATCCACGCCGTTTTCACTGGCGTAGAGGTTGGCGGTGGGACCGCCCAGATCGGAGATGGTCCCGCGAAAATCGGGCGATTCAGTGTGGCGGCGGATTTCGCGCAACACCGATTCGCGGCTCCGGCTGGTGAGGAATTTTCCCTGATGCAGGCCGATGGCGCAGAAGGTGCAGCCGCCGGGACAGCCCCGCTGAACGGTGATCGAGTCCCGGATCATCGTCCATGCCGGGATGCGTTCCCGGTAGGACGGATGGGGCCGGCGGGCGAAGGGCAGGTCGTAAAGCGCGTCCATCTCCGCCGGTTCGAGCGGCCGGGCGGGCGGTTCGACCACCACCGCCCGCCGGTCGTGGCGCTGCACGAGGCGGCGTCCGTTGCAGGGGCTTTGTTCGCGTTCCACCGTCCGGGTCAGGGGCAGCAGCAGTTGCGGGTCCGCGCGCAGCGTCTCCCAGGCGGGCAGTTCGAGGTGCTCGCCGAAATCCGCCTCCGCCGCGGCCCGCGCGCCCAGCAGGCGGGCGGTGCCCCGGATGCCGTCCAGCGCTTCGCCGGCGTCGAGCCGGCGGGCGATCTCGCGCGCCTGCCGTTCGCCCATGCCGTACACCAGCAGGTCGGCCTTGGCCGCCAGCAGGATCGAGGGGCGGAGCTTGTCCTCCCAGTAATCGTAATGGGCCACCCGGCGCAGGCTGGCCTCGATGCCGCCCAGCACGAGCGGCAGGCCGGGGAACGCCCGGCGGGCCAGTTGGGCGTACACCACCGCCGCGTGATTGGGCCGCCGCCCGGGCCGGCCGCCCTCGGTGTAGGCGTCCTCGCGCCGCCGATGGCGGGCGGCGGTGTAGTTGGCCACCATCGAGTCGAGGTTGCCCGCCGTGATGCCGCAAAACAGCCGGGGCCGCCCCATGACGCGCAGGCTCTCGGGCGTCCGCCAGTCCGGCTGGGCGATGACGCCCACCCGCCAGCCGTCCGCCTCCAGCACCCGCCCGATCAGGGCCGCGCCGAAGGAGGGGTGATCCACGTAGGCGTCGCCGGTGATCAGCAGCACGTCCAGCGCGTCCCACCCGCGCGCCCGCAACTCGGCGGCGGTGGTGGGCAGAAAGGCCGGGGTTGGATCGGCGCGTTTCATCCGCGAGGCGCGAAGTTACCACAAAAACCGCGCGGGACACGAAACGCGCGCGGCGCGTTCCGGGAAGGACCGCCGGGCGGCCCCCGCTTCGCCGGGCCGGGCGAAGCGCGAACCGGGCCGTGTCCGGAGGCAACTCCGGGCTTGCGGAGGGGCGTTCTCCTCCCGTATGCCCCCTGTTCCATGCTTTACGAGCGCTGGCGGCAGGTCGTTTCCGCGCAGCCCGACGCGCTGGCCCTGACCGACCAGCCCGCCGGCCGGCGCTGGACCTTTCACGAGCTGGCCCGCGAGGCCGAGGCCCGCCCGCCCGCGCCGGGGCCCGTGGTCCATCCCACGGGGGCGACGGCGGAGTTCGTGCTGGCGGTGCTGCGGGGGTGGCGCGCGAGCCGGGTGGTTTGCCCGCTGGAGCCGGGGCAGACGCCGCCCCCGGCGGCGGCGGCGGGCCGGGAGACGCCCGCGCTGCCGGCGGGCTGCGTTCATCTCAAGCTCACCTCCGCCACCACCGGCGCGCCCCGGCTGGTGGCCTTCACGGCGGAGCAGCTTGCCGCCGACGCCCGCCACATCGTGGCCGGCATGGGATTGCGGCCCGACCGGCCCAACGTCGCCGCCATTTCGCTGGCCCATTCCTACGGCTTTTCGAATCTGATCCTGCCGCTGCTCCTGGAGGGCATCCCGCTGGTGCTGGCCGGCGGTTCCCTGCCCGAGGCCGTGCGCCGGGCCGCGAGGAACGCGGCGGAAATCACCCTGCCGGGCGTGCCGGCGTTGTGGCGGGCGTGGCACGAGGCGGACGCCATTCCGCCGCAAACCCGGCTGGCCATTTCCGCCGGCGCGCCGCTGCCGGTCGAGCTGGAGCGGGCCATCCACGCGACGCGCGGCCTCAAGGTGCACAATTTCTACGGCGCGACCGAGTGCGGCGGGATCGCCTACGACGCCTCGGACACCCCGCGCGAAGCCACCGCCGAAGCGGGCGCGCCCCTGACCGGCGTGAGGCTGACCGTGGGAGACGACGGTTGTCTGGAGGTGCGCGGGGAAAACGTGGCCCTCGGCTACTGGCCGGAGCCGGACGCCCGGCTGGGCGACGGCGTGTTTCGCACCGGCGATCTCGCGGAATGGCGCGGGCGGCGGCTCTGGCTGCGGGGGCGGGCGGGCGCGGTCATCAACGTGGCCGGACGCAAGCTCGCGCCCGAAATCGTGGAGGCCGCCCTGCTGGGCCATCCGGGGGTGCGCGAATGCGTCGTGTTTGGCGTGCCGGCGGCGGAAGGCGGCCGGGGGGAGGAGGCGGCGGCCGTGGTGGTCGCGCGGGCGGGCGCGGACGAGGCCGTCCTGCGCGCCCATCTGTTGGCCCGGCTGCCCGCCTGGCAGGTGCCGCGTCGCTGGTGGCTGACGGCCGGGCCGCTGGCCAACGCGCGCGGCAAAATCTCGCGCCCCCGCTGGCGGGAAAAATTCCTGGCCCGGCGCCTCCCGGGACCGTCGCGGAGAAGGCTTGTCGCCGGGGGGGAATTGGGCTAGGGGTGGGGCTCCGGGCAACGCGGAGGCGGCGGCGGCGGGTGGAGGCCTCGACGGCGTCGCGGGCCGCGTGGCGGAACGGACTCCCATGTCGGACATCTTCCCGCAATGGACCAATCGCCTGCCGGTGAAAGTGCTGGCGGGGTTGGCGGTCGTGAGCACAGCCGCGACGGCCGGAGTCTGGTATTATTTTTCCCCGGAATACACCCGGGTGGGCTACGCGCCGCCGCAGCCGGTGGCCTTTTCCCACAACGTCCACGCGGAACAACTGGGCCTGGACTGCCGCTACTGCCATGCCGGCGTCGAGCAGTCCTGGTATTCCCCCGTGCCGGCAAGCAGCGTGTGCCTGAACTGCCACGTGCAGGTGCTGAAGGATGATCCGCGCCTGGCGCCGGCGCGGGAGAGCGTCGCCACCGGCGCGCCGATCCCCTGGGTGCAGGTGCACAAGCTGCCGGACTACGTCCACTTCAATCACGCGGTCCACGTGCGGCGGGGCGTCAGTTGCTTCTCCTGTCACGGACCGGTTCACCAGATGGATGAAGTCCGCGAGGCGAAGTCGCTGAGCATGACGTTCTGCCTGGATTGCCATCGCCGCCCCGAGGCCCACCTCCGTCCGCCGGCGGAGGTGTTCCACCTGAACTGGCAACCCGCCTCCCCGGACCGGCAGCTCGCCGAAGGCCGGCAACGCGCCCGGGAATGGAAGGTGCGGCGGCTCGAATACTGCTCCACGTGCCACCGATGAACCGCCCGCCCGCTTCATTCTCCGACCCCGTTTACTGGCGCAGCCCGGCGGAACGGGCCCGCGTCGGAGCCGGGCGCGCGGGAGCGGAACGGGAGTTCCCGCCCGGCGCGGGGGAGTGGCCCGATCCGCTCTCGCGGCGCGGTTTCGTGAAGCTCATGTCCGCCTCGCTGATGCTGGCGGGGGTGGGGCTGACCGGATGCCGCCGGCCGGAGGAAAACATCCTGCCCTTCACGCAAGCGCCCCAGGACGCCACGCCGGGCGTGCCGAAATATTTCGCCACCGCCCGCCCGGCCCACGGCACGGCGGCGCCGGTGGTGGTGAAGGCCCACGAGGGACGCCCCACGAAGATCGAGGGCAACGCCCGGCATCCGTTGAACCGGGCCCTGGCGCGGGACGGGGAACCGGCCCACGGCGGCAGCGATTTGTGGACGCAGGCTTCGCTGCTGGATTTGTACGATCCCGACCGCGCCCGCCGCTTCACGGAAAAGGGAAGGACGGTGGCGCGGGAGCAGGCGCTGGACGCGCTGGCGCAAATCGCCGCGCGGGCCCGGGCCAACCAGGGGCGGGGCCTGGCCTTTTTGAGCGAGCCGGACCGCTCGCCGACGCGGGAGCGGCTGGAGAAAATCATCCGCCAAACGCTGCCGAAGGCCCGCTGGTTCGTCCATGACCCGGTGCGGCCCGGCGTGTCGGCGGAGGCCGCCGCGCTGGCGTTCGGACGGCCGCTGCGCCCGGTGTGGCATCTGGCCCGGGCGAAACGCATCGTGGCGCTGGATTGCGACTTCGTCGGGGGCGAGGAGGATGCCTGGTGGCACATCCAAGGCTTCGCCCGCGGGCGGCGACTGGACCCGCCCCGGGACGAACTCAACCGGCTCTACGTCGTCGAGAGCCTGATCACCCCCACCGGCGCCTCGGCGGACCACCGGCTGCGGCTGCCGCCGTCGCAAATCCCGGCGTGGGCGGCGTGGCTGGCGGCCGAGCTGATGGCGGCCGGCAAACCGGGGGAAGTGCCCGGCGGCACGGAATGGACCGCGGATTTGCGCCGCTTGGGCGCCGGGTTGGACGACCAAGCCAAGCGCTGGGCCGCGGCGTGCGCGCGGGATTTGGCGGAGCACGCGCCGGACACCGTGCTGCTGGTGGGCCATCGCCAGCCGCTGGCGCTGCACCTGCTGGCCCACGCGGTGAATTTCCATCTCGGCGCGGTGGGACGGACGGTCGAGTATCACGAGGAGGCGACGCCCGAACGGGGCACGCTCGCCGGGCTGGCCGCCGCGTTGAACGCGGGCGAGGTGAGCCACCTGGTGATCCTGGAGGGCAATCCCGCGCTGACCGCGCCGGCGGATTTGGACTGGCCCAAGGCCCAGCGCCGGGCGGGCGTGGTGGCGCGGCTCGGAACGCACGAGGACGAGACCTTCCCGCTGTGCGACTGGCATTTGCCGGCGGCGCACTACCTCGAATCGTGGGGCGACGCCCGGACGGCGGACGGCACGGTGGTCCCGGTGCAGCCGCTCATCGAGCCGTTGTTCGGCGGGGTGACGGCGTTGGAAGTGCTGGCCCGGGTGGGGGGCATCGAGCCCCCGCGCCCTTACGACCTCGTGCGGGCCACCTTCAAGGAGCTGCGCCCGGAGGGCCATTTCGAAAACCAGTGGGGGCGCTTTTTGCGCGACGGATTCCTGGCGGACAGCGCCCCGCCCGCCGTCCGCCCCGGGCGCGTGGCGTGGGAACAGGTCGCCGCGCGCCTGCGGACCCTCGAACCGCCGGCGGCCGCCACGCCCCGAAGCCTGGACGTGGTCTTTTACCGCGACCCGAAGGTGGACGACGGCCGCCACGCCAACAACGGCTGGCTGCAGGAACTGCCCGATCCGCTGAGCAAGCTCACGTGGGACAACGCGGTCCTGCTCAGCCCGGCCACGGCGCGGGCGTTGGGGGTGCGCCTGGCGGATGAGCGTCCGCCCCATCTCCGCGCGCCGGTCGTGCGGATCGAGCTGGACGGGCGAAGCGTCGAAGGGCCGGCGTGGATTCAGCCCGGCCTGGCCGATCACACCGTGGCGCTGGCGCTCGGTTACGGTCGCGAACGCGGCGGGCGGGTGGCCCGAAAGGCGGGCTTCAACGTGTATCCCCTGCGGACGACGCGCTCGCTTCATCTCGGACGCGGCGCCCGGTTGACCGTGACCGACCGGACCCATCCGCTGGCCTGCACCCAGGATCACTGGTCCATGCAGGGCCGGGCCATCGTGCGCGAGGGCACCGCGGAGGAGTATCGCGAGAACCCCGGCTTCGCGAAGGCGATGGACCTGCCGCCCGCGCCGAGCGAAAAGCCGCTTTATCCCAACCCGCTCCGGAAGCTGGCCGCCGCCGCGCCCTACCAGTGGGGCATGGCGGTGGACCTCAACCGCTGCGTGGGCTGTTCCGCCTGCGTCATCGCCTGCCAGAGCGAGAACAACATTCCCATCGTCGGCAAGGAGCAGGTGCGCCGGCAGCGCGAGATGCACTGGCTGCGGGTGGACCGCTACTTCACCGGGCCGCTCGATGATCCGCGGGTGGCCAGTCAGCCGATGATGTGCCAGCACTGCGAGGCCGCTCCCTGCGAGAGCGTCTGTCCGGTGAACGCCACCGTGCACGACGACGAGGGCTTGAACGTGATGGTGTACAACCGTTGCGTGGGCACGCGCTACTGCTCGAACAACTGCCCTTACAAGGTCCGGCGGTTCAATTTCTTCGACTACAACCGGCGTCCGCTCGACCGGCTTTACCGCAGCCCGCTGGTGTCCGCCACCGACGGCGAATGGGAGCTGAAACGGTGGTTCAAGGACCCCGACCGGGGCAGCAAGCCCCGGGACGAATGGGACTTATTGAAGCTGGCCCGCAATCCGGAGGTGACCGTGCGGACGCGCGGCGTGATGGAGAAATGCACCTTCTGCCTGCAACGCATCGAGGAGGCGAAGGTCGCGCGGAAGATCGAGGCCGGCGCCTCCGGCGACGTGACCGTGCCGGACGGCGCGATCCAGACCGCCTGCCAGCAGGCCTGTCCGGCGGACGCGCTGGTGTTCGGCAACCTCAAGGACCCGGCCAGCCGGGTGAGCCGGGCGCGCGCCCACGCGCGGAGCTACGCGGTGCTGGATCACCTGGCCGTGCATCCGCGCGTGGCCTATCTGGCCCGGGTGCGGAACCCGAATCCGGCCATGCCGGACTCCCGGGCCGCCGCCGCGCGGGGAAAGGAGCGCGCCGATGGCTGAAGCCGCCCCCCCGATGAAACCGGCGGCGTTGGAACTGCCGCCCCCGCCGCCGCCCGAGCTGGAGCGGGAGCCGTTGGTGGCCCGTCAACGCGGGCTGGGCTGGTTGTCGGACACCGTGGCGGGCATTTGCGAACGCCCCGCGCCCCGCTGGTGGTGGTGGGCCTTCGCGGCCAGCGTGGCGGCCATGACGGTGTGCTTCGCGATGATCGCCTACCTCGTCTCCACCGGCGTCGGGGTTTGGGGACTGGGCGGACCGGTGATGTGGGGGTGGGCCATCGTGAATTTCGTCTGGTGGATCGGCATCGCCCACGCCGGGACGCTGATCTCGGCCATCTTGTTTCTCCTGCGCCAGCGCTGGCGCACGGCGGTGAACCGCACGGCGGAGGCGATGACGATCTTCGCCGTTTTGTGCGCCGGCCTGTTTCCGGTCATCCACATGGGGCGGGTGTGGTTTGTGTGGTGGCTGGCGCCCGTGCCCAACAGCACCGGCGTGTGGCCGCAGTTTCACTCGCCCCTGATGTGGGACGTGTTCGCCGTGGGGACCTATTTCACCGTGTCGCTGCTGTTTTGGTATCTGGGCCTGGTGCCGGATTTGGCGGTGATGCGGGACCGCGCCCGCACCCGGCTGCGGAAGTTTTGCTACGGCCTGCTGGCGCTGGGCTGGACCGGCGGCCACCGGCAGTGGCGGCACTACGAAAAGGCCTACCTGATTCTGGCCGGGCTGGCCACGCCGCTGGTGTTGTCGGTCCATTCGATCGTGTCGCTGGATTTCGCCGTGGCGCAGTTGCCGGGCTGGCACTCGACGATTTTCCCGCCCTACTTCGTGGTGGGCGCGGTCTTCTCCGGGTTCGGCATGGTGCTGACCCTGCTGATCCCGTTGCGGAAGATGTGCGGCTTGGAGGACGTCATCACCGTGCGGCACATCGAGCTGATGGGCAAGGTGACGCTGGCCATGTCCTGCCTCATCGGCTACGCCTACCTCATGGAGGCCTGGGGGGCGTGGTCCAGCGGCAATCCCTACGAACGGGCCGCCTTCGCGAACCGGATGTTCGGCCCTTACGCGTGGTGCTACTGGACGATGGTGACGTGCAACGTGCTCCTGCCCCAGTTGTTCTGGTTCCGCGAAATTCGTCGGCGCCTGGCGGTGGTGTGGACGCTCTCCCTTTTGATCAATGTGGGGATGTGGCTCGAACGGTTCGTCATCGTGGTCACCTCCTTGAGCCGCGATTTTCTGCCGGCCAACTGGAGCTATTACGTACCCACCTGGGTGGACATCCTGACCTACCTCGGCACCTTCGGCCTGTTCTTCACCTTTTTCCTGCTCTTTTTGCGGTTCCTGCCCATGGTGGCGATCGCCGAGGTCAAGGGCGTCACCCCGCAGGCGGATCCGCATCACCCGTTGGGCGGCGCCCGGAGGAAAGGAGGCGCGGCATGAGCGAGCGCGAACGCCCCCTGCCATACGGTCTGCTGGCGGAGTTCGCCACCCCGGCCGCCGTGTTGCGCGCCGCCCAAAAGCTGCGCGAGGAGGGCTACCGTCGTTGGGAGGTTTATTCCCCCTACCCGGTGCACGGGATGGACAAGGCGACGGGGCGGAAAAACTCGCCGGTGGGGTGGTTCGCCTTCGGCGGCGGCGTGGCGGGCTGCGCGCTGGGCATGCTGATGGTGTGGTACATGAACGCCTTCGACTACCGCCTGCCGGTGGGCGGCAAGCCGGCGTTCAGCCCGTTTTCCGCCCTGCCGCCGTCCTTCGAGCTGACCATCCTGCTGGGCGCGTTCGGGACGGTGCTGGGGCTGTTGGTGTTGACCGGCCTGCCCCGGTGGTATCATCCGCTGCTCAAGCACCGCCGGTTCAAGCGGGCCACGCACGACCGCTTTTTCATTGTCGTGGAATGCGCCGATCCGCGCTTCCAGGAAGCCGCCCTCCGCCGGACCTTCGAGGCGCTGGGCGGGGAACCCATCGAACTCGTGGAGGACTGACGATGCGCCGTTTTCTCGCCGGATTCGCCTTGTTGGTCCTGATCGTCGTGAGCGTGGCCGGTTTTCGCGGCGCCCTCTCGCGCCGCCCGCCGATCGAGCTTTTCTCCGACATGGACCGCCAGCCGAAGGTGCGGCCCCAGACGCGCGACTCCTTCTTCGCGGACGGGCTGGCCTCCCGGCGGCCCGTCCCCGGCACGGTGGCCCGGGACGACCGGTTCGCGGACACCCCCGAAAACAGCGGGCGCGTGCCCGGCACGACCAATTTCGTCGCCACCCTTCCCGTCCCGGTCACCGCCGGGCTGCTGGCCCGCGGTCAGGAACGGTTCACGATTTACTGCGCGCCCTGTCACGGCGGACAGGGCAACGGGCGGGGCGTGGTTCCCAAACTGGGCCTGGTGGTGATCGCCAATCTGCACGAGCCGCGCATCGTCGCCATGCCGGACGGGCAGTTGTTTCAAACCATCACCGCCGGCCGCAACCTGATGCCGGCCTACGGGGCGGAGATCAGGATCCCCGACCGCTGGGCCATCGTGGCCTACGTGCGCGCCCTGCAAATCAGTCAACTGGCCACCCTCGAAGAAGTGCCCGCCGCGTGGCGGACCAATCTGTTCTCCCCTCAGCCATGAGTTCCCCCGCGCCCATTTCTTCCCCGCCGCCGACGGGCTCGTCCCGCTGGCGTCAGGCGCCCGTCGCGCTGATGGTCTTGGGCGGCCTGGGCGTGCTGGTCGGCGGCTGGCTGGACCTCACCCAGCTCGCTTATTCGTGGCTGACGGGATTCATGTTCTTCCTGAGCGTGAGCCTGGGCGCGTTGTTTTTGGTGCTGATGCACCACTTGTTCGACGCCGGCTGGTCGGTCCCGCTCCGCCGCTTTTGCGAGCACCTCGCCGCCCTGCTCTTTCCCTGGCTGGCGGTTTTGTTCCTGCCGGTGGCGGCGCTGGCGCCTCGTTTATACGCGTGGATGGGGAAACCGGGAACGGCGGACCACCCCGCCCTGCAGGCCCGGTGGCCGCTGTTTACCCCGGCCGGTTTTTATCTGGCGTCCGCCCTCTGCTTTCTGGCGTGGGGCGTGGTGGCCCATAATTTGCGGCGGGCCTCCCTCGATCAGGACCGCACCGGCGCGGTCGCCTGTACTTATCGCATGCGCCGCTGGTCGGGGGCGGGCATCGTGCTCTTCGCGCTCACGCTGACCCTGGCGGCCCAGTTGTGGATGCAGGGATTGATGTGCGAATGGTTTTCCACGATCTACGGCGTTTATTATTTCGCCGGCAGCGTGTGGGTGGCGCTGGGGGTGGTGTATTTGATCACCTTGATCCTGAAACAAAGCGGCATCCTCGAACCGGTGCTGCACGAGCATCAATTTTATTTCCTCGGTTCGCTGATGCTGGCGTTCACGGTGTTTTATGCCTACATCCATTTTTCGCAATACTTCGTCATCTGGAACGGCAACCTCCCGGAGGAAACTTTTTGGTATGTGTTGCGCGAGCGCGGCGCCTGGCGGGCGGTGGGGCTGATCTTGATTTTCGGCCATTTTCTCCTGCCGTTTCTGGCGCTGCTGCGGATTGACCTCAAATTGTCGTTTCGCTGGATGGCGCCGTTGTGCGTCTGGATCGGGCTCATGCACTATGTGGATCTGGCGTTCAACATCATGCCCGTGCTGCACCCCGAGGGATACGCCTTCCGGTGGTGCTGGCTGGACGCGGCCTGTCTGGCCCTGATGGGCGGCGTGCTGGCCCGCGCGTTTGGGGCGGCCTTTCGCCGGCACGCGCCGTATCCCGTGCGGGACCCGCGGCTGCGCGAGGCGATGGGCCATCCGGCGTTCTGCCCCTCGCCGCTGTCGGGCGGGGAATTGGACGAAGCGGACGCGCTGGCGGACGCGCCGCCGGAAGAGGAGGAGAGCGTGCGGTGAAGATGAAGGTGAACATGAATCCGCGGTTTCGCGCCGGCGCGGGCTTCCTGGCCCTGCTGGGAATGCTCCTGCTGGGCGTGGGGTTGTCGTGGGGATGGATCGCGCGCACCCCGCCGCCGTCGCTCGACGCCGCGCGGGTGAAGGAGCGGATTGCCGCGCGGGAGGAAACCCGGGCGGCGGATCAAAAGGCCCTCGCCACGGCGGGCGTGGTGGACGCGCAACGCGGGATTTACCGGATTCCGATTCAGGACGCCATGAAGCTGATGCGGGAAAAATGGAAGAACCCCGCCGCCGGACGCGCGGATTTGATGCAACGGCTGGGCCGGGCCATGGCCCCGCCGCCGGAGCCGGTCAACATCTACGATCTGTAACGCAAGAAGACGCCCGCGCATGAAGCACCTCTTTCCAGCGCCCCAGGAAGAACCGCTCCCGCCCGCCCGGTCGCCGGAACAGACGGCGGCGCTGGATCGCGCGGCGCGGGGGCCGGTGCTGGCGTTGCTCTTGACCGGCCTGTTCTGGCTGGCGGTGGGGGGGCTGTTTCAGGTGCTGGCCGCCGTCAAATTGCACGCCCCCGGATTGCTGGCCGGGCAGGCCTGGCTGACCTATGGCCGGGTGCAGCCCGCGGCGTGGAACCTCTTTGTTTACGGCTTCGGCATTCCCGTCGGCATGGGGGTGGCGGCCTGGCTGACTTCGCGTCTGTCGGACACGCCGCTGGCCTGGCGCGGGTCCGGCTACGCGGGCGTCAAGGTGTGGAGCATCGGGGTGTTTTTGGGCGTGACCGGCATTCTGGCCGGTCACGGCACCGGGGTGGAGGGCTTGGAGATGCCCGCGCGCCTGGCGCCGGTGTTGTTCGCGGGTTACGGACTGATGGCGGCGATGGTGTGGCGCACCTTCCTGAACCGGCGCGGGCGGGAAATTTATCTCTCCCAATGGCACATCCTGGCGGCGGTGCTGGCGTTTCCCTGGTTTTATTTCAGCGCCGTCCTGCTGGCGGTGGCGCGGCCGCTGCGGGGCGTGTTGCAGGTGGTGGTGGCGTCCTGGTTCCTGCACGGCGTGCTGTTGTTGTGGTTCGGCGGGCTCGCGCTGGCGGTGGTGTTTTATTTCCTGCCCAAGCTGCTGGAACGCCCCGTTCCCAGCCGGGGCGTGGCGTTGGTGGGCTTCTGGACGTGGGTGGCGGGCGGCCCGTGGGGCGGCCTGACGCGGCACCTGGACGGGCCGTTCCCGGCGTGGCTGACGAGCCTGGGGGTGGTGGGCGGTCTGTGGCTGCTGATTCCGGCGATCGCCTTCGGGCTCAATTTATATCCCCTGCTGCGAGAGCGGGGCGGACGAATCCGAAACAGCAATCCGCTGGGGTTCGCGGCGTTTTCCGGGGGCGCTTTTTTGCTGTGGGTGACGCTCAATGCCGCGAACAGCCTCCCGGCGGTGCGGTTCTGGACCGGCCATACCTTGTTCGCGTCGGGCCTGGATGAATTGCTGCTGTGGGGAGTGTTCGGCATGGCGATGCTGGGCGCGGTTTACTATCTCGTGCCCCGGCTCGTGGAGCGGGAATGGCCGCGTCCGGCTTGGGTGCGACTGCATCTGGGCCTGGCCGCCGGCGGGGTGGTGATTCTGGCGCTGGCGCATCTGCTGGGCGGCGGGGTGCAGGGGGCGGCCATCAACGATCCCGGCCTGCCGTTCGAGCAGGTCAGCCGGCGCTGCCTGCCGTTCATCGCCACCGGCACGCTGGCGTGGCTCATTTTGTGGGGCGGCACGCTGCTTTTGCTGGGGCAGATGGCCGGCCTGCTGGAACGGAAATGGCGGCCGGTTTGGCGGGCCCGTTGGGCGGCCTGGACGCAGCCGCTGGATGAGGAGGCGCAACCATGAAACGCGGGTGGGTTTTGTCGGGCGGAATCTGTCTCGCGCTGGCCCTGTCGTGGGTGGGCCTGGTGTGGGCGCCGCAATTTCAACTGGGCGCGCTCGGCATGACGCCGATCGAGGAAACGGGCGCCGATTATCCCCAAGCCCGTTCGGGCATGGCGGCGCGCGGCGCGCGGATTTACCGCGCCAACGGCTGCCAGTATTGCCACACCCAGGTGGTGCGCGGCGCGCGTGAGGGCATGGACCTGGCCCGGGGCTGGGGATCGCGCCGAACCGTGCCCCGGGATTATTTGCGGGACGCGCCCGTGCTGCTGGGCCGGGTGCGGCACGGGCCGGATTTGGCGAACCTCGGGCTGCGCGAAAACAACCCCGGCAAGCTCCTGCTGCGGCTCTATGATCCGCGCGCCGTGACGCCGGGATCGTTGATGCCGCGCTATCCTTATTTGTTCGCGGAACGGCGGCTGCGGCCCGGCGAACCCCGCTCGGTCGGGGCGCTGCGATTTCCGGCGGATTATTCCCTCCCGGCGGGGGTGGATGAAGTGGTCCCCCTCCCGGCGGCGCAAATGCTGGCGGCCTATCTGCGAAGCCTCCAGGCCCGGCCGCTTTTCTTCGAGGTCTTTCCGCCGTTGCCCCCGGGGGCGGAAAAGACCAACGCCCCGCCCGCGCCATCCCGAGTTGTCACCAACCGCGTGACGGCGCCGACCCCGAACGCGATCCCCGCGACGACGAACGCCCCTTCTGCTCCGGCTCCATGACGCGCAAACGCAAATCCCAAGCCCGTCCTTCCGCGCGGAAATCCCCCGCCCGACGCGCGCCGGAGCCGCGTCGTTCCGTTTCCTCCGGGCCGTCGCCGGTTTCCCCGGACGCGCTGACCGTCCCCGAGCCGCCCGAGCCCCGGCTGGCGCGCGAATTCATCACGCCCGTCTGGCTGCTGA
>CAZRPT010000291.1:0-6055 GCA_964601985.1 uncultured Verrucomicrobiota bacterium
CCTTCTCCTTCGCCGGGGGGAACGCGGCCGGCTTTTTCCCCGCCGGGGCTGGTCGGGGGCGGGGAAAAACGCTACAAAAATCGCGTGCCGTGTCATGGTCCAGCCAGGGGACGCGCCCTGCCCGGGACCGCCCGGAAAAGCGGGACCTCCCGCCGCGCGCGGTTCCGCGGCCCGCGGGAAGGGCGTGAATGGCCCTCGTTGGCGGGCCGGGGTTCCCGCGTGTTCCGGTTGGTTCTCGGTCTGTTGTTCGCGGGAAGTTGTCCGGCGGGAATGGGGGTTCCTCATTCCGGCTGTCCGTTGCTCACGCATGTGCGGGTGCGGTTCGTGGATGCTCCCCGCGCGGGCGCGGAGGGCGGGAACGCCGGCCAGGTGTTCGGCTCGAATGACGGTCCGGGAGACGGCCTGACGTTGCTGGGCGAACTGCCGGCCGCGGCGACGGAGGATGGCTGGCGGGAACTGCGGCTGTCGCGGTCCGCGCGGTTTCGTTTTCTCTCTTATCTGGCGCCGCTTCATCCGCCGGGGCGTTTGGCGGAAGTGGAGTTTTGGAGCGGGGGACGGCGGATTCGCGGCACGCCTTTTCTTTGCCCCGCCCGCGCGAATTCCCCGCCGGCGGGTCTCGCCCGGATTTTCGACGGCTGTCCGGACACCGGCTGGCGGCCGCCCGCTCCCCCGCTGCTCGTGGGGCTCGATCTGGGCCAATCCGCCCAAGTGGCGCCGCCCCGGTTTCTTCCGCCACCGGGCGTTTATCCGCCTCCGTTGCAAGTCCGCATCCTGCCGCCGCGTCCCCACACGGAAATCCGCTTCTGGACCCACGACGTCTTCCGGGGCGCGCCGGGACACCGCTACACCGCGCCGGTGACCCTCACCCACAGTCTCACGCTGGCCGCCGTGGCCCGCCGTCCGGGGTTCGCCGACAGTCCGCGTCATCGGGGGGCTTATTGCCTTCCGCGGCCGCCGAAGAAGATTCCCGGCGCGCTTTACGAGGAAAACCTCCAAGCCGCCGCCTCGATTCGCGTGGCGCAATGGCGGCAGATGACGGCCTACGTGCGGGCGCTGGAAAACGCCGGACCGCCGGCGAATCCTTCGGCTGCTCCGCGGTCACCCGCGGCGGAAGCGGACTTCGTGGCCGGCTGGCGCGCCCGGTTCATCCGCCGGATCGGCTGGCCGCCGCCGGGCTTCCTCGACACCGTCCCGCCCGCCCACCTGGTCCGCGTCGGCGAAGACGCGCTGGCCACCTACTACCGTTGCCGGGTGCGCGTGACGCCGGAAATGGAGACCTACGGCCTCTATCTCGTGCCGAAGAACGCCCGCCGTCCCGCGCCGCTGGTCATCGCGCAGCACGGCGGCGGGGGATTTCCGGAGCTGGCCACGTTCCACGACGGATCGAACTACCACGATCTGGTCCGGGGCGCCGCCGCCCAGGGGTGGGTGGTCTTTGCGCCGCTTTTGCTCTTTCACCCCTTCCGCGACCGGGACCACGGCACGCCCATCCCGTCCGACGCGCGCGCCGGGCTGGACCGCCGCCTGCGGGCGTTGAACACCACCCTCGCGGCGGTGGAGGTCGCCAAAATCAGCCGGGCGCTTGACGCCCTGCTGCGCCAGCCGGAAGTGGATGCCTTCCGCGTGGCCATGATCGGCCTGTCTTACGGAGGGTATTACACCCTCTACACCACGGCCCTGGATTCGCGCATCCGGGCGGCCGCCGTGGCGGGGGCGTTTTGCGATTGGGGCACGCCGGAGGAGGATTTCGCCACGCCCGCCGAATGGCAGCCTAGGGGACAGCTCAACGACGTGCTTCCCGCCGAGCTGGCGGCGCTGATTTGTCCCCGTCCCCTGCTGGTGGAGGCCGGCACCCGGGACCGGCTGATGAAGATCGCCCCCACCCGGGTCATGGCGGCGAAAGCCCGCGAGCTTTATGAGCGGCTCGGGGGCGCGGGACGCTTCCAATTCCGCGAATTTTCCGGCGGTCACGAGTTCCAAGGGGAACCGGTCTGGCGCTTTCTCCAAAAAGTCTTCGAGTGCGGTCCCGGGGCCTTTTCGTCCGCGCCATCACCGGCCCCGTAATCCCTTCCTCCGCGCGCCGCCGCTCCCGTTTATTCCACGCCCATCGCGCGCAGGGCCCGGCCGGTGTGGCTGGCGGGGCAGGCGGCGATTTGTTCGGGCGGACCGGCGGCCACCAGGCGACCGCCTTCGTCGCCGCCCTCCGGGCCGAGGTCCAGCAGCCAGTCGGCGCATTTGATCAGCTCGAGGTTGTGCTCGATGACGAGCACCGAATGGCCGGCGTCCACGAGTCGTTGGAAGACTTCGATCAGCACCCGCACGTCGTGGTAGTGCAGTCCGGTGGTCGGTTCGTCGAACAGGAAGAGGGTGGGCTGAAACGCGCCCCGGCGGGCGGCGCGGTCGAGCCCCGCCTCGGCCAGATGGGCGGCCAGCTTCAACCGCTGGCTTTCGCCGCCGGAGAGGGTGTTGAGCGGCTGGCCCAGTCGCAGGTAGCCCAATCCCACGTCGCGCAGGCGGCGCAGCGCGTCGGCGGCGCGCCGGGCGGGACGCGGGTCGCCGAACGCTTCCAGCCAGCGCAGCGCCTCCTCCACCGGCGTATCGAGCAGGTCCGCGATGGAGCGCTCCGCCGCGGGATCGGCAGGCGGCGCCACCCGGACGGCCAGCACGTGGGGCCGATAGCGGCGACCGTCGCAATCCGGGCAGCGCACGAACACGTCGCTGAGAAACTGCATCTCGATCTTCTCGAACCCGACCCCCTTGCAGCGGGCGCACTGGCCCGCCGGAGAGTTGAAGCTGAAACTGCCCGGCGTGAGGCCCTGCCGGATCGCGGCTTCGGAACGGGCGAACAGCTCCCGCACGTGCGTGAAGGCGCCCACGTACACCGCCGGATTGGAGCGGGGCGTGCGGCCCACGGGCGATTGGTCCACCAGCAGCACCCGGGCGAGGGAATCCCCGCCGCGCAACGTCGCGCCCGCGGCGGGCGTTTCGGAAGCGGGCGCGTCCTCCGGGGCGTCCGCGTCCGGCCCGGGCGGTTCCGGCTCCGCCGAATCCCGCAGGCGCGCCGCCAGCAGCGGATGGAGCACGTCCCGGATCAGGGTGCTTTTGCCCGAGCCGCTGACGCCGGTCACGCAGACGAAGCGGTTCAACGGCACGGTTACGGTGAGGTTTTTCAGGTTGTGCCGCCGCGCGCCGGACAGGACGAGAAAATCGGCCGGGCCGGTCGCGCCGTCGGTCGGGGCCCCGCCGGTTTCCGCGCGCGGCAGCAAATCACTGGCCCGCACGACGCGCCGTCCGTCCACCAACGCGGCGACCGCCGGCTTCCGCGCTTTTTCTTCGACGCGATACAGCTCTTCCGGGGTCGCGTCGGCCAGAACCCACGGCGCGGCTTCCCGGTGGACGGAGCGTTTCGGTCGCGCGCCCGGGCGCGAGCGGGGGGCGGAGGGTTCCGGCAACACGACCGGGCGACGCTCCGGCACGGGAATCCGTTCCCGCCCGCCGAGGTAGGCGCCGGTGAGCGAACGCGGATGGCGGAGCAGCGCGGCGAAACCGCCCTGAAACACCACCTCGCCGCCGGTCTCGCCGTGGCCGGGGCCGAGGTCCACGAGGTGATCGGCGGCGCGCATGACCGCCGGCTCGTGTTCCACCACCACCACCGTGTTGCCCGCGTCACGCAGCCGCTCGAGGATCCGCACCAGCCGGTCGGTGTCGCGCGGATGCAGCCCCACGCTGGGTTCGTCGAGCACGAACAACGTGTTCACCAGCCGGGTGCCGAGGCAGGCGGTCAGGTTGACCCGCTCCGTCTCGCCGCCGGACAGCGACCGGGTGGGGCGGTCGAGCGTCAGGTAACCGAGCCCCACCTCGACCAGGTAGCCCAGCCGGGCGGTCACTTCCTCCAGCGCCACCGCCAGCGGCGCGTCCGCCCGGGCGGCGTGCCGTTCGCGCAACGCCGTCGCCAACGCGGCCGCGTCGCGCACCGGCAGGGCGTAAAAATCGCCCAGCGTCAGCCCCGCGGGCCATTCGCGCGCCCGGGACCAGCCCAGCCCGCGCAACGGCAGCCGGTATTGCAACGCCTCCGGGCGCAGCCGCCGCCCGCCGCATTCCGGGCAGGTCCGGTAGGCCCGGTAGCGCGACAGCAGCACCCGCACGTGCATCTTGTACGACTTCGTTTCCAGCCAGCGGAAATACCCCTTCACCCCGTACCACGCCCGGGGCCATTCGTGCTCCGCGTCGCTTCCGTAATCCGGGTCGCCCTCGATCACCCATTGCTGGTGCTCCCGCGAGAGCCGGGCAAACGGCACGTCCACCGGCACGCCGCGCGCCCGGCAGAACTGGAGCAGGTCCCGCTGGCATTCGGCGCTCACGCCGCTCTGCCACGGCTTCACCGCGCCGGCCCGCAGGCTGAGCGAGCGGTCCGGCACCGCCCGGTCGTAATCAATCTCGATGATCCGTCCGAAGCCCCGGCAGGCCGGGCACGCGCCCAGGGGGTGGTTGAAGCTGAACATCGCCGGCGTGGGCTCGCGATACTCGCGGTCGCAGCGCGCGCAATGCCGCCCCGCCGAAAAACTGGCCGGCGCGCCCTCGATCCGCGCCCCGTCCGCCGCCAGCCGCCACACTTGCAGGCGGCCCCGGCCGAAGTGATACGCCTGCTCGGCGGCCTCGATGAACCGCCGGCGTTGGGCGGGAACCAGCCGCAGCCGGTCCTGCACCACGACCAGCCGGTCCGGCCGGTTCGCCAGCGTGTCCGCCGCCTCCTCCAGCCGGACCACCCGGCCCGCGACCAGCAGCCGCCGGTAGCCCTGCTTTTCCACCAGCGCCAGCGCCTCGCCGACCGCCAGCCGCTCCGGCAACGGCAGCGCGAACGTGACCAGCGCCGCCTGTTCGGCCCATTGCGCCCGGACGGCCCGCCAGACGGTGGCCGGCGGTTCCTTGCGCACCACCGCGTCGCAGCCCGCGCAATGCAGCTCCGCCAGCGCGGGCCAGAGCACCTTCAGGTAATCGCACAACTCGGTCATCGTCCCCACCGTCGAGCGGGTGGTGCGCACGGTGTTGCGCTGCCCGATGGCGATGGCCGGCGGGATGCCCTCGATGGCGTCCACGCGCGGCTTGTCCATCCGGTCGAAGAACTGCCGGGCGTAGGGGGAAAAGGTCTCGATGTAGCGCCGCTGCCCCTCGGCGAAGAGGGTGTCGAAGGCCAGCGAACTCTTGCCCGACCCGCTGAGGCCGGTGATCACAATGAGGCGGTGGAGGGGCAGATCGAGATCGAACCCCTTGAGATTGTTGTGCCGCACCCCGCGCAGGCGGATCACGGCCGGTGTGGCGGCGCGCCCCATGAGCCGCCGAATCTAAACCGCCGCGCCGCGCTGTCAACGAAGCGGCGATCGAGGACGGCGAAACGGGGCTGAAAGAAAAAAGCAGACGCCCCGGAGGCCACGGCCAGCGACTCCCCGAGAAAGTCATCCGTGCAATCGCGCGGCTCAAGCGAGCCCTCCTGAGGGCCTGTGTCGGAAAACGCCGGTGAAACCCGGCCTGCAACCCAGGGGTGCTTTTCGCCCTTTCGGCAGGCCGCGTGCATCACGCGGCGGGAGGCCCCGCTTTTCCAACAGGCTCCGAGAAAAACGGGGGGGATAAAAAATGGTGCGGTTAGCAGGATTTGAACCTGCACGCCCGAAGGCACTACCACCTCAAGGTAGCGTGTCTGCCAATTCCACCATAACCGCAACCGGCCCCAATTAAGCCTTTCCCGCCGCGCGGCGCAAGCCCAAATCCGCCGGAAAATCACCTTCGGCAATCCCTTCGCGGATCTTCCGCCGGCCCTTTTTTGACGATTCGTTTGCCCGGCCCCCTTTCGCGTTTGCCGTCCGACGACGGGCGTCCTGGCGGGAGGCGACGTGACGCGGCGGAGGGGGCCGCTTTCCCGACAGGCCCTTACTCCAGGTGTTCCAGCAGGGTGGTGAATTCGAGGGCTTGCAGGCGGCGGGCCTGTTCGACGGCGGGATCGTCCGCATCCCGGCAGGCCAGCGCCTGGCACTCGTCCACGAAGGCAACGGGGTTCCAG
>CAZRPT010000292.1:0-3172 GCA_964601985.1 uncultured Verrucomicrobiota bacterium
AAGCCGCTGGTCGGTCATTTCCATGAACCGGGCGGCGGAGCGGACCGGCATTTCCCGGACGAGCAACAAGGCGGCTTGCTCGAAGAGCAAGGTGAACTTGCTTCCCGGGCGCGCCCAAGGCACCTGGATCCGCTTGACGCCATGCTGGGGGCATCGGACTCGGGGCACCGGAGCGGTGATATAGCAGTGGTGCTGGAAGAAGTTGAGATGCCGCCACGTCATCTCCTTGAAGTCATGAGCCTTGCACGGCCGGCCTTGATGACAAGGCGCAGTTCATGCGGCATTTTGTTTGTGTCCAGCACCTGCCCGACAATCTTCCAAGGCGCCTCGAGACCCAATCCCAAGGCGATGATATCGTTTCCGTTCATGCCGATCCTCCTGTGTCGTGTGAGTTTGATGCCTTTTTACTCAAATCCACACGAAACGTCGAGGAGCCGAACTTTCCCGGCCCGCGTTTGTGTTCATCCGGGGGGCGTTGCGGCGTGAGGCGTTTACGGCGCCGGCGTGCGCTTCAAGCAAGCGATCATGCGTTCCACCTCCCGACAACATTTGTCGAAAGAATCGGCGCGGCGGGCCGTGTCAAGATCGAAGCGGGAGGTGAAGGCGGGTTGATCGAGCGTTTCGCTGTAACACTGGTGGCGCGGGAGGCGCTGTTCCAGCCACTCTTTCGCGCCGCGAATTGCCTCCGGGTCGGAGGGCGCGGTCAAATCCCGCGGCAGGCCGCGAAAGCCCCGCAACGATTCCGCCGCGGCCAGGAACCAGGCTTCGAATTCCCGTTGGGCGAAGACCACCGTGACGGGAAGGTCATCGCGCGCGGCGCGCGCGCGGCGCAACAGTTGAGGGCCGTCCTCCGCCGGACAGCCATCGTCGCTGTCGAGCAGAATGAAAATGCCGCCTTGTCCGCCGATTTTCCGCGCGGCCAGTTCCACGTGCCGTTCGATTTCCCCCGGTTTTATCAATCGGGAAGCGGGCACCCGCAAGACGGGATTCACCACCAACGCCAGGGTGGAATCAATCGCGCGGACGATTCGATGCAGCAAACGGGGAACGGCTTCGCATTCCCCGTGTCCTTCGACCAGGCAGGCTATTTTAACCGCGGCGGACATCCTATGGGTCGAACAATTCCAATTCTTGCGCGGGTGTTTGGTGGATTTTTTCCACGTCGGGCGTCAGCTCGCCCAGTCGTAAAAGCTCTCCCGCGGTAAACAGGCGGTCGCGAATCGCGTCGCGGTCCTTGTCGGTGATGGGACCGATGATCGTTTCGCCGTTTCTATTGATCACGGCGAGGATGTTCCGGTCGGAAATGGATTTGTCATCCAGAAGATCCGGACTGTGGCTGGTCACCAAAATTTGCGCATGCCGGGAGGCGATTCCGAGCGCGTCCCGCAGCACTCCCGCCGCGCCGGGATGCAACGCGAGTTCCGGTTCCTCAATTCCCACCAGCGGCATTCCAGGGGAATTTTCCGCGGGAAAAGATTGAAAAAGGGCGGTCAGAATTCCCAGCGCGCGCAGGGTGCCATCGGACATGTTTTCGGCTGAAAAACGCCAGGGAGATCCGTTTCCTCCCATTTTTTGTCGGAATTCAATCGTTTCTTTTTTTCCCATGGGCTTGGTGGTGACGTCCGTCACTCCGGGGACCACAAGGGCGAGCAGCTCCACGATTTGCTTTTTGGCCGCGGGGTTTTGCCGGTCGAGAAAGTTCAGCACACTGGCCAGATTGCCGCCGTCCCGCAGCAGCACTTCCCCGGCGTCCGCGGGTTGCAAATCACGAATCTCGTCGGGGTTGAGGTTGTAAAACCCCATCCGGGTGAAACAGTTATAGAGAGGGCGGAATTCGGGCAAACTGGACGCCGCGACCAGAAAAAGGCGATCGTCGCTTGCCGGAGGGAGCGGGTGCGGACGCGAATGTTCAACCCGCCCGTTATGTACTACATAAAAGGACTCATCTGGATCCCGGCTGATGCGCAGTCTTTGCCTTTTTAAAACGCGAAGACCACGGTGCTTGGGGATGCGGGAAATGCGGCATTCTTCCCGCTGAACTTGAAAGCCGCCTTGCGGTTTGGCGCCTACTTTGAACGCGTAAAAACCGGAGCCTCCCTCCGGCAGATTGAAATTGAGTCGAATGCCAAAATGGGTGGGGTGGCCGGAAGAGCGTCTCCGCACTTCGTTGATGCCGCCCCGTTCCCGCATGGCATGTTCCAAAGAGGTGTTCAAGGATTCGCTGACCAGGCGAAGCGCGTCCAAAAAATTGCTCTTGCCGGCGCCGTTCTGTCCCACCAAGAACGTCAATGGAGACAACGACACCGAGCAACCGGCGATGCTCTTGTAGTTTTTGAGCACCACGCGTGTAATGACTACTGAATCGTCCATCGGATTGATGATCGTTCCTCAAGGAAACCCGCGTGATCCGAACAGTTCGGGGCGTCGCGATTCCCATGTTGATTCGTTCAAGAAGGACATTTCAAAAAACCACGCGAAAACTCAAGTCGGCGGTTTTGCTTTTCGGGCGGGGCGGGGGTGGGGCATCGTGCGGGGCGGATGGGTGTGACGTTGACGGAGAAATGGTTCGCCGAAATCGCCGGGTGGCAGGCCATGAAGGAGGCCCGGGGCCTGCTGGCCGCCGGCAAGGTGCGGCAGTCGGACTGGTCGCCGCCCCTGCTCAAGGGGCGGGTCCAGAGCGGTTCCCGCACGCTCAGCGCCGGGCTGCTCATCCGCGCCTCCGACGACGTGGAAAATCTCTGCGCCTGCCGCGAGGCCCGTCAGTGGGGCACGATGTGCGCTCACTCGGTGGCGGTGGGGCTGCATCACCTGCAAGCGCGGGCCGCCCCGCCTCCGGAGAAAAAAGCCGCCCCGACCGCCGCGAAGTCCGCATCCGCTCCGAACGCGCCTGACCGGCCCGCCGGGCGGCGGATTCGCCGGGCCGGGGAAAATGAAGCCGGCGAGCCGGCGCAAATCGCGCTCATCCTGCCGCCGAATTTCGCGGCCACCCTGGCCGGCGGCGGGAGGGTCACGCTGAGTTGCGAGGCGATCTGGAACGGCGCGCGGCGTCCGCTCAACGCGCTGCCCGCGCAAACGGCGTTTCGTTTTTCACCGGCGGACGCGGCGTTGTTGGACGCCCTCGAAGCGTTGGCCGACGGCGACACGCCGGCCGTGCTACGGCTGGATTCCGGGC
>CAZRPT010000293.1:0-24369 GCA_964601985.1 uncultured Verrucomicrobiota bacterium
CCGATCATTTCGTTGATGGTGCGGAAGCCCAGTCGGGCCATCAGCTCGCGGACCTCCCGGGCCACGAAGCGGAAGTAGTTCACCACGTGGTCGGGATCGCCGGCGAAGCGCTTCCGCAGGCGGGGATCCTGGGTGGCGACGCCGGCGGGGCAGGTGTTTTTCTGGCACACCCGCATGATGATGCAGCCCAAGGTGACCAGCGGCGCGGTGGCGAACCCGTATTCCTCGGCCCCCAGCAGGGTGGCGAGGACCACGTCGCGACCGGTCTTCATCTGGCCGTCGGCCTCCACGGCGATCCGGCTGCGGAGGTTGTTCAGGACGAGGGTCTGGTGGGTTTCGGCGAGCCCCAGCTCCCACGGCAGGCCGGCGTGCTTGATGCTGGTCTGGGGTGACGCGCCGGTGCCGCCGTCGTAGCCGCTGATGAGCACCACGTCGGCGTGTCCCTTGGCCACGCCGGCGGCAATGGTGCCCACGCCCACCTCGGCCACCAGTTTCACCGAGATGCGGGCGTCCGGGTTGGCGTTTTTCAGGTCGTGGATCAACTCGGCGAGGTCCTCGATCGAGTAGATGTCGTGGTGCGGCGGCGGGGAGATGAGCCCCACGCCGGGGGTCGAGTGGCGGACCTTGGCCACCCACGGATAGACCTTGGGGCCGGGCAACTGGCCGCCCTCGCCGGGCTTGGCGCCCTGGGCCATCTTGATCTGGATTTCCTTCGCGTTGACGAGGTACTGGATGGTGACGCCGAACCGGCCGCTGGCCACCTGCTTGATGGCGGAGCACTTCGAATCGCCGCGTTCGTTGGTCCAGGTGTAGCGCTCCGGATCCTCGCCGCCCTCGCCGGTGTTGCTCTTGCCGCCGATGCGGTTCATGGCGATGGCGAGGGTCTCGTGGGCTTCCTTGCTGATGGAGCCGTAGCTCATCGCGCCGCTCTTGAACCGCCGCATGATGGCCTCCTCCGATTCGACTTCTTCGATCGGGATCGGGCGGGTGTCCTTGAACTTGAGCAGCCCGCGCAACGTGGCCAGGTGGCCGGTCTGGTCGTTGATGCGTCGCGCGTATTCCTGATAAGTGGCGTAGGAGCCGGTCCGCACCGCCTTTTGCAGGAGGTGAACGGTCTCCGGGTTGAACAGGTGGAATTCGCCGTCCCGGCGCCACTGGTAATCGCCCCCGCTCGGCAGGGTGTGGCCGTTGACCCGGCGTTCCGGGTAGGCGGCGCGATGGCGGCGGCGGGTTTCCTCGGCGATCACGTCCAGGCCCACGCCGCCCACGCGCGAGGGAGTGCGCGAGAAGTATTTTTCGATGACCGGCCCGGCCAGCCCGATGGCCTCGAAAATCTGCGCGCCGCGATAGCTGGCGACGGTGGAAATGCCCATCTTGGACATCACCTTGATGACCCCCTTGATCACGGCCTTGCAGTAATTCCGGTGCGCGGCGGCGGGATCGAGGCCCTCCAGCAGGCCCTGCCGGATCATGTCGTCCAGCGTCTCGAAGGCGAGGTAGGGATTGATGGCGTCGCAGCCGTAGCCGATGAGCACGGCGTAATGGTGCACCTCGCGCGGCTCGCCGGATTCGAGCACCAAGCTCACCCGGGTGCGGGTGCCGGCGCGGATCAAATGGTGGTGCAGGCCGGCCACGGCCAGCAGGGCCGGAATGGGGGCGTGCCCGGCGTCCACGCCGCGGTCCGAAAGGATGAGGATGTTGCTCCCGTCCGCGATGGCCCGGTCCGCCGCCGCGAAGAGGTCTTCCATGGCCTGCTCCAGCCCGGCGCCGCCGCCGTCCGGCGGGAAGAGGATGGGCAGGGTGACGCCCTTGAATTCGCCGTGGCTCACGTGGAGGAGCTTGGCCAGTTCGGCGTTGTCCAGGATGGGCGTGGGAAGCTGCACCATGCGGCAGCTTTCCGGTTCGGGCTTCAGCAGGTTGCGCTCCGAACCGATCATCGTCTGGGCCGACGTGATCAGTTCCTCGCGGATGCAGTCAATCGGCGGATTGGTGACCTGCGCGAAAAGCTGCTTGAAGTAGTTGTAGAGGAGCTGCGGGCGCTCGGAGAGCACGGCCAGCGGGGCGTCGTTGCCCATCGAGCCCAGGGCCTCAATGCCGTTCCGGGCCATCGGCGCGAGCAGCATCCGCTGTTCCTCGAACGTGTAGCCGAACGCCTGCTGGCGCTCCAGGACGGTGCGGTGATCCGGTTGGGCGACTTCCGGCGGCTCGGGCAGGTCTTCGAGCCGGACGAGATGCCGGTCGAGCCACTCCTGATACGGCGCGGCGCCGGTCATGCGGGCCTTGATTTCCTCGTCGGCCACGATGCGCCCCTCCTCCATGTCCACCAGGAACATGCGTCCCGGCTGGAGGCGGCCCTTTTCGAGGACGTTTTCCGGCTCGACCGGCAGCACGCCCACTTCCGAGGCCATGATGACCCGGTCGTCCTTGGTCACGTAATACCGCGAGGGCCGCAAGCCGTTCCGGTCCAGCACCGCGCCGATGCAGGCGCCGTCGGTGAAGGCGATCGAGGCCGGGCCGTCCCACGGCTCCATCAATGCCGCGTGGTAGTGGTAAAAGGCCTTTCGCTCGGGCGCCATGCTGGCGTGATTCTCCCACGGCTCGGGAATCATCATCATCACCGCGTGCGGCAGGGAACGGCCGGAGAGGGAGAGCAGTTCGAGGCAGTTGTCGAACATGGCCGAGTCGCTGCCGTTCAGGTTGATGACCGGCTTCACCTTGGCCATGTCCTCGCCGAACAGCTCGCTGGCGAAGAGCGCCTCCCGGGCGCGCATCCAGTTCACGTTGCCGCGCAGGGTGTTGATCTCGCCGTTGTGGGCCACGAAACGGTACGGATGGGCGCGGCTCCAGCTCGGGAAGGTGTTGGTGCTGAAGCGGGAATGCACCAGCGCGAGGGCGCTCTCGAGGTTCGGGTCGTTCAGGTCCGGGTAATACTGGTTGAGCTGCTCGGACATGAGCATGCCCTTGTACACCAGCGTGCGGGAGGAGATGCTGGTGAGATACCAGTAATGGCTGCCGGGAAAGCCCGCCTCGTTGATTTCCCGATGGGCGCGTTTGCGGATGACGTAGAGCTTGCGCTCGAAGGCCAGTTGGTCGGCCAAAGCGGGATGACGCCGGAGAAAGACCTGCCGGATGAACGGCTCGGATTCCTTCGCCGTCGCGCCGATCATCGAGTTGTCGGTCGGGACCGTGCGCCAGCCGATCACCTCCTGCCCTTCCTCGGCGGCGATTTTCGCGAAGCGTTTCTCGCATTCCTCCCGCTGGGCGGGATCGGGCGGCAGGTAGGCCATGCCCACGCCGTAATGGCCGGGATCGGGCAGTTTCAGGCCGAGCTTGTCCGCTTCGCCGGCCAGAAACTTGTGGGGCACTTGCAGCAGCAGGCCCGCGCCGTCGCCGGTGTTGGGCTCGGCCCCCACCGCGCCGCGGTGGGTGAGGTTGAGCAGGATTTCCAGCCCCTGCTCGATGATCCGATGGGATTTGCGGCCCTTCATGTGGACCACGAAACCGACGCCGCAGGCGTCTTTTTCGAACCACGGATCATACAGGCCCCGCCGGGGCGGCGGCCCGAGACGGGGAAACTCCCCCGGGCCGCGGCCGTTTTGATTTTGCTTCTGGCCAACCATCTTTGCTTTCAACGTAATCCGTCCAAAATTTCCAAGTTGCTACCAAACCGCCGCCTCCGGCGCAACCCGGCAGGGTCCGGCGCGCCGGCTTTCCCGCTCCGCGCGTCTGCCGGCGCCGGCCTCCGGGCAGGCGCAAGCTTTCCGGCAAACCATTCCGGAAAGGGTCGTTCGGCGGTGTTTCCTGACGTTCCGTCCGCGGCGAAGGTGGCGGGACACCGCGCGCACCGGCGGACGGAGGGATTCCTCGGGACGGCGGGACAAGTTGCCACTCCGGCATTCCCGAACCCATGCCGCCCGCCATTGTGCCCAAGAATGCCCCCGGGTCAATTCTCCTTTGGCGCGCCGGCTCGCCGGGCCTACCCTTCCGGAATGCGGATGTTTTGTTTGGGATGGCTGCTCTTCCTCGGGATCACGCGGCTGCCGACGGCGGCGGAGACGCCGCCGCCGCCCGCGGACACGCCGGCTGCTTCGCCGGCGCTCCCGGAAAAAAATCCCGCCGTGGAGCGGGAGTTTCAGCGGTTGCTCGAACGCGATCAGGACGCCCTGGACCAGGTGGACCAGTGGATTCTCGAAGAACGCCGGCTCGCGGACCGGGGGGCGGAAATGTCATCCCCCGCCTTGGAGGCCCGCATCGAGGAACGGCTCAAACCCATCGAGGAGGGCTACCGGGAATTTCTCCAGCGGCACCCGGACCACCTCCGCGCCCGGCTGGCCCTGGGCAGCCTGCTCAACGAGATGGGCCGGGAAGACGACGCGGTCGCCGAGTGGGAAAAGGCGCGGAAACAGGCCCCCCGCGATCCGGTGGCCTGGAACAACCTGGCCAACCATTACGCCCAACGGGGACCGGTGACGAAGGCGTTCGCGTACTACGAACGCGCCATCCGGCTCAAACCGGACGAGCCCCTCTACCGCCGCAACCTGGCCCGGGTGGTCTTTCTTTTTCGCCCGGAAGCCCGCGAGTATTACCACCTGGCCGACGAACAGGCCGTGCTCCGAAAGGCGCTCGAATTCTACCAGGCCGCCCGGAAGCGCGATCCCCAAAACTTCTCCCTCGCGACCGATCTGGCCCAGGTCTATTACTTCCTCCGCCCCCGGAATCCCGACGATCCCGAGGCGGCCCGCAAACTCACGGAAGCCGCCCTGGCCGCGTGGCGCGCCGCGCGGAAACTGGCGCCCAACGACCTGACCCGCCAGGGAGTGGACCTCCACCTCGCCCGCGTGTGCCTCCTGGCCGGCCGACGGGAGGAGGCCCGAAAGCACCTCGCCCGCGTGACCAGCCCCGCCTATGCCAGCGTCAAAAAGCCGCTGGAACAACGCCTTCGCCCGCCCGCCGCCGCCGCGCCCCCCGCGCCGGCTTCCCCGAAACCCGCCGCGCCCTGAGCGCCGGTCGGAACACGCCGGGTTGGAAAAGCCGGGCGGGACACCCGGTTCGTTCCGCCAACGGCGGGCGCCACCCGGCCGGGAACGGCCCACGCTCCCGGGAAAAGAGCCCGGTCAAACGCGAAAAGGCAGGAAACGCGGGGCATTCCGCCGCGTCACACCGGCCACGCCTCCGGCTCGACCTCGTCGGCCGCCGGACCGCACTCGGCCAGCAGCGGCGTTTGCGGGTTGCGAAAATCAATCCCGGCCAGATCGGTGTAATGGCGGAAGATGTCGGTGTTTTGCTGCCAGCCGCGGAACCGCTCCGCGCCCGGACCGGTGGCCAGCAGCGGCACGTAATCCGCCGTGTGCGCGCCGCTGGTCCAACTGACGCCGTAGTAGTTGGCCAGAAACGCCCCGAACTGCTGGCCGCGCCCGTTCAAGCCCTCGAACAGCGGCGTCCATTTGCCCGCGAGGAAGTCCGCCAGCTGCCGCAGCTTCGCCTCCGGCGCCTCGTAGCCGGTGGCTTCCCGCAGCAGGCGGTCCAGCGAGACGGCGGAGGGTTCCTTCGGCAGGCGCGGCAGCAGCGCCTCGAAGCTGCACCGCGCCTTCGGCAGGTGCGCGAACAGCGGCGAGCTTTCGCCGTACTTCGCGCCCATGCCGTTCAGGGCCGGCCCGCCGGTGCCGTGATCGGTGGTGATCACCACCAGCGTCTCGGGCACCCGCCGTTGAAACTCCAGCACCACCTCGACGGCCTCGTCAAAGGCCACCAGGTCATGGACCGCCGCCGCGATGTCGTTCGCGTGACAGGCGTGGTCCACCCGTCCCCCTTCGACCTGCAACAGGAAATGGTCCGCCGGCGCCAGCTGGCGCAACGCGCGCCGGGTCATCCCGGCCAGCGAAGGCACCGTGCGGCGCAGCTCGGGATCGTGGTCGCGATCCAGACTGAACGGCAGATGCCCCTCCGCGAAGGTGCCCAGCACCGGCCGGTCCAGCGGAGCGTCCTCCAGTTCGGCCGCCTTCCGGCACACCGTGTAACCGGCGGAGCGGTAGGCCCCGTACAAGTCCCACTTGTCCGACCGTTGCGCGCCGGAGAAATACTTCATTCCTCCGCCCAGGAGGATTTCCACGCGCCGGTCGAGATACTGCCGGGCGATTTCCTCCGCCGAGCCGCGGCTTTCCACCGACACCGCGAACCCCGCCGGAGTGGCGTGGGTGATCTCGGTGGTCGTCACCAGGCCCCGCCGCCAGCCGGCGTCGCCGAACAACGCCGCCAGGGGCCGCAGCTTGCGCCCGTCCGGCAGGACGTTCAGCGTGCCGTTGATCACCCGCGAGCCGCTGCCCCAGCTCGACGACGCGGCCGCCGAATCGGTCACCAGCGAATTGAGCGAGCGCATGTTCACGGCGGTAACCACCGACGCCGGGTCGTGATACAACGCCAGCCAGCGCAGGCCCCGTTTCCGACTCAACCGGGCAAAAATGTCCCCCAGCGTGAACGTGCTCCAGCACATCCCGTCCGCCACCATGTGGATGATGTGGCGGGGTCGCGCCCCCGCCGGCAAGGGTTGCGTCTTCGCTCCGTGCGTCAACGCGGGAAAGCCCAAACTCGAACCGGCCAGCAGACCGGCCTGCCCCAAAAAACCACGACGATTTGTTCGCATGAACCGTAATTTAAGTCCGCCCCGTCCCCTTTGCCAATGGCGTTTCTCCCCCACCCCGGCCCCCGCCGACAAACGCCCCCGCCCCGGCATTCCCCGCCCGGCTCCGAACTTTCCGCTTCCGGCGAACCGGCGTACAGTCCCCCGCCATGAATCCGGTGGCCTTGATCACGGGCGCTTCACGCGGCATCGGGCGCGGCATCGCGCTGGCCCTGGCGCGGGCGGGACACGATGTGGTCGTCAACTTCGTCGCGAACACGGAGGCGGCGGAGGCGACGGCGCGCGATTGCCGGGCGGCGGCCGGGGCCGCGGGCCGGGACGTGCGCGTCGAGCCCCGCCGGGCGGACATCAGCCGGGCCGCCGACCGGGAGGCCCTGCTGGCCTTCACCCGCGAGCGGTTCGGCCGGTTGAACCTGCTGGTCAACAACGCCGGCGTGGCCCCGGCCGTCCGCGCCGACTTGCTCGAAACCTCCGAGGAGAGCTTCGACCGCCTGCTGCGGATCAACGTCAAGGGCCCGTTCTTCCTCACCCAGGCCGCGGCCCGTTGGATGATCGAGCAGGCCGGGAAAGCCCCCGGGGAAGCGGACGCCGCCCCGCCGGAACGGCGGTTCGCCATCGTGACCGTCTCCTCGATCTCCGCCTACACGGCCTCGGTGAACCGGGGCGACTACTGCGTCTCGAAGGCGGCGTTGGCGATGCTGACCCCTTTGTTCGCGACCCGGCTGGCGGCGCACGGCATCCGGGTGTACGAAATCCGCCCCGGCGTGATCGCCACCGACATGACCGGCCCGGTCCGGGAAAAATACGACCGCCTCATCGCCGGGGGCCTGACCCCCATCGCCCGCTGGGGCCGCCCCGAGGACGTGGCCCAAGCCGTCCTGGCCCTCGCGGAAGGCCGCTTCCCCTTCAGCACCGGCGAAGTCTTCAACGTGGACGGCGGATTCCATCTGCGCCGGTTGTAAACGTAACGCGCCGGCAAAAAACGCGACCAGAGCGGGGAATCCTGACCCCAAGTCAGGACGCGCGTCATATCAGCAACCAAACCCGGGAATCCCCAACCACGAAATGAAGCGCCCCCCCCATGAGCGCCGCCCCCCCTTCCAAGCCACTCAGGGCCTGCCGGAAAACGCCGGGGCGGGAAAGCGGGCGACGCTGTTCTGGGAGGCCGCGTGACCGCGCGCTCAACGGGACGCGCCCCTTTTCCGACAGGCCCTCAATCCGATCCGCGCGCCGAACTTTACTTCCCCTCCCGCCGACCGGGGCGGGTTTCCCGGAAAACTCCGCGCTTGCGGCTGGACACCGGGAGGAATCCGCCGACAATGGATGCCAGAGATTATGAACGCATCATCTTCCGCATCTCTTCGCGCGCGCGGCGGTCTCAGCCGGCGTCGTTTTCTGACCACCACCACCGGCGCCGCGGCGGCGATCACCCTGCCCAGCTTCGTGCCCGGCGGCGTGCTGGCCGCGCCGGGCCGGCCCGGCCCCAATGAACGCATCGGCATCGGCGGCATCGGCGTGGGCCGGCGCGGCGCCCAGGACGTCAACTATACGGGGCGGCTGCCGCTGGCGCGCATCGTGGCCGTGGCGGACGTCAACCTGCCGCGGGCCCGCCAGGTGGCCCGGCCGTTCAAGGCCGCCGTTTACCAGGATTATCGTCGTCTGCTGGAACGCAAGGACGTGGACGCCATCATCACCGCCACCCACGAGCAATGGCGGGGCCTGATCTGCATTCACGCCTGCCAGGCCGGCAAGGATTTGTACGTCGAGAAGCCGATGAGCCTGACCATCCACGAAGGACGCCTCATCGTGCGGGCCGTGCGCAAGTACGGCCGGGTCTTCCAGACGGGCAGCCAGCAGCGGTCCATGTCCGCCAATCGTCGCGGTTGCGAACTGATCCGCAACGGGCGCATCGGGCGGATCAAGAAGGTCATTGCCCACAATTACCCCAGCCCCTGGCTGTGCGACCTGCCCGCCCAGCCGTTGCCGGCGGAGCTGGATTGGGAACGCTGGTGCGGCCCCGCGCCGCTGGTGCCCTACAACGCCGACTTGCAGGCGCCCCGCGCCAATCCCGGCTGGCTTTCGTTCCGCCCCTTCTCCGGCGGCGAGATGACCGGCTGGGGCAGTCACGGCTTCGACCAGGTGCAGTGGGCGCTGGGCACCGACGAAACCGGTCCGGTCGAAGTCTGGACCGACGGGCCGGCCCTCAAGCTGCCCACCTACACCCACTCGGAGTCCAAAAAGCGGGGCGACGAGATTTGCAGCCACCCCAAGGTGTTCTTCCGCTACGCGAACGGCGTGGTCATGGAACTGGGCAACGGCCCCGCCGGCGGCGCGATCTTCATCGGCGAGCAAGGCACCATCACCATTGACCGGGCGAAAGTGGAGTCCGACCCCGAGGAGATCGCCCGGGAACGGCTGGAAAACCCGAAGATTCCGCTCGAAGTCAGCAAAAACCACCCCCTGAACTGGCTGGAGTGCATCAAGAGCCGGAAGCGCCCCATCGCGGACGCGGAAATCGGCCATCGCTCCGCCAGCATCTGCCACTTGGGCAACATCGCCCGGCTGCTGGGGCGGCGGCTCCGTTGGGATCCCATCTCCGAGGTCTTCATCGGCGATCCCGAGGCCAACACCTACCTCCGCCGCGCCCACCGCAAGGGTTACGAACTGCCCGAGCAGGTCTGAACGGCGGGCCGCGCGCGCTTCAAGCGCGCGGTCGGTAGAGAACATGGCGCGGGATCTCCCGGGATCTCCCGGGATCCCTGACTCGGCGTTTCGCGGGCTCCAGACGACCCGCGGGGCGGGGAATCCGGGGAAGCGGGGACCGGGAGAAATCCGAAATCCGAAACTCCCCGCGCCGGAGGCGCGACACCCGTCAGCCCCGGGCAACACCCGGGGGAACCGTCCGAACCTTGATTCCCTCGCCCTGAAGGGGCGGAAGCGGCGCGGCCGCGGAAACCGGTCGCGGGGAACCGAGGGGCGGGGGCGCCCCTCGGCGCACGCGAGGCGCGTGCGCTCCCCTCTCCCGTAGCGCAGGCTTCTCTTTCGGATTTCGGATTTCGGGATTCGGATTTCCTTCGGCCTTCGGTCCTTCGGTCCTTCGGATTTCCCCTCGCGGGGGGGGCGCCCGCCTCGGCAGGGAGGGAGGTTCACCGGGCGGGTTTGCGTTTTTTTGCGCTTTCTTTCCGTCCCGGAGAGCCGGCGGGAAGGGAGGGGTGTCCCTTCCCGCCCGGGGATTTCGGGAGGGGCAACGTCCGCCTTGCGTCCGCCGGTTTTTTCAGCGGCGTTTTTTGTCCTTTCCGGGGGGCGCGTCGCCGACGCGCACGATGTGATAGACCCGCTGAACCGGCATTCGGAGCCGGAAGATTTCCTCTTCCGCCTTCGTGATGGCGGCTTCGGCGGCCTGGCGGGCGTCCGGATCGGCAAACCGCCGGAGCCATTCCTGAACGCGCTGGTTCTTGGCCACGACGGCCCGGCGGAGTTTGTCGGCCTGGATCCAGTCCGGGCCGGCGGAGATGACTTCATACCGGGCCCATTCCTCGTGGTCGCCGCGGAGGACGGGGCGGTCGTCCACGCGCAATTCATAGAGACCGGGCCGTAATCCCGGCAGCTGGATGTAGCACTGCGGCTTGGTCTCCGGCTCGCGGTCCACGAACCCGGCGGGGTTGGGCGTGGGCAGGCGGCGGGCTTTCGTGGTCAGCTTGGCCTCGGAATCGGTGCGCTGGTAGCTGAGGATGTCAATGCCGAAGCCGCCGTCCCGGAAGGTGTTGTCGGCCATCAAGCCCCACCGCCAGGTGTTGAAGGGCCAGTTGAGCGCCCGCTCCAGACCGAACGTCAACCGCCAGAAGCCGAACGCGTTCAAGGTCACGCCGTCGTCGGTGTAATACCGCATGGTGCTCTGTTTTTGTTCGGCGATCTTGCGCAGTCCGGTGCTGTCCCAGATGCTGAAGCCGAAGAGGTTGACGAACCGCGCCTGCCGGTTGGTGGCCGCGTAGTAGGTCTGCATGACGTACGCGGCCAGGCGGTCATTGGCGGTCCGGGCGTTGGTCAACGCGCCGGGGGTGGGCTCGTAGCCGCTCGGCGACACCACCAGCAGGCGGGTGCCGTCCTTGCCGTTGAGCCGGCTCAACCGGTCCAGCAAACGCCCGAAGGCGGCGCCGAACGCGTTGGTGTCCCCCCGCGCGATCGCGTCCCGTTTGCCGAGGCTGATCAGCACGACGGTGGGCCGGAACGCTTCGGCGGCGCGGAACAGGCCGGCCAGCGGCGGGGCGGGGTGGCCGTCTTTCTCCAACGCGAGCAATCCTTTGTCGGGCCAGCCCAAGTTGCGGAAATGGAGGTCGCGATCGGGATACTGGGAGACGATCCGCGTCTCCAGGAACCCGAAGGGAAGGGCCTCCTGAAACAGCTCTCCCAGGAGGACGACCCGGTCCTCGTCCTGGAACACGAACCGCGGCGGCGGCGGGCCAAACCGGGTGCGCCGCACGCTCGGCGGCCGCAGGATGACGGCGTCCTTCGAGAGGGAAGAAGGAACCCCCCGCCGGTCTTTCCGGGGCGCGGGCCGGGAAGCCGGTTTCTTTTCGGCCGGCCGGAGCACCAGCGGCAGCGATTCCGCTCCCGGCGGCGGCGGCGGTTTCGGCAGCAAAACATCGTCCACCGGATTGCCCGGCCCGGCGGCCCAAGTCGCCAACGCCAACCCGCCGCCAAGCCACCCGATGCTCAGCATGGTTCGGAAGCTTCGTCTCATGGCCGAAGGATGTAACGGGAACCGGCGCCAAACGCAAGGGGCAAGCGGTTTTCCCCCGGACGCGCCGCCGCCCCTCCCGCGAAAACGCCCGCGCCCGGAGCCCCGGAGGGCCGCCGAACGCGGGCGCGCGAGGCGCTTCCGGCCCGCTCAGGGCGTGCCGGTCAACGTGAGCCGGTAGAAGCGGGCGGCGCTTCCGGGGGCGGGGTCTTCCACCACCACTTCCCGGGCGGCGCCCGCCTCGATTTCGGACAGTGTCCGCCACGCGCCGCCGCCCAGACGGTCGCGATATTCAATCCGGTAGGCCCGGTCGAGCGCGGCCCGGAAGTGGAGCTTCACCCCGTTCGCCGTGACGGTCAGGGCGTCCAGTTGGAGCCGGCTTTCGGCGGATTGCGGGTCGGTGCCGGCCTGGTATTCCTGGAGGTTGGTCAGCCCGTCATGGTCGGCGTCTTCGTGGGCGTCCTTGGGATCGGCGGGGTTCAGCTGGTGCGCCTGTTCCCACACGTCCGGCATGCCGTCGCCGTCGGAATCGAGGTCCGGCGGCAGGTTTGAGGCGGTCCAGTTGGCGGGATCGTCGCCGTATTGATCGGGGTTGAGGCGCACGAGGGAGGGTCCGTCGCCGTCGGCCTCGGTGGGCCAGGGCCACTTGTTGTCGTAGCGCACGCGCTCGACGACCACGTAGGGCACGTAACCGATCTCGCCGTGGGTTTGCGGCGTGTCCGGCCGGGACAGTTCGAGGGCTTCGCCGGCGTTGTCGAGGTTGCCGGTCCACGGGCCGAAGATGCGGGTTTCGGCGGGAATGTTGTGCCGCGCGCGGAACACGGCGGGCTCGATGCCGCACAGCAGAACCCGCTCGCGGGGCGCCAGGGTGGTGGCGGCCGGGAACTCGAACTGGATGCCGTTGGTAAACCGCCAGCGGTTCGTGGCGTGAAGCGGATCGAACAGCGGCGCCGGTTCGTCGGTGCGGTTGTAGAGTTCCAGGAACTCATCCCCGCCTTCCGCCGGGTGGTACATGATTTCGGTCAGCACCACCGGGCCGATCCACGGAGCGGCGTTGGGCGCGCCCTTGCCCAGGCGGAACAGGTCAATGGCCGCCGGCGGGTCCCACGGTTGCAGGGTGGTGCCGAAGGTCTGGTGGTCCAGCGGGATGAAGGGGGCGTCGCCGTCGCCGTTGGGCCAGCGGCCGAAGGGCACGGCGTTGAGGCTCGGCCCGAAGCGCACGTTGTCCACGAACGCCACCGGATTGCCCGCGCCGTCGCCCGTGACCAGCAACGCTTCGTCGCCATAGACGGAGCTGAAGGAGAACGGCACGCGGACGTTGTTGGTGTGGAACTGGTTTTCGTAAAACACCACATATCCCCGCGGCTGGATGACCGTGCCCGCCGGAATCTCGAACCGGTCCAGCTCGTCCGGGTTGTCGGAGAGGAACCAGCCGCCCAGGTCCACGGCGGTGTCGCCGCGATTGTAGAGTTCGATGGCGTCCTCGAAGGGCGGGTCGGAGTGCGCGAGGACTTCGTTGATGATGACCGGCGGCGGCGCGGGCGAGCGCATCCGTCCCGGCGACCCGCCGATCAGGGCGCTGGCGGTCCAGGAAGAGGCGCGCCCGGGATCGCCCTCCGGCGCCACCCGTTCCAGCGAGCTGCCGCGTCCGTCCGCGCGTCCGGGCCAGTTGCCCGAATCGCCGTAACGGAAGCTGAACACCTCCTGATCGTGGGCGTCCACCAAGGTGATTTTTTCGCCCGCGTTGGCGAGCTTGCCGTCATACGCGCCGGCGGCCAGCCGGATGCCTTCGCCGCCGTAGCGCTCCGTGAAGGCCACCGGGTTCCTGGCCACGACGATCAGTTCGCCCGGCTGCAACAACGTGTTGCCGAAGGTGTAGCTCACCCCGTCGGTGAATTGCGCGCCGGTGAGGTCCAGCGGTTCCGTGCCCACGTTGGCCAGCTCGAGGAACTCGTAATCCTCGCCGCCGGGCGGATTGTACATCAGCTCGCTGAGGACGAGATTGCCCTGCAGCGGCGACACCGCCGCGGGATCCACCAGCAGGGCATAATCGAACGCCACCTGGGTGGCCTGCGCGCGGGTGGTCTCGGTCAGCAACCCCACCTCGGGCGTCGCGACGGCGGCGTCCAACGGCAGGGTGTAGAGCGATTCCCACGTTCCGCCGGAGCGCCCGTCGAAGTGGAGCCCCTCGGAGTCGCGGCGCACCCGCAGGGTGACGTCGTTCTCCGTCACGGACGGGGTGGCAAACAAGGTCTCCGCGGCGGTCCCGGTGGGATTGGCGCGGCGCACGGCGAGCTGTTCGCCGCCCTGCACGCCAAAGGCCACCCGGCTGACGCCGCCGTCCCGCGCGATGTCCACGGCGATGCCGGTGAGAAAATCGCCAAACCGCCGGCTGATCAGTTTGAGGCGGGTTTCGAAGGCCCACTCCGGCGCCGCCGGCAGCGCGCGCCACACGCGCGGCGCCTCGTTCAACGGCCGGGGCGCGTCGTCGAGGGTTTGCAGCACCAGATGGCCGTCCATCACATCGAGGGCCACCCAGTCGCCGGCGAAGTAATTTTCCCGGGGGCTGACCCGGTCCAGCCGCCAGCAGTCATCCAGCACCCGTCCGCCGAAGGAACTGAACCCCTGCGGTCCATAGACCGCGGCGTCCCGTGTCACGGCCGTCGTGCCGCCGGCGGGATCGCTGACGGACAACCGGACGGTGTACAGCCCGGGCCGCGCGAAGAAGGCGCGGGCATGCCCCGGCGCCAGCGGCTCCCACTGGCTGGCGGGCGGCTCGACCCGCCAGGCGAAACTCACCGGCGCGCCGTCGGGATCGCGGCTGGCGCGGGCGTCCAGCTCGAGCGGCCCGCCCGCCGCCAGGTGCCACGAAGCGGGCACGGCGTCCAGCTCCACGAACGGCGGCGGATTTTCGTTCACCGTCACCGTCACCGTGGCCGGCGACAGGGGCCGCCCGTCATGCACGACGGGCCGGCCGAGGCGGTCCACGGGAACCAGCTCGACCGAGTGCCCGCCTTGCGGCAGGCGGAGCCCGGTCACGCGCCAGTTGCTGATGGCGGTCCACTCGGTTTGGGCTTCCGGGTGTTCCGCGACGGCGATGTCGTACACCCCCACGGGCGAGACGCCGGTGATCGTCACCGATCCGTCGGCCTCCTGTTGCTGGCCGGTCACCTGGAAGGAGCGGGTGTAATTGGCGCCCATCAGCCGCCGGGCCGGGCCGTTGCGGGAGTTGAACCAGTTGACGAACTTGCTCTTGTTGATCGAGTAGCTGGCGCTGGCGGCCTCCTCGGCATCCATCCACGCGAGCGTGCGCGCGGAATCCCGGGTGTGCTGTTCGACCAGCTCGGCGAGATAATAATAAAACACCCGCAGATTGAGCGGCTTGCGGATCCACGTCCCCACCTTGGGCAGGTTGCCGTAGAAATCCGCGCCGCTGTTGCCGAAGGTCAGGTCGCTGTCCCAGTGCAGGAACTGGAACAAGCCGTCGCCCGCCCGGCGGTACATGTAGCCGTTCTTGCCCCGGCGCAGGGAGATCGAGTCCCAATCATCAATATAGCCCCGCACCGCGAACATCTTCATGGTGGCGTCCACGTCAATCAGCCGGGCCGCCTCCTGCTCCGTATAACGACCGGACACCAGCTTGAAGAAGCCAATGAGATCGCTGTAGTCGTCCTCGTCCTCGTTGGTGCGCTTCATCCATTCGGTGCGGTAGCGGCCCGCGTTGTCGGTGCCTTTATACCCCCAGTCGGCGTTGCGGTTTTCGCGGCTCCAGTCGTCCTTGAACCACCATTCGTCGTCGATCTTGTAAAGATTGCCGGCGGTGCCGTTGGCGAACAGGCGGTCGAGCAGGTCGTTGCCCACCGGCTCGGTGTCCTCGCGCAGGCGGGGGCGGCCGGAATTGATGATGACATAAATAAATTCGTTCTCGCTGGCCGGGTGCCCCACCCGGTACAGCAGATAACGGGCGAGCCGGTTGTTGAACAGCCGGTTGGCCGTGGGATCGTTGTCAAAGAAGAACTTGCGCCGGCCGCGGAAGCGCCGGTCGGTGGGCACCTTGAACTTGCCGCGGTCCAGGTTCTGCCGGCGGGTCCAGGGGCTGCCGCTGTTGCGAATCTCCGCGTTGTAGTAGATGTCCCGCTCGTTCGAGATGAACGTGGCGTTGCGATATTGATTGGAGAGCTTGGGGAACTTGTAGTGGTATTTGGACGATTCCCCGTTGCTGATGGCGCCCATGTCGTAGGCGGACACCACGAAGCGGGCCACCCGGAGATCGTGGGGCGCGGTGGCGTCGTCCACCACGTAGAGGGCGGGCCGCTCCCCGCCCCACTTGGGCAGGACGGTCTTCGCGCCGTTGGCCGCCACGGCCTCCACGTAAAACTGCACGATCTGGCCGTTGCTTTGGTACCGGGTCAGGCGGGCGGTATAGAGCCCGTCGCCGGCCACTTCGTCGCCGTCGGTTCCGTCGTCCCGCATCGGCGTGGTTTGCCAGGGGGTGTCGCCGTCGGCGTTGTCGCGCCGGTGGCGCAGCGTCACTTGCGGCGCGTCACCCACGGCCCTCACGCGGGCGGTGACGAGCACCGCATCCGTGCTGCGCGGCACGGCGGGCTGGTGCCGCAGGTCCGCGATCGCCGGCGCGGGCGCGGGCAGCAGGGCGGAATTGGCCCGGCCGGGCGTGCCGAGATCGGAGGGGATTTCCAGCAGAAAGCTCGTGGCGATGCTGTGATCGAAGGTGGAGAACACCAGCCGCGGGTTGCCATAGACCCAGCGGGCCTTGAAGCGCAGCTCGTATTCCGTGTTGCGCGTCAGTTGAGGCACGTCAATCTCGGCGCGATTGGGCCGGTTGTCGCCGCGGCCGGTGGAAATCAGGTGCAGGGAGCGCCCGTCGCTGTAGCTCCGCCAGTGGGTGCCCTGAATGAGCCAGCCGTCGGCGCTGCGGTTGTTGGGGGAAAGCCGGTCCACGTTTTCCAGAATGTTGCGCTGGTCGCTGGTGCGCCTCAGTTCCAGCTCGGTGAGAATCACGTGCGCGTCGCCCACCAGGTGGAAGTAAATCTCCCGGTAGTCGCTGACGCCGCCGAACCGTTTCGTCTCTTTATACACCCCCCGATGGCGGAACTCGCGCCAGCGGCCCTTCTGGCTTTCATCACTGGCCCGCCACGCGGTGGGCAGGTTGTTGTCCATGTCCGGGTGGCGCAGTTCCAGGCTGCTGCCCATGCCGCCGGCCAGGTCCGGCCAGTCGCCCCCGATGTGGTAATCCACCTCGTCGGCCAGGTTGCCCCACCGGTCCCGCAGTTGGAGCAGCTCGCCTTCGTTGTCCAGGCGGCCCTGATAATTGCCCACCACCGGGATTTTTCCGTAGGTCCGGCTCATCCACCCGGCGTTGGCGGCGATGACCAGAAAGCCGCCCGCCGGAATGGTCGTGCCGTCCGGAATCCGGAACCGCACCCCTTCCGTCAGCCGCCAGCCGCCGACGTCCACCGGTCCGGCGCCCCGGTTGTAGAGCTCGATGAACTCGCCATCCACGAGGTTCGACGGCGGGTCGCACATGATTTCGTTGATCACCACCCGGGTTTCGCGCGCGGGGGCGTTGGGCGCGTTCGGCGTGGCGGTGTCGGCGGAATACCACTCCCGCCCGCCGTCCGGCCAGACTTGCAGGGAATCCCGTTTCGCGGCGCGGCGCAGCACGTGGGCGTCCAGCACCGTGCCGCCGGCGGCCACGAGAAAGAGCCGCGCCGTGTCCCCGGCCAACGGGAAGGCGGTCTCCACCACCGCGAACCCGCCCGGGGCCACGCTGCCCGACAGCGGGAGGGCATCGGACAAATCCGGTTGCGACGCCACGGAGAAGCCGTCCAACGACAGGGCGGCGGCGCCCCGGTTGTAGATTTCCACCCAATCCACCGTGTTGGTGGCGCTGAAGTGGGCCTCGTTGAGCGCCAGCGCGAGCCGCGCCTCGGCGGAGCCGCCATTGGGCGCCTGGCGGGTGGGCTCGGCGAAGCGGAACCACGAATCGCCGCCGTCGGGCTTGCGCCCGATGGAGCGGCCGTCCAGCGGGATGTCGGCCCGGATGGCGTTCAACACCGATTCGCCGTCCGGCGCGACGAGATAGACCGTCACCGGATTGCGGAGCGGGAAGCCGTTTTCCGCGAAGCCCACCACGGCCAAACCGCCGGGGGCCACCACGAGGTCGCTGTCCAGGCGGTGCTGGGTCAGGTCGGTTCCGCTGGTGCTCAGGTAGTGCCCTTGCAGGTTCACCGGCTGGTCGGTGGGATTGAACACCTCGATGAAGCCTTCGCCTTCCGGGCCGGGACGAATCTCGTTCAACACCAGCCCCTCGGCCTGGACCACGGGGATGAGGGCCCGCAGGCGCGCCGCGAACACGATGTCGGAGCTGGTCGTGCTGTGTTGATGCACCTCCACGGCGAGGACGTTCTCGCCGTTCTTGAGCGCGGTGGCCGGAACCTGAATCACGGCCTTTTCCTCCGTGCCGTTGCTCACGGTGCGCGAAGCCGCGGTGTTGAAGCCCACGCTGCCCGCGGGCATGCCCACCCGGCCCAGCTCCTGTCCGTTCAGCCAGTACACCACCCCGTCATCCACGATTTGGTCCACCACGAGCGTGACGTTTTCCCGGGGACCATCGTAGGTGAAGGTGGCGCGGAAATAGTAGGTCAACTGGCTGCCCTTGTGGACCTCCGTTTGCAGGCCCGGCGCGGGCAGGGTGGAGTTTTCCCAGCCCAGAATGCCCGGGCCGGACGGCCAGGCGGCATCGTCATAAGCGGGCTTCCGCCAGGCCGTGCCGAGGTCCTGGGCCTGGTCGTTGTAGCGCCAGACGTGGTTGTAATCCAGCAGCGTCAGGCCGGTTTCCTCGCGCACCTCCGGATTGGGAATCGCCTCCTCCACGGCGGCGATGGGCGCCGTGCCCGGGGTGCCGCCCCGCTTCGCGCTGGCCCGCCAGTTGCGCCAGTCGCCCGCGCCCCGGTCGGGATGCGCCAGCACCAGCGAATGGCCCGCGCCGTCCGCGGCGGGCGACCAGTGGCCCCGGTCGCCGTAGGCCACCGAGCAGAGGACCACGCCGTTTTGGTCCTTCAGCGTGACGCGCTCGCCGTCGTTGCTCAACCGCCCCTCCCACGGCCCGAAAATCCGCACCTCGGCGGGAATTCCGTACGCCGCGCGGGTGGTGGCGGGATCGGCCGACGACAGCACGATGCGCTCGAACGGCCGTAAAAACGTCCGTTCCGGCATCCGGGTCGTGAAATCCGGAAACGTGTAACGCGCCCCGCCGGTCAACCGCCAGTGGGCGATGTCAAACACCGTGGCGGTGAGATTTTGCACCTCGAGATACTCCGGCTGATCCGCCGGCGGATGGTACATGATTTCGCTGAACACCACCTGTTCCGCCCACCCCGACGGCGCCATCGCTCCCGCCAGGAGCATCCCACTCAGAGCCAAAACCTTGTGTTTCACGCCTTTTTGCATAAAATCCCGCTTTCCTCAGCCAGAACCGTGCCAATCCCGCCCCGACCTTCGGTCAAAGGCGTCCCCCCAGTTTGACGCCTTCGCCGCTTTTCGACGAGCGGGAAACCCGCCTCCCTCCGGTCACGCCGGCGTCTCCAACCGGATCCGCGACCGGCGCTTCACCGCCGGCGCCCCCCCGGGCTGCCCCGGCAAAACCGCCGCCGGAGGGGCTATCGGCTCAGCAGGGGGCAGTTTTCGGGGAGAACCAGGCGCAGGGCCCGGGGCGCCACTTCAAAGCGGAGGTGGCGGGCGGTGATGGGTTCGCCGTCCAGATTGATCGGAGTGTCCTCCTCGGATTCCCATTCCGCCCACGGCGCGCGGGAACGCTTCACGTATTTCCCGTTGAGGCGGGCGTCCAGCAGCTCCTTGATGACCTGTCCGATGGCCTCCACGGGAAAGGCGTGCAGGGCCACGAAGTCCAGCAGGCCGTCGTCAATCAGGGCGCCGGGCGCGAGCATCTGGCCGCCGCCGGCCTGGCGCCCGTTGCACGCCGCGCCCACGAGGATGTCGCCCTGCACCACCTCGTGGGGCAGGCGCAACCGGCCCCGGTAGGCGACCACCTTCAGCGCCTGCGCGAGGGCGGTCAGCGTGTAGGCGCCGCCGCCCAGAAAGTTCTTCAGGGCGGGCGGCGTGGCGGCGGTCAACCGCGCGCCGAAACCGCCGCTGGCCACGTTCAAAAAATGCTGGTCGCCGGCGCGCGCCGCGTCCACGGGCCGCGCCCCCCCCGAAGCCGCCAACGCGAGCGCGGCGTCCAAATCCGCGGGGATGCCGCAGGCGGTGGCGAAATCGTTGGCGGTGCCCATCGGCAACACGGCCAGCTCCGGACGTTCGGCGGCCGGCAGCCGCAACAGGGCGTCCGCCACCTCCCGCACGGTGCCGTCGCCCCCGCCGGCCACCAGACGGCGACACCCCTCGGCGTGGGCCTCCCGGACCAGTCGGCGCGCGTCTCCGCCCTCCCAAGTCACGCGCACCTCCACGCGCCCCCGCTCCCGGGCGCGGTAAATGGCGGCCCGGAGCGGTTCCCAGCCCGCCTTCTTGCCGTTGAGAATGACGCGAATATCCACGCCCCCTTCCTGACATTCCGCGCGGAGATGACAAGCCTTATTCCCCGGCGCGCCCCGTTTCACGGCCGCCGCGCGTGTTTCCCTTGGCGCGGCGGCGGGAAAACGATTACCGTCGCGGCGGAACACATTCATGCGACAAAATCACATCTCATTCCCGCTGCTGGCCGGCCTGTTGTGGACCGGCACCCTGACGGCGGCCCAGATCGACAAGGTCCGCGGCCCGGAGGTTCAATTCCTGCCCGCGCCCCTGGCGGCGACGGTTCCCCCGTCGTGCGATCAAAGCGTCCTGTTGGGCCGCTCGTCGGCCCAGGCGAATCTGCGCTTCGATTATTTTCGCTACACACCGCTGGAGGACGGCGGTTTCGAGCTGGCGGACACGAAATATCGCTGGCCGTTCAACCGCGCCATCATCAGCGGACGCAACCTGCTGCTGACCGGCGATCTGCCCACCTTGAAGGTGCTCACCACCACCGGCTCGGGGGTTTATCCGCGCGCCCGGGACCGGTCCTTTCCGCTGTTTTCCCGCCCGGACGCCCTGCAGGCGCAGGGGATGCCGTCGCTGGGGACGCTGACTCTGGGCGTCGTGGGGCCGGACGGCGAGGTGCAATGGCTTCACCAGCAAGCCGACTTGAAAACCCGTTTCCGCCCCGGCTACACGACCCACGAAGTCACCGCGCCCGACGGGGCGTGGCGGGTCACGGTGACCTTCGCGCCGACGCGGGATTTCCACGGCTTCATCGCCCGGGTGGAATCCGCCCGCCCCCTCGCGCTGGCCTGGCAATACGGCGGGCTTTATTGGGAGCCGAAGGAAGCGGACACCAACCGGGTGCGTCTCACCGGCAACCGGGCGCTTTTGACCGAACCGAACCTCCCGCGCGGCCAGGTGTGGGTGGGCTGGGACGGCGACGGCGAAGGCGTCGTCGTCGCCGGCAAACGCGGCGAGGAAGCGCGCTTCCAAAGCCGGCGCCCCCAAAAGGTGCACCACATCGTGGGTGTGTGGGGCGTCACGGATTATGATCCGGCGCTGGCCCGGACGATGATGGCGCGGCTGGACACGCCGAACAGCGCGCGCTGGCCGAAGGAGCGGGACCGGCTCAAGCAGGCCTGGTTCGATTGCTACATCGGACGCGCGCTGCATCCCGGGCAAAACTTCGCCCGGCTCCTGCGGCGCCCGGCCCGGGAACTGGAACGCACCCGGCGGTGGTGGGACCAGCGCCGGGCGGAGTTCCAAATCCGGACGCCCGATCCCTACCTGAACGCCCTCGTCAATTTCGAGCGTTGCATCAGCGAATATCATCGCATGGGACCGGGCCTGGTCCTGAGCAGCCAGCGGTGGATGATGTATTCCCACATCTCGGTGGGCTGGTATGGAAAGATTTGGGCCGGCGATCCGGAAATCGTGGCGGAATATCTGCGCCTGTTCGCCGCGCTGCAACAGGAGGACGGCTACATTCGCTGGATCTCCCCCTCGCTCGCTCCCTATTCCGCCGAAAACAACACCCCCTACTGGGTGGACCAGGTCGCCCAAGTGTATGCGTGGACCGGTGACCGGCGCTTCGTCCGCGACCTGTGGCCGGCCGTCCGCCGGGCGGTGGCGTGGGAACAAAAAAACAACGACCCGGACGGTGACGGCCTGTTTCTTTCCAAATATGAATACTGGAACTGCGACTCGGACGGCAGCGGCCCGAAATCCCCCACGCCCACCAGCACCGCCTGGGCCATGTATCATCAGGCCGCCCGACTGGCCGCGGTGGCGGGTGATATAAAAAGCGCAACCCGTTACCGCCAGCAGGCCGAAAAAATCCGCGCGCAGGCGTTGCGGGTGTTGTGGAACGAGTCGGAGGGCGTGCTGGGGTCCATCGGCGGCGAGGGAGTCTGGCGCAGTCACCCGCAGACGTGGGAACAATATATCGGCATCCTCAACGGCCTGCTGCCGGCGGACAAGGGCCGGCGGGCCATGCGCTGGCTGGAGGCGCATTACGGGTTCGAGCCCGAGCCCGGCATCAAGCTGCTGATGAGCTGCGACGCGTGGCCGATCCGCTGGAGCGTGCACTGGGTGCCGGTGGGCGACAGCCTGCTCGCCGCGATGGCCGGCATGCAGTGCGGCGACACCGCCCTGTGGTGGCCCTATTTTCAAACCGTGGTGCGGTCGGCGTTCCGCAATGACGCGCCCGCCGTGCGTTTCGGCATTTCCAACACCGGCTCCGGCAGCGCCGGCATCGAGTTCGTGGACGCGGACGATCCCCACATGTACGCCACCGTGCGCGGCCTGTTTGGCATCGTTCCGGATGTGCCGGATGATCGTCTTTATATCACGCCCGCCTTTCCGGCGGATTGGCGGACGGCGGAGATTCGCCTGCCGCTGGTTCACTATACCTGGCAACGTCAGGGCGACCGGGCGACGTTGACCATCGAAACGCCGCGGCCCCTGATCAAGGTGGTCCGGGCCGGCCCCGGCGCGCCGGCCGTCACCACGCCCAAGGAGACCCGCTCGGTGGTGACCCTGGACGTGACCGCGATCCCGCCCGCGCCGCCGATCTCCCGCGGACAACCGCCGGTCCTGGTGGAGCGCGAGCCCCGCCCGCCGGAACCCCGGCTTCCGGAAAGCGCGCGCCGGCGGCTGGTGTTGCTCGATCTTTCCGAGATTTACAACACCACCTTGGGGAAGCTTGTCCGCCAGACCCCCTTCACCACCGATTACGGCACGCCCACCACCATCGCCGGCTGGTGGCACACCGTTTCGGGCCGGATGGACGACGGCCCGGAGCGCGTCACGGCGGACAACGGCGTGGAGTTCCTCCTCAAAGGCCGCGCGGCGGCAGTGCGGGGCGAGGCCAACAATCTGGTGGCGCTTTCGAGCTGGGGCCGGAAATATCCCCTCCCCGCCGGAATAAAAATCCCCGTGAACCGGAAACTGGAGCGATTCTGGCTGCTGATGCAAAATTACGTCAGCCCGGTCAAAAACTACATTCCCAACGGCGAGATCATCCTGAAATATCGCAACGGCAGGCGAAAGGTGATTTCCCTGGTGCCGCCCTATAATCTCGACTGCTATTTTCAGGCGTTCAGCCGCGAAGGCACGTCGGTGAAACTGGGCGCGCTGGAATGGACGCCGGGGTGGAGCCCGTGCAGCAAGGAATTTTGCCACCCCCAGGCCCTCGCCCTGCCGGTGGCGTGCAATCCCGCATGGAAGCTGGAAACCATCGAAATCCGCGCCACCGTCACCGAAGGCGTGCTCGGAATCGCCGCGCTGACGTTGCTCCCGGCGGAATGAAAACAAAAACCACCATCCCGGGGACCGTCCGCCCCCGGCGGGTGCCATCCGGCTGGCCGCGGGGATGGCGGGACGGGGCGGGGGAAATCCGAGGGACCGAAGGAACGAGGGACCGAGGGAAATCCGAAATCCGAATCCCGAATTCCGAAAAGGGGGAGCGTTCGTCCTCGCGCCAGCGTTTTGGACTGCGGCAGTCCCCCGCCGCTTTCCTCCTCCGGTCTTTCACCCGGGTAGCCGCCGCGGGAAGGAGGAAGCGACCCTCCGTAGCGCAGGCTTCCAAGCCTGCCGCTCATCCCCCCCTCCCTCCCAACGCCGGCTGGGGGCAGCCGGCCTGCAGGAAGGGGGCAGCAGCCGCCCCTTGTAGGCCGGGTCGCCCGACCCGGCGGGGCTCCCCCGGCCCCTGAAGCAGCGGAGCGGGGAAAGCCGAGGGACCGAGGGACCGAAGGAAATCCGAATCCCGAAATCCGAAAAAGGCGGGCGTTTCGGTAGCGCAGGCTTCCAGCCTGCTGTAACGCAGATTTCCAATCTGCCGGGCTTTCCTTTTTACGCGGCGGCCGCTGTTGCTCGCCCGCCGGGCCGGCTGGAAGCCGGCGAAACGGCAGACTGGAAGTCTGCGCTACGGAAGAGCCGCCGCGTTGCTTCGGGGACGGTGGGAGAAAACCGAACGCCCCGCGGCGTGCCACGCCGCGATACGGCAGGCTGCCAGCCTGCGCTACGCGGGGAGGGCTCCTTTCTTTCGGTTTTCGGAATTCGGATTTCGGATTTCCTTCGGGCCTTCGCTCCCCCGGTCCCCGGATTTCCCCCACCGGGGAGGTGGCACCCGCGTCTCGCGGGTCGAGCCGGGCGTCCCGCCCGGCTCTTCGACGCGCGGGAAAAGGATGCTTTGTTTCGACCGCGCGTCCTTCGTGGCCCCGAAGGTTCCCACGCGCGTGACGTGGTTGGAACGGCCGCGTGCAAAGGTCGCGGAGAGGGCTTCGGCGGGACGCCGAAGCCGACCCGCCAGAGACGGGTGCCACCCGGGGAGGGGCGGAATCGGGGCGGCCGCGGAAATCGGTCGCGGGGGATCGAGGGGCGGGGGCGCCCCTCGGCGCACGCGAGGCGCGTGCGCTCCCCGCCCCCGTAGCGCAGATTTCCAATCTGCCCGGCT
>CAZRPT010000294.1:0-10439 GCA_964601985.1 uncultured Verrucomicrobiota bacterium
CCGACAGGCCCTTACTCCAGGTGTTCCAGCAGGGTGGTGAATTCGAGGGCTTGCAGGCGGCGGGCCTGTTCGACGGCGGGATCGTCCGCATCCCGGCAGGCCAGCGCCTGGCACTCGTCCACGAAGGCAACGGGGTTCCAGACGCCGCCCGGCGCCAGGCGGGCGGCCAGCTCGGGCGCGGTTTCCGCCAATTCCGCGGTGACACGCCCCCCCAGGGGAACGAACACGGGATGATCGCCCACCCGCCGCCACCAGTATTTCGAGTTCCAGTAGTCCGGCTCGCGGCGGTGCATCATGGCGTGAACGAAGCTGCCGTCGGCATCGGGGATTTCCTGGACGATCCGGTGGGCGGCCTCGAGCCGGTCGTGCCAGAGGAGCACGAGAGCCAGAATCAACTGCCGCAGCCGTTCCGGGAGGGGGATTTCGTCGCGCAACTCCCGCACGGCGTCGCGCAAGGCGTTGGTGGACTGGATGTGGGACCGCGGTCCCGGTCCCAGCTCCGGGAGATCGGGCGTGTGAAGCAACGGCTGGATGCGGTTCAACAGGTTGCCGGACATGGCTCCATGCTAGTCGCGTTCCCGCGAAAACGCCAGCGCCGCGCCGCGCGCTCTTTTTGCGCTTGCCGGCGGAGGGGGGCGGGGCAAGGTTGGCGGCCTGATGGAGCGCGCGAAAATCACCGCCGACGAGCTGCGAGGCTGGAAGGGCCGCCGCCGGTTGCCGGCCCTGACGGCCTACGATCACCCCACCACCCGGTTGCTGGACGAGGCCGGCATCCCGTTGATCTTGGTGGGCGATTCGCTGGGCATGGTGGTGCTGGGGTATCCGGACACCACCCACGTGACGCTGGCGGAGATGGAGCACCACACACGCGCGGCGGCCCGGGCCCGGCCGCGGGCCCTGCTGGCGGCGGACCTGCCCCATGCCACGTACCGCGATCCGGGCGAGGCCCTGGCCAGCGCGCGCCGGCTGGTGGCGGCGGGCGCCGAGGCGGTGAAGGCCGAGGGCGGGCGGGCCATCGCCGCGCAGGTCCGGGCGCTCGTGGCGGCGGGCATCCCGTTCCTGGGCCATCTGGGCATGTTGCCGCAGCACGTCCATGAAGAGGGCGGCTACCGGATCAAGGGCCGCCGGGCCGCCGAACGCGCCGCCTTGCTGGCCGACGCCGAGGCGCTGGAGGCGGCGGGCGCGTTCGCGGTGGTGCTGGAACTGGTCGTGCCGGAGGTGGCCCGCGAGATCACCGCCCGCGTCGGCATTCCCACCATCGGCATCGGCTCGGGACCCGACTGCGACGGCCAGATCCTGGTGACCAACGATCTGGTGGGCACCTTTCCGTGGTTCACGCCCCGCTTCGTGAAACCGCGCTTTCAGGCCTTCGCGGGCATGCGCGAGGCCATCAAGTCCTGGGCGGCGGAAGTGAAGGGGCAGGCGGAAACTTCCCCGGCCGCCGGCAAGCTTGATCCGCCACCCCGCGGATAATCTCCGCCGGCCTTGGAACGGGGCCTTCAGCCCGCGCGCCTCCGCCCCGGGCCTTTTTTGTCCTGTTGAACCGTCTGTTCAGCGCCAATCGGGGAAACAAAACATTGGCAAAAACAACCATTCCGAACGCTGTTGGGGCGGCCCCCGGAGTTTTTCCGGGCGCCGGATATGGGGCTCCGCGTTTTCCGCGTCCCCGGGGGACTGGTTTGCCGCCCGGCTGATCGCCTGGATGAGGAAAACCCGGCCTGCCACCAGGGAGCGTTCCGCGTCTTTCCCGCGGCGGGCTTGGCAAGGCCCGCTCTCCCGCGCCATGCTCGCCCCATGAAACCGCGTGTCGTCGTGGTCGGCAGCAGCAACACCGACCTCATCCTGCGCCTCGACCAGATTCCGCGCCCCGGCGAAACCCGGTTGGGCGGAACTTACTTCAGCGCCCCCGGCGGCAAGGGCGCCAACCAGGCCGTGGCCGCCGCCCGGGCCGGAGGACGGGTCACGTTCGTCACCCGCCTGGGCCGCGATGCCTTGGGCGACGCGGCCCTCGCCGCTTTTCAGCGGGACCGGTTGGACGTGCGTTTCGTGCGGCGGGACCGGCGGGCGCCTTCCGGCGTGGCCCTGATCTTCGTCTCCCGGAAGGGCGAAAACAGCATCGGCGTCGCGCCCGGCGCCAACGCCGCCCTTTCCCCCGCCGACGTGCGGCGCGCGGCCCGCGCCATCGCCGAAGCTGACGCCCTGCTCGTGCAGCTCGAAATCCCCCGTCCCGCCGTGGAAACCGCCGTGACCCTGGCCGCCCGGGCGGGCACCCCGGTGCTGCTCAACCCCGCCCCCGCCGCGCCCCTCTCTCCGCCGCTGCTGCGGCAGGTCGGCATTCTCACGCCCAACGAATCCGAGGCCGCCCAACTGAGCGGCGTCGAAGTTCGCACCGCCCGGGACGCCGTGCGGGCCGCCCAAATTCTGCGCCGCCAGGGCGCGAAAACGGTCATCGTCACGCGGGGCGCGCGGGGCGCGGTGGTGGTTTCAGACGCCGGCGTGACGCGCGTGCCGGCCTTCCGGGTGCGCCCCGTGGACACCACCGCCGCGGGGGACGTGTTCAACGGCGCCCTGGCCGTGGCCCTGGGCGGGGGCCGGGCGCTCCCGGACGCCGTCCGGTTCGCCGCCGCCGCCGCCGCTCTCTCCGTGACCCGCCCCGGGGCCCAGCCTTCCGTGCCGCGCCGGGCCGCCATCCACCGCCTCCTGGCGGCCCCCCCGCCGCCCGCCGCCCCCGGGACGACAGGGCGCGCGGGCCGGACGTGACATTTCCGCCGGCGCGCGGCATGCTTGCGGACACGCATGAAAAGACTGTTGACGATTCTCCTGTTGGCGCCGGTCTGCGGACTGGCACAATCCTCCCCCGATCCCTTCATGGGCGACTGGCAGGGCCAGGTGGCCCTGAACGGCGCCGCGCAAGAGGTGGCGGTGTACCTGATTCCCCGCGGCGAGGGCCGCTACGAGGCCAAGATCGTGCGGGCCTTCAACGAACGCTGTCCCGTGCTGCATCATTTACAGGGCCGGCTGGCGGACGGACGGTTGTTCCTGCTCGACGCCATTCCCCTTGATCCCGCCCACGTGCTGCGGGTGACCGAGGACGGCGTGGTGGTGAACGCGGCATTATGGCGGGGCGACCTCGCGCAAAAAGCGGCCCTGGGCACGGTGGAGGGGCGTTTGCGGGGAACCTTCGCGCTGAAGCACATCCGGCGTCACTCGCCCACGCTGGGCAAGGAACCGCCCGCCGGCGCGCGGGTGTTGATGGGGAAAACCGGCGGACTGGAGGCCTGGCAGCGGGTGGGCAAACCCAACGAAGCGCCCCAGTGGAAGGCGCTCGGGAACGGCGTCTTCGAGGTGCACGGCGGCGACATCGTGACGAAGGAGAAATTCCGCGACTGCCAGCTCCACGTCGAGTTCCGGCTGCCCTACATGCCGCACGCCACCGGTCAGGGCCGGGCCAACAGCGGGGTGTATTTGCAGGGCCGCTACGAGGTGCAGGTGCTCGACAGCTACGGCCTGTCCGGCGAGGACAACGAATGCGGCGGCATCTATCACGTGGCCAAGCCGCGGGTGAACATGTGCTTTCCGCCGCTGCAGTGGCAGACCTACGACATCACCTTCCGCGCCCCGCGTTTCGAGAACGGTCGCAAGGTGGCCAACGCCCGGATCACCGTGGTGCACAACGGCGTGGTCATTCAGGACGACACCGAACTGCCCGGCCCCACCGGCGGCGCGATTGACCAAAACGAAGCCGCGCCCGGCGGCCTGAAACTCCAGGACCACGGCAATCCGGTCCAGTACCGGAACCTCTGGCTGTTGCCGCGTTGAGCGACCCGCGCGCCTCAGGATCTGTCTGAAAAAACGCCGGATTGGAAAATCCGGACCGCCATCGAAGGGCATTTGCGCCCTTCCGGCAGGTTGCGTGTCCCCACGTGGCGGAATGTCCCGCTGTTCCGACAGGCTCCGAGGGGGCGGTTCCGGCGCGGCCGCGGAAATCAGCCGCGGGGAACCGGGGGGCGCGCTCCCCTCGTAGCGCAGGCTGGCAGCCTGCCGTATCGCGGCGTGGCACGCTGCGCGGCGTCCGATTTCTCTTCTCGCGTGATTTCACCACGAAGGACACGAAAACCCTCCCCTGGGGGGCACCCGCCTCTGGCGGGTCGGCTTCGGCGTCCCGCCGAAGCCTCCCCCGCGTCCCTCGTACGCGGCCGCTTCAACGACCTCACGGGCGTCGGAACGCCCGGGCCACGAAGCACGCGCGGTTGGACCAAAGAACCCTTTTCCCGCGCGTCGAGGAGCCGGGCGGGACGCCCGGCCCGACCCGCGAGACGCGGGTGCTACCCAGGGGGAAATTCGAATCCCGAATTCCGAAAGGGGAGCTTTCGGCGGCGCGCCAGTGTCTTGGACTGCGGCAGTCCCCTGCCGTTTTTTTTCCGCTCTCCCCCCGCTGCCGCAAAGAGACGAAAGCATCCCCCATAGCGCAGGCTTCCAATCCGTCGGGCTTTCCCCTTTACGCGGCGGCCGCTTTTTTTTCGCCCGCCGGGCCGGCTGGAAGCCGGCGATTGGCTCGCGCGTGCCCACGCGCTCGGCCCCGCGGGCCTTCGTCCTGCCGGACGAATCCCTTTCGCCGCTCCCCAGCGGCTCAAGTCAGCAGACTGGAAGTCTGCGCTACCGAAATGCGCGCGCGCTTCCTTTTCGGATTTCGGATTTCGGGATTCGGATTTTTCCGGCGCCGGGCTTTCTCTTTTTGGCGGCTGGCGCGTTTCTCCGTTTTCGGCCCGGGCCGGATTTCGCCGGTCAGGCGGCGCGGGCGCGGGCGAGGAGGGCGAGCGTTTCGTCCCGGACCCGGGCGACTGACAATCCGGCCAATCCCTCCGGCGCGCGCAGGACTTGGAACCGCTCGCTCCGGGGGCGCCAGACGGCTTCGCGGGACGGCCCCCAGAGCGCCAGGCCCGGCAGGCCCACGGCCGCCGCGAGGTGGGTGATGCCGGAGTCATGGCCCAGAAAGGCGTCGCATTCGCGGAGCCGGTCGGCCAGCCCGGTCAGGGGCCGACGCAACGCCAGCTCGCGCCGCTCCGCCGGCCAGCAATCGGCAAGCTGCGCGACGCGCTCCGCCTCGGCTTCGCCACCCACGAGGAGCAGGCGGGCCGGGGTTTGGGCGGCCAATTCGGTCAGGAGGGTTTGCCAGCGGTCGAGGGGCCAGTTTTTGGCGGGGCTGCCGCTGCCGGGATGCACGGCCAGACAGGGGGGCGCGGCGGGCGGGCGGGGCTTTTTCCGGCCCAGTCGCGGGACGGGGTCGGCGTCGAAGATGGCCAGGCGTTGCAGCGGTTCCAGCAGGACCTCGGTGGCGTGCTGGCCGGCTGTTTCGTCGGGCCGGTGCGGCCCGGCGATGAATTGGGCTTGGGACGCCCGTCGGACGTTGTTTTCAAAAAAACGGTCCGGGTCGTAGAGGTAGCTGAGGATGACGTCGAAACCGGCGAAGAAGGCGCTTTCCGCCGGCGGCAGATGCTCCGCCGAGTGGCGGTCGAAGAAGAGGGCCAGGTTGCGGCCTTCCAGCGGTTTCACGGCGTCGGCGAGTCCCGCCGCCACCGCCAGTTCCGCCACGTGGGGGTAGCCCAGCACCGTGCATTGCGCCCGCGGGAAGGCGCTCCGCAGCGCGGCGAGCACGGGGAGGGTGAGGATGAAATCGCCGATCGCGCCGCCCCGGATCACCAAAATCCTGCCCCGGTCGGCGCTCATGAGCGGGAGGGGAGAGGGGTTATTGCGCCACCTCGGCGGCCCGGATGGCGGTCATGCCGATGCCGGCCACCAGCAGGCCGAACGCCAGCCGGGCCACGTTGCCCACGCGGAGCCGCCGGTCGGTGGCGCTCATCCACTGGATGTAATCCCGCAGGCGCCACGGCGAGACGGTGATCCAGACGGCGGCGAGGATGCTGAGGTAGCACCAGACGGTGACCACCAGCCGCCACCGGGTGTCGAGCCATTGGATGGAATCGAGCACGACGTGGGCCACCAGCAGCACCACCACCGCCAGCCCCCGCACGGCGAGGAAATCCCGCACGAACGCGCACGTGCCGAAACCGATGACCGCGAAGCCGATGAACATCAGCGGCTTGAAGGCGGCGAAGTCCGCGATCTGGTCCTGTTTGAGGTTCCACAGAAACCAGAGGGTGCCCAGCGGCATGAGCAGGTTGCCCCAGAAGTTCGAGCGCGGGAACGCCCGCCAGAATTCCTTGAAGCGTTCGGGCTGCAGCAGCCCCCAAATCTGCGGCAGGCCGTAGGCCAGACCGAGCAACGTCACCAACATCCAGGCTTTCATCGTGTCATCGTCAATCTCTCAAAAATCTTCACCAGCGGGGCAGGGGAAGGCCCGCCGTAATCGCCGGCTGGCAGCCGGCGGAACAATCGGAGCGCGGTGGCGGCTTGCCAGGTCGCGCAACAGCAGGCTGCCGGCCGGCGCCACCCAGCGGCCGCGAAACTCGGCCGCGGGGAGCCGCCTGGCAAGGGCGCCAATCGGCGCGCGCGGGGGCGCGTGCGCCCCCCCGCTTTCCCGTCTCTTTTGCGCCGGACGGTCATTCGGTTTCCCCTCCCGTCGGCTCGCCGTAGAGGGTCACGTTGCTGGCCCGGCGGATGCGCAGCGGCAGGAGCCGGCCCACGAGCCGGCGTCCGCCCTCGAACACCACGATCTTGTTGCAGCGGGTGCGGCCTTCGAGCCGGGAGGGATTGCGGCGGCTGGGGCCCTCGACCAGCACCTCCACCTCGCGCCCCACCAGCCTGGCGTAACGCGCCGCGGCCAGTTCGTTGATCCGGTTCAGCAGCCGGGCGTGCCGTTCTTCGATCACTTCCCGCGGCACCGGATCCGGCATCGTGGCGGCCGGGGTGTTCCGGCGCGGCGAGTATTTGAACACAAACGCCGTGTCGAACGCCACTTCCTCCACCAGGCTCAGCGTGGCTTGGAAATCCTCCTCCGTCTCGCCGGGGAACCCGACGATGAAGTCGGTGCTCAGCCCGATCTCCGGTCGGACCGCCCGCAACTGGCGGAGGAGGTCCAGGAAACGCGCGCGGGTGTAGCCGCGGTGCATGAGCTTGAGCATCCGATCGCTGCCGCTTTGCACCGGCAGATGGGCGCTCTCGCACAGTTTTTCCAACCGCCCGAACGCCGCCACCAAATCCTCGCCGTAACCCTTGGGATGGGGGGCGGTGAAGCGGAGTCGTTCGAGGCCCTCGACGGCGTTGACCGCCTCGAGCAGTTGCACGAAGGCGGACCGCCCGTCGCGCGCGCCGATCTCGCGCCGGCCGTAGCTGGTCACGATCTGCCCCAGCAACGTCACCTCGCGCACCCCCTGCGCCACCAATCCGCGCACCTCCTCCACGATGTCCGCGATGCTCCGGCTGCGCTCGCGCCCGCGCGTCTGGGGCACGATGCAGAAGGTGCAGTGCTGATTGCAGCCCTGCATGATGCTCACGAACGCCGAGACCCGGCGCGCCTCCGGCGCGGGGATCGGCAGGTGCCGGCGGACCGCCGTTTCGCTGCCGGGTTCATCGCCCACGTCGCACACCGCGGTCTCGCGTCCGGCCAGCAGGGCGGCGACATACTCCGGCGCGCGATGAAACTTTTGCGTGCCGAGCACCAGCCTGACGCCGGGCGCCTCCCGCAACAACGCCTCGCCGTGGCTTTGGGCCATGCAGCCCAAAAAGCCCAGCACCACGCCCGGCCGATGCCGCCGGACCTCCGCCGCCAGGGTGCCCATCTTGCCCAGCGCCTTGCGCTCGGCCTGGTCGCGCACGCTGCACGTGTTCAGCAGCACCACGTCCGCCACCGCTTCCGAGGGCGCCAGGGTGAACCCGCGCGCGAGGAACTCCGCCGCCACCGCCTCGGAGTCGCGTTCGTTCATCTGGCACCCGTAGGTTTTGATGTACACACTCGGCATTTCCGCCAATAAAACGACGAACCTACGCGCCCCCCGCCGGCTTGAAAAGGCGGAAGATGGGAGCGCGGAGGCGGGATAAAAAATTTCAATTCGGACTGGGCAAATGGAGCCCTGCCCCACATGATGCTTGGAAAATGGCAGTTTCAGTGACTTGGTGGAACCGGCTGAGCTGGACGGCGGTGTTTTTGATGTTCGCCGTCGGGGGAGTGGCTGCCGCTTTCTGGATTCTGCCTGAAATCCAACTCAACCAGCGGCTCCAGCGGCAGAAGATCGAGGCGGCCGCGGAGGTGGACGGTCTCCGTCAGGAACTGGCGGTGTATCAATTTCGCGTTTTCCAGTGGGAACACAACCCCGCCGCCGTGGAGCGGCTCGCCCGCGAAAAACTGGGGTACAGCAAGAGCGGCGAAACGGTGATTTTCTTCAAGCCGCCGAGCCCCCGGGTGACCGATCTGAGCCGGACGCCCCCCGACCCGCCGGCTTCCGCTCGTTGAGCCGGGGAGGGGCCGCGCGGGGGGGGGGCACGCGGTTTTCCGGAAAGAGCGCAAAACACCCCCTGGCGGCAGGCCGGGTTTCCCAACCCGGCATTTCCCGCCCGGCGCTCAGACGGTCATGATTTCCTCTTCCTTGGCCTTGAGGTGCTCGTCAATTTTCTTGATGAACTCGTCGGTGAGTTTCTGCACCTCTTTCTCGGCGTGACGTTCCTCGTCCTCGGTCACGCCGCCGGCCTTGGCCTCCTTCTTGAGCCGCTCGATGGCGTCCCGGCGCACGTGGCGGATGGCCACCCGGCCGTCCTCGGCGAGTTTGCGCACGATCTTGGTGAACTCCTCGCGCCGTTCGGTGCTCAGCTCGGGGAAGGTGATGCGGATGACCTTGCCGTCAATGGAGGGGTTGAGGCCGAGGTTGGCCTTCTGAATGGCCTTTTCGATGGGGTGCACCGTCGAGGCGTCCCACGGGGTGATCACCAGCAGGCGCGGCTCGGGCGCGTTGATGGCGGCCAGCTCGCGCAGGCGCATCTGCGAGCCGTACACGTCCACCGCGATGTTTTCGACCAGGCCGGGCGAGGCCTTGCCGGTGCGCACGCCGGCGAATTCCTTCACCACGACCTGCTCGGTCTTCTTCATCTTTTCCTTGGCTTCCTTCAGAATCGCGCTGATGGGCATAGTTTCAATCCGGGTTGACTGTTTGTTCGGGAAGGTAATAAAGCGGGAGGCGGCGGGGCGTCAATCCGTCACCACCGTGCCGATCGGTTCGCCCAGCGCGATGCGCCGGAGGTTGTCCGCCTCGAACACGTCGAACACCACGATGGGCATGTGATTGTCCATGCACATCGAGAAGGCGGTGGTGTCCATCACCTGCAACCGCTTGGCGATGGCCTCCTGAAAGGTGATCCGCTCGTAGCGGGTGGCGGTGGGGTGCTTCACCGGGTCGCGGTCGTAAATGCCGGCCACCTTGGTGCCCTTGAGAATGACGTCGGCCTTGATCTCGCTGGCCCGGAGGGAGGCGGCGGTGTCGGTCGAGAAGAACGGGTTGCCCGTGCCGCCGGCGAAGATGACCACCCGCCCCTTCTCGAGGTGGCGCACCGCCCGGCGGCGGATGAACAGCTCGGCCACCTGGTCAATGGCGATGGCGGTCTGGACGCGGGTCTGGACGCCCAGTTTTTCGAGGGCGTCCTGCAGGGCCAGCGCGTTGATCAACGTGGCCAGCATGCCCATTTGATCGCCGGTGACCCGCTCGATCCCCTTCTTGCTGCCGGGCAGACCGCGGAAAATGTTGCCGCCGCCCACCACCACGGCCATTTCAGCGCCCAGTTGCTGCACGTCCCGAATCTCTCCCGCGATGCGGTGGATGCGGTCGGTGCCGATCCCGTTGCCCGCGGCGTCCCCGAGGGCTTCACCGGTGAGCTTGAGCAGGATGCGACGGTATTTGAGTTCAGGAGAATCGCTCATGACAGGAAGAGGGGAAAGCAGTCGAAAAAACCGCCGAACCGTCCCGGGGTCGCCCACACCGTCCGCCGCCCCGCGAAACGAAGCAGGGAAGCCGGTCTGGTTTGCCGTCGGACGCGCACGTGGCGCTTATCTAACAATTCCGCCCGGCTTCCGTCAACCAAGCAGCCGGGCGAAAAGCAAAAGAGGGCTTTCGGGAGGGCGCCTTTTCCTTCCCGCCGGCCTTCGCGCGGTTTGTCTTTTGCATGGCGGAGTTTGCCCCGGACAGGCAAACTGACGGCATGCTTGAACTTTTCCGTGGAATGCTGGCGGCGGGGAAACGGGCCGCCACCGCCGGCGCGGGCGTCGGGCTGGTCGCGGGCCTGCTGGCCGGCGGTCACGGCGTGGCCGCGCCCGCGCCCGCCCGGCCGAACATCGTGCTGATTTACGCCGACGACCTCGGCTACGGCGACGTGAGCTGCTACGGGGCGACCCGCGTCCACACGCCGGCCATTGACCGGCTGGCGCGGGAGGGGCTGCGCTTCACCGACGCCTACGCCGCGGCCTCCACCTGCACGCCGTCGCGGTTCGCGCTGCT
>CAZRPT010000295.1:0-56869 GCA_964601985.1 uncultured Verrucomicrobiota bacterium
ACATCCAGGCGCCTCCCGCCAGCGAGATCACTCCCAACACACAGTACACTACAAACCGCCCCTCATGCAGAGGGGGATTCTCGGCGGAATGTCCGCTGGTCAAAACTCCCCAGAGAGAGACCCCAAACAAAACCGCCCAAAGCAAACCCAGTAACAGCCGCCAACGCGTCATTTCGACACTATTCCCTCATTTTGCCATTTGCCAAGAAAACGTTTCGCTTTTTTTGAAATTTGGAAACAAGACAATAGCAGTATGGCAAGTTAAATCTTAATCAGAAGTCCGAAAAAAAGCACTTTCCATCAAAAAAGCAACTTATTTTCCCTGAACAAAATAAACAAAAAGAATGATCTTATGATTCAATGATCACTCGCTCCTCTTCGCCAACATTCGCTGCTTTCCGCATTTTTCATAAGGGGAAATTATTCCATTTCTCCTGAGAGTCAAGCGGAATCGGAAGCCTTGAAATTGGGATAAGCAGCTCGTTTTAACCGGTCCATAATGGCCGCCCAAGCGGGATCGCTTGGAGGCGATTCCACGAGAATTTGCCGGGCGCCGGCGGCGTCGCATTGGTGCAACGCGGCGTACAACGCGCGGGCGTAATCCCGGGGGTTCGCCGGCAATGCCGTCACGCGAAGGAATCCGGCGTCGCGCGGCGGAACGCGGTCGTGGGCCAGCACGCCCACTTGGGCCGGATTCCAGCCCCGCCGCCGGACCCGCGCCCGCAGCGCTTCCGTCGTCGGCCACTGCCACACCTCCAGGCGCGCGCGGGGCGCGTAATGCCGGGGCAGCCGCCCCGGGCTGCGCGGGGCGGGGGTGGGGGTGGACGAGACCGTTTCCGCCGGGCCGCCCGCGATGGCGGCGATTTCCTCGGCGGCAATCCGGCCGGGGCGCAACACCCGGGGCGGCGCAACCGTGGCGTCCAGCACGGTGGATTCAATGCCCACCGCGCACGGGCCGCCGTCCAGAATCAAAGGCACCCGCCCGGTCAAACCTTCCGCGACGTGCCGGGCGGTGGTGGGCGAAAGGCGGTTGGCGGGATTGGCGCTCGGGGCGGCCAGGGGAAAGCCGCACGCCTCGATGACGGCGCGCATGACGGGGTGGGCCGGCCAGCGGACGGCCACGGTGGGGCCGGCGGCGGTGACGACGTCGGGAATGATCGCGGCGCGGGGCAGGACGAGGGTCAGCGGCCCCGGCCAGAAGGCCCGCGCCAAAGCGGCGGCCACCGGCGGCCACCCGGCCACGCAGCGGCGGGCCATTGATTCGTCGGCCACGTGGACGATGAGCGGATTGTGGGCGGGGCGGTTTTTGGCCGCGAAGATGCGCCCGACGGCGGCGGCGTCCAGCGCGTTGGCGGCCAGGCCATAGACCGTTTCGGTGGGCAGCGCCACCAGCCTGCCGGCGCGCAGCAATTCCGCCGCCCGCCGCACCGCCTGCTCGCGGAGCGCCGGAGTGTGGGTGGGCAAGATTTCGGTCACGATCCGGTCGGTCATGTTCGCGCCACCAGCCTGCCGAAAGCGCGCCGGAAAAAGCGAGCTTGGGCGCGGGACGATTACTTGGCCTGCCGGAGCCGCATCACCGGCGCGCCGGGCATCAGGACGTAAAGTTCGCCGTAGCTGTCCTGGGCAAAACCGAGGATGGGACGGGGTTGTTCGAGCAAAATGCCGTATTGGAGAACCCGGCCGTCCCCGTAGCGCAGCCCGAAGAGGGTGCCGAGAGCGCCGTCGGCATACAGATAAAGCCCGCGCAGGCCGCGTTGCTCCTGGCCCCGATAAACGTGGCCGCCAACGATGCGGGCGCCCAATCCGTGTCCGGGGAAAAGGGCTTTGCCCGCCAGGGCCGGCGTGTGGGGAGCTTCGACCAGCAGGGGGGAGCAACGCGTGCCGGCGGGGGCGGAGGCGCGCCGGTGGAACCCGTCCCGGAAGGGCCAGCCATAGTTGCCGCCCTTGCGAATGAGCGCGACGCCTTCCCATTCCCGGCCGCGGATGCCGCCCCAGAGGTCGCCGGTTTGCCGGTCCCAGCTCATGCCGCCGACGTCGCGCAGGCCCCGCGCGAAGATTTCCTTGCGCGCCCCGGTGTCCCGGCCGGCGAAGGGATTGTCGGGCGGGATGCCGTAGGGGAGGGCGCCGGAGCGGGTGTCCACGTCGAGGCGCAGAATCTTGCCCCGCAAGCAGGTGGGGTCTTGCGCCCCGGAGGAGGTTGTGTCCGCCGCGGGGCGGTCGCCGACGGCGAGGTAGAGGAAACCGTCCGGACCGAAGCAAATTCGCCCGCCGGCGGGAGCGCAGGGAGGAAGGAGGATTTCCAGCAGGACGCGTTCGGCGCCCGGGTCTGCCTGGTGGGGAGGTTTCCGGCGGACTGAAATTTCGCTGAGGACGACGCGACGGGGATTTTGCCGGGTGGCGCAGAGGTAGAAGTGGCCGTTTTGCTTGAATTTCGGATGGCAGCACAAGCCCAGGAGGCCTTCGCCGTTCGAAGGGGGAACGGGCCAGCGATCCGAAAGATCCAGAAACAGCGAAGCGTCGCCGCCGTCGGTGTCTTCCTCCACCAGCCACACCCGGCCGCTCCGCTCGGCGATGAGGTAACGCCCGGAGTCGTCGGGGATTTCTTCGAGCGCCACGGGGCAGGCGAGCTTCAGCTTGGGCCACACCGGCTCAAGGGCCACGGAGGGCAAGGGTTGGGCCGCCGCGCCAAAGAGCGCGCCACTCGCGGCGGCGGCGAGGAGAGCTTGCCGCGGGAGGAATGAAATTGCGTGCATGCGCGAAATAAAAAGCGGCCCGCGCGCCCTGTAAAGCGCGAAGGCCGCGGGCCTACAAGGCGCGATCGTACACCCGGTAGCGTTTGTAGATGTGGCCGCCCATCGTTTCGATGACGCGGCACATCGCGACGTTGTCCTCGATGACCCACGAGGCCTCGGCCCCTTCGAACCCCATTTTGAACCCCACCTTGAACCCTTCGCTGAGCATCACCGATTCCAGTCCTTTTCCGCGCCAGCCTTTCACGGCGCCCAAGGTGATGACGCGGCAGAGGCGGAAGTGTCGCCAGCCCAAAACGTAGCTTAAAAAACGGGGCAACCCGGCCGACAGCAGCCGCCCGCGCAAGGGTTTGAGGGCCTCGTTGAAATCCGGGGCGGCCAGCATGAAGGCCACCGGCTCGTTGCCATGCTCCACCAGCCAGACAAGCCCCTCGACCAGCAGGGGTTTGAGCCGCGCGGCCAGGAAATCAATTTCCGCGTCGGTCATGGGGACGAATCCCCAGTTTTCCTCCCACGCGGCATTATAGACCGCCTTGATTTTGGAAAGGTCGTTTTTCAGGGAACGCTTGGTCACCGCGCGAAACTCCAAGTCCGGATGCCGTTTCCTGCAGATGGCCGCGAGCCGGTTGAGCCGGTCGTGCGGACTGTGGGCGATGTCAATGTAGAACGCCACGAGGTCCTTGGCCTTGCGCAAGCCGGCGGCGTCGAATTGCGTGGCGTAGTAGGGCGGGTTGTACGTCATCATCAACACCGGCGGCGAATCGAACCCCTCGATGAGCAACCCGAACTCGTCGTTGCTGGTGGGATTGGCCGGCCCCACGATGCGATCGAGCCCCCGCGAACGTGCCCAATCGAACACGGTTTCCAGCAGGGCGCTGGCCACCGCCGGGTCGTCGGGACTTTCGTAGTAGCCGAAATAGGCCGTTCGCTCCTGGTGAATTTCATTATGCAGCCGATCCTCCAACCCCATGATCCGCCCCACGTCGCGACCGTTTTGGACGGCGATCCAGAGCTGCATTTCGGCGTGCTCGAAGAGCGGGTTTGCGTCGGTGAATACTTTTTTCAAATCCAGCAATAACGGAGCCACCCAATTCGGGTCGCCGTCATAAATCCCGTAAGGCACCTCCAGGAAACGGGCCACGCTCCGGGCATCCCGGGGGATGGGAACGATTTGAATGTTACCGTGAGTGGTTGGACGAAGAGTGGTTTGTTCCGTCGCTTGCACGGCGGCAAGTGTTTCTGAAGGTGGGGAATGCGTCAATGAATGATTAAGTGACAGGTTCAAAATTCTTGACGTGAGACTTATCGGATGCAAATATCACGGCGTCATGAGACTGGCGCGGATCAAGTTGACCGGACGCAGCGCGGTGTATCATTGCATGTCCCGGGTGGTGGGAGGACAGGCTTTGCTGGACCAGGTGGCCAAGGAGAAATTGGTGGCCATGATTCGCCAGCAAGCCCGGTTTTGCGGGGTGGAAGTCATCACGTACTGCATCATGTCCAACCACTTCCACGTTCTGGTGCGGGTGCCGGAGCCGTCTGAGCCCGGTGATGCCGAGCTGGTGAAACGGATGGAGGCGCTTTACGGGAAGCAAGGCGCGTTGGTGCAACTGGCCCGGGAGCAGCAGGCGCGGTTGGGGCGTTTGGCGCATGATTTGCGCGCCGGATTGCTCGCCCGAATGGGGGATGTGTCGGCGTTCATGAAGGAGCTCAAGCAGCGGTTCAGCCGGTGGTACAACCGTCGGCACGACCGGTTTGGTACGTTGTGGGCGGAGCGGTTCAAGAGCGTTTTGGTCGAGGATCAACCCGGCGTGGTGGGCACGATGGCGGCCTATATTGACCTGAATCCGGTGCGCGCGGGGCTGGTGACGGATCCGAAGGATTACCGGTTTTGCGGTTACACGGCGGCGTTGGCGGGGAACGAAGATGCCCGCGCGGGATTGATGAGCTTTCTGAAAAATGCGTCATGGCGGGCGGCGGCGGCGGAATATCGGCAGCGGCTGTACGTGCGCGCGGGGGCGTCGGGGCGCAGCGGAAAAGCGACGGTGGAGCGGGAGTACATCAAGCAGGTGCTGGCCGCCGGCGGACAGTTGAGCCTGGGCGCGGTGCTGCGGTTGCGGTTGCGGCATTTGACCGACGGGGTGGTCCTGGGCTCGAAGGATTTCGTGGAGGAAGTGTTCGCGCTGCACCGGGAGAAATTCGGCCCCAAACGGCGCACCGGCGCGCGGCCTTTGCGCGGCGCGCCCCTGCCGGAATTGCGCGTGTTGCGCGACTTGCGCGTGGCCGCCGTCACGTGAGGTTCTCTCCCCAAAGCCTCCCGAATCGGCGCGTTTCCCACAAAACCAGTTGCCGCGCCGCGTTTCGATTCGGAGAATGGGCGGCGTGAGTCCGTCCGCCCGCATTTCGTTTCGCGTGTCCCGCCGGAGGTTTCTCCGGACGCTCGGCGTGGGCGGGGTTGCCGCCGGCGCGCCGGTGTGGCTTGCGGGACGATTGCGGGGGGAGGCGGAACGGCCCGCTCCGTCCGGGCGCATCACGCTGGCCTGCATCGGCGTGGGCTGGCGGGGTCGCGGCAATCTCGAAGCCTTTCTCGGTCACCCGGATTGCCAGGTGGTGGCGGTGTGCGACGTGGACCAAAAAGCCGCCGCGACGGCGCGCGATTTGGTGAACCGCCACTACGGCCACGAAGATTGCGCGGTTTGTTCCGATTTCCGCGAGCTGCTGGCGCGGCGCGACTTGGACGCCGTGGTCCTCTCGCTGCCGAATCACTGGCACGCCATCCCCGCCATCGAAGCCGCCCAACGCGGCAAGGACGTGTACGGCGAAGTGCCGCTGGCGCATGGCATTCGCGAGGGACGGGTGATTTGTGACGTGGTCACCCGCTACGCCCGCGTCTGGCAAAGCGGAAGCTGGCAGCGCTCGGTCCGCCGGTTTCGGGAAGCCGTGGAGCGGGTCCGCAACGGCCGCATCGGGCGGGTGCACACCATTGAAATCGGCCTGCCGGGCGGGCATCCGGACCTCACGGGCGCCGCCGGCCAAACCCGCCCCACAAAACCGCCGGCGGAGCTGGATTACGAGTTCTGGCTGGGGCCCGCGTCCCGCGCGCCTTACTGCCCCGCGCGCCTGCCGCGCAACTGGCGCTGGATTCGCGCTTACGGCGGCGGCCAGCTCATGGACTGGGCGGGCCACCACGTGGACATTGCCCACTGGGCGCTGGACGATCCCACGCCCGCGCCGCTCGAAGTCGAAGCCCGGGGCGATTTCCCCGACGGCCCGCTTTGGGACGCACCCACCCGCTTCAGCGTCACGGCCCGTTACCCGAACGGTCTGCAACTGATCCTGGCGGGCGGTTACCCCCACCTGCGCCCGGGCGTGCGCTGGATCGGGGACGAAGGCTGGATCTGGGTGAGCCGCCACGGCAGCGACGCCAGTCCACGCGCCGCGTGGGACGAACCCCTCGCGCCGCAGGAGTTTCACCTTCCGCCCTCGCCCGGCCATTACCGGGACTTTCTTGATGCCGTGAAAACGCGCCGGCTCACGATCGCGCCGGTCGAAGCCGCCCAACGCGCCGCCACCGTGGGCCACCTGGGACTCATCGCCATGCGGGTGGGGCGCAAGATCCGCTGGGACGCCGCCACGGAAAACATCCCCGACGACGCCACCGCCCGCCGGCTGCTGGGCGTTTCCTATCGCGAGCCATGGCGACTGTGAAAATCCATCGCCCGCGCGCGCGTTGTCTGGCGCTGCTGCTGCTGAGCCTCCTGCCGGGGCTGGGCGCCGGGGCGGACGCCGTGTTTGACCGGGCCGCCGGGTATCATTGCGGCGACTCGCGCCGTGATCTGGCGCGCATCGAGGATCAGGTGCGCGCGGCGCTGGGCCGGCCGGCGGCCACGCGCGAATTGGAGCAGCAGTTGCTGGCGCTGCTGGAAAACGAGCAGGCCACGACCGAGGCGAAACGATTCGCCGGTCGCCAACTGCGCCTGATCGGCGGAGAAGCCGCCGTGCCCGCGCTGATGGCGTGGCTGGAAGATCCCGACCTCTCCGCGGCGGCCCGGTCGGCGCTGGAAGTCATTCCCGGCCGGCTCGCCACCAAGGCCCTGACCAACGCCCTGCCGCGCTTGAAAAAGGAACTCCGCGTCGGCGCGCTGAACACGCTGGGCCGCCGGCGCGATCCGCTGGCCTTCCCCGCCCTCCAGGCCGCGCTGGCCGACGACGATCCGGCCCTCGTCGAGGCGGCGGCGGTCGCGTTGAGCCGGCTGGAAAGCGCGCCGGCCCTCGCGGCCTTGCGGCGGCTGGCGGCCACCTTCGAGCCCGCCCTCGCCCCCACCAACACCCCGCCGCAAAAGCTCGCCCCGGCGGTGGCCCGGGCCCTGGACCGGCAGGTGGTGACGGAAGCCCTGCTCCGGGCGACCGACCGGCTCATGCGCGCGGGCGATCCCGACCAGGCCGCGGCGCTGTATCGGGCCGTCTATGTCTCGACCGCCGTGCCGCCGTACTGCCGGGTGGCGGCGTTGCGGGGGCTGGTCGAGGTGAACCCCGAGGGCGCGTTGCCGGTGGTGCTGGGCCTGGTGGACAGCGGCGATCCCGAGCTGCGCGGCGTGGGGTTGAGCCTGCTGCGGGCGTTGTCGCCGGTGGGCCTGCTGCAACTGCTCGCCCGCCTGCCCCGGTTGACGCCGGAGACCCAGGCGATGCTGATCCCGGTGCTGGCCGAACGCCACGACGCCCCCCTGGCGCCGACCTTTCTCGACTTGAGCCGCTCGGAACATCCCGCCGTGCGGCGGGCCGCCGTGCGCGCCTTGAGCCGGGTGCCGGTCGGCCAGGAAGCGGTCCGTTGGCTGGCCGAGCTGGCCGCCACCGCCGACCCGTTGACCGCCGACGCCGCCCGCGAAAGCCTGTCCAAACTGCGCGGCCCCGGCGTGGACGCGGCCGTGCTCGACGGCGTGGCCACCGCCGTGCCGGCCCTGCGCCCCGCCTTGATCGAAGCCGCGGTGGCGCGGCGGATGCGCGATGCCGTGCCCGCCCTGCTGGAAACCGCCGCCACCGCCGACAAGGCGTTGCGCGTCGTCGCCCTCGACGCCCTGGGGGCGCTGGCCGACCCGGGCCAGTTCCCGCTGCTCGTCGAATTTCTGCGCGCCGCCGAAACACCGGTGGAACGGGAGGCCGCCTTGCGCGCCGTGCAAGCCGTGGCCCGGCGGGTGGGGCCGGACCAGCGCGCCGACGCCTCCCGCGCCCTGGCCGCCGCCTACGCCCGCTCCCCCGTTCCGGTCAAATCCGCCGTGCTGACGGCGTCTCCGGCCATCGGCGGTCCGGCGGCGCTGGAACTCGTCACGTGGGCGGCCAATCAGGAACCCCAAAAAGCCCTGCGGAAACAGGCGGCGGACGCGCTCGCTCGATGGCCGGACACCGAGGCCCTCCAGTCGCTGCTTTCGCTGGCCACCTTGAGCCGGGACGCCGCCATCCGCGCGACCGCCCTGCGCGGCGTGGTCCGGGTGGTGGCCCTGCCGTCGCGGCGGCCGGTGACCCGGAGCATCCACTTCCTGCAACTGGCCCTCCCCCTCGCCCAGACCGCCGCGGAACGGCGCGTGGTGCTGGAGGGATTGGGGCAGTGGCCGCACCCGCGCGCCTTGGAAACGCTCGCGCCGTTTCTGGCCGACCCCGAAGTCCGGGCCACCGCCGCCCGGGCGATGGCGCGGGTGGCGCGGTACCTCGGCGGCACGGCCCCCCAGGCCGCGCGCGCCGCGCTGGACCGGATCGAGAAAATCTTCCCCGAGGGCGACGTCCGCCTGGCCGCCCAGACCGCCCGGGCCCGGATGGACGACTGGGACGGCGCGGTGGAGGTGTGGCGGCTGGCCGGTCCCTGGCCGGCCACCACCGCGCCGCTCGAAACGCCCCTGCCGGCCGGGCAGGCGCCGGACAAGGCGGCCTGGCGGCTGGTGAAGGCGGAACAGGGGCTGGTCCGCGTGCCTCCCCTGGACGGAACCGTCGCGCAGGTGGCGCTGTTGCGTGTCGTGCTGGCGGTGGAGAAACCCGTCGCGGCCGTGCTGCGCGTGCGTCATTCCGGGCCGGTGAAACTCTGGCTCGACGGTCAGCCCCTCGATGCCGCGCCAACGCTGGCCCAGAGCCCCCCGGGCGGCGACCGGTTGCCCGTCAAGCTGCCGCTGAAACTGGACGCGGGCGCCCACTCGCTGCTGCTGAAAACCGTCCGGCCCGACCACGACGAATGGCGCGTGGGCCTTCGCCTCGCCGACGCCCGGGGAAAACTCCTTCCCGGCGTGCGTCTCCAGTTGGAGCCGTAGCAACCCCGCCGCCGCCCGCCGCGGAACGCCGCGTTTTTTCCGGTCGCCGAAACATCGCCAAAGACACCGGAACGTGGCAGGCTGGGGAGCATGAAACACGCGTCATTTCCGCTCGTTGCCGCCGTGTTGCTGCTGGCGGCGGGCGGCCCGGCCCGCGCCGCCTCGCCGTCCGTTTCCTCCGTCCCCGGCGTGCCGTGGCCGGCCACCGACGCGCTGGGGCGGGCGCTGCCGTTGGCGGATGAGGTCGGGCCGCCGCGGGCGGATCGGTTCGTGGGCATCTTCTATTTCCTCTGGCACAACAACCGGGGCGGCAAGTGCCCGTATGGGGACGGGCCGTACGACATCAGCCGGATTCTCGCCCGGGACCCCACCGCCCTGACCAACGCGGCGTCGCCCTACTGGGGACCGATCGGGCAGTACCATTACTGGGGCGAACCGCTCTACGGTTACTACCTCAGCAGCGATCCGTGGGTGCTGCGCCGCCACGCCCAACTGCTGGCCGACGCCGGCATTGACACGCTGATCTTCGACACCACCAACGCGATCACCTATCGCGACACCTACCTGAAGCTCTGCGAGGTGTTCCGCGCCATTCGCGAGGCGGGCGGGCGCACGCCGCAAATCGCCTTCATGCTCAACACCCGGGCCGGGGCCACCGCCCGGAAGCTCTACGAGGAGCTGTATCAGCCCCACCGCTTTTCCGAACTCTGGTTCCGCTGGCGGGGGAAGCCCCTGATGATTTGCGACCCGAAACAGGCCGATCCCGAGCTGCGCCGCTTCTTCACCCTGCGCCGCGCCCACTGGCCCTTCACGATGGTGAACACCCCCTACGCCTGGCATTGGGAGGCCGCCTATCCCCAGCCCTACGGCTACACCGACGACCCCAACGTGCCGGAACAGGTCAACGTCTCGGTGGCCCAAAACCTCCGGCGTCGCGATGGCAAGGTCACGAACATGAGCAGCGGCGAGGCGCGCGGACGGAGCTTTCACGAAGGCCGCGTCGAGACCGCCCCGGGCGCGGTGAATCACGGCTGCAACTTCGCCGAGCAATGGCGGCGGGCCTTCGAACTCGATCCGCCCTTCGTGATGGTCACCGGCTGGAACGAATGGATCGCCGGACGCTGGGGCAAGCCCGGCGGACCGCTGGTGTTCGTGGACCAGTTCGACGAGGAATACAGCCGCGACATCGAGCCGGCCCGGGTGGGGCACGGCGACAACTACTACTGGCAACTGATCGCCAACGTGCGCCGCTACAAGGGCGCGCCCGCCCTGCCCGTCGCCGGGCCGCCCCGCACCCTCCGGGTGGACGGGCCGTTCGCGCAGTGGGCGGACGTGAAACCGTGGTTCACCGATCACGTGGGCGAAACGCACCCCCGCGATTTCGACGGCGCGGGCGGAACCCATTACGTGAACCGCACCGGGCGGAACGATCTGTGGCGGTTCAAGGTCGCGCGGGACGCCACGCATCTGTTTTTCCTCGCGGAAACCCGCGCGCCGCTCACCCCGCCCACCGGCACGAACTGGATGTGGCTGCTGCTCGACACCGACCAGGACCCCGCCACCGGCTGGCGGGGCTTCGATTTCCGGATAAACGGCGCGCCCGCCGCCGACGGGACCACCTCGCTCGAACGCCGCGCCGCCGACGGGCATTGGGCGCCGGTGACGCGAATCCCGTTCCGCGTGGAAGGAACGCGCCTCCAACTGGCCGTGCCGCGTGCCGCGCTGGGGCTGCCCCCGAACACCACCGCCGTGGCGCTGGATTTCCAGTGGTGGGACCACGCCCAAAAACCGGACGATCCCTTGGACATTTACCTGAGCGGCGACGCCGCCCCGGAAGGCCGTTTCCGCTACCGCTACCAGGGCGATTGACAGTGGAGTCCCCCCCGTAGTTGCCGAGGCAACGAGGCGAAAGCCCCTCGTAGCGCAGGCTGGCAGCCTGCTGTTTCGCAGCGTGGCACGCTGCGAGGCGAACGATTTCCCCGCTGGTTGGGGATGGCCGTCGCTGGGGTAGCACCCGCGTCTCGCGGGTCGGGCCGGGCGTCCCGCCCGGCTTCTCGGCGCGCGCGAAACAGTTGAAACGACCGCGGTCGGGGGACGGAGAGAGGCTTTGGCGGGATGCCGAAGCCAACCCGCGAGACGCGGGTGCCGCCCGGTTGGGGAAGGCTCGCCGCCCAGGAGAAAAAGACAAAATCAAACTCGAAAGGGCAGGAAAGGGCGCGGCAGAGCACCCTGTCCGGTGCTGAAAACGGAAATTTGCCGTCACTTCGGGGCGCTGATCTACTCCGCCTTTATCCAGGCTTCGTTGAAGTGGACGTGCTTGATGGATTTGGCGGCGGGGTCACCGTCCGCGTCCTTGGGCAGTTGGGAGCGGTGAAGGTGATAGCTGTAGGTGGCGTGGAGGGTGCCGTCGGCGGCCTGGATGAGGGAGGGATAATGGTAACGGCCGGATTCGGGTCCCGGGGTGTCGCGTTCGAGGTAGCGCTGCCATTTCCACGTGCGGCCTTCGTCGTCCGAAAGGCGCACCACCAACTGGTGGCGGCCGTTTTCGGTGTCGTTGTTGATCAACACCCAATGGCCGTTGCGCAGCCGGATGATCTCCGCGCCGGAACCGGGGTTGGGCTGGTCGCTGTCGGTCACCGGCGACCAGGTTTCGCCCCGATCGCGCGAGGTGCTCCGCAGCAACCGCTGCGGCGGCGGGCCGTTGTCGCGCATCAGCGTGTAGAGCGAACCATCCGCGCGCCGGACGATGCTGGGCTGGATGTTCCCCGCCCCGATGAGCGGCGCGCTGAACGCCCAATGCGCCCCCCAGTCGTCGGTGAAGGCCATGAGCGAAAAGGAGAAGCCGTCGTGATAGAGCGGCACGATGAGGCGCCGGCCGTCGAGCAGGAACGGGTGGGCGCGGGTCATCCAGCCCAGCCGGCGATACAGCTTGTCGCGGGCGTGTTCGCGCATGGCCCCGAGAAAGGCGTCCACCTCCCGCCGGGTGCGCGGCGCCAGTTCCATCCGGCGCGCCTCGGCCTCGAAACGGGGCAGCACCCGTTCAACCGCGCGGGCGAATGAGTCGCCCGGTTTCACGTGCAACACGCGCATGAAATCCCACTTCGGCGGACCGGCGCCGTCGTAATCGGTCGAGACGTGATACTTCAGCAGCGCGCTTTCCCAGGTGTTGGCCTGGATGGTGGTGTGAAACAACCAGAGCCGCCCGCGCGGATCCACGAACAGGCAGGGATTGCCGTCGGGAAAGGCCGGGGTGTCGTACATGACGAACATGGGGCTCCACGCGCTTTCGCCGCGCCGTTTGCGGGCGCCCATGATTTGCACGTCGTCGGCCTTGCGCTCGCCGCTGCCGCGAAACCACGTCACCAGCAGGTCGCCGCGCGGGGTCTCGACGATGCAGGAGGCGTGGTTGTGGAGGGTTTCGAGCGGGAAGATCAGCTCGGAACGGAGAAAGGGGGCTTCCGCCCGGAGCGACAACGCGGCGAGCGCCAGCCCCGCCAATCCCCCCGCCCGCGCGCGCCACCGGGGAGGCGTTCCGCCTCGCCGGGTTTGTCGCGCGGAAAGGTTTCGCGCCGACCAGCCGTGATTCAATTCGAGCTCTTGCATGGTGAAGCGTGGTTCAAAGTGCCGTGTCGGAAGCAAAACGTCCCCGCCTTCCGGACGCAACCTCCCAATCCGGCAAACGGGCAGGTTTCCGCGTCCGGCGGGGCGCGGAAAGCAGGCGGTCGGCGGGAGAAATTCGCGTGCCACGGCCGCCGGAAAACGCCAGGCTGGCGCGCATCATGAACACGCACGCGATTCAGAACCGCCGGACGTTCGGCGGTGGACTCCTCGGCCTCGGGGCCGGCGCGCTGGCCGCGTTGACCGCCCTGGCCGCCCCGGCGGCGCGTGGTCCCCGCGCCGCCCGCTCCGTCCACCTCGGCTGGCAGGCGCCGGAAGGCCGCGCCTTTTACAACGAGGTCACCGTCACCGACAGCACCGCCGGCAGCTATTTCATGGCCTGCGGCTGGAACACCGGTTACTTCGGCATCCAGGAACTCGGCTCGCCCACCAACAAGGTGGTGCTCTTCTCGGTCTGGGATCCCACCAAAGGGAACAACCCCCATGCCGTGCCGGGCGAAAAACGGGTCGAGGTGCTCTACCGGGCCCCGGACGTGCAAATCCGCCGTTTCGGCGGGGAAGGCACCGGCGGCCAGTGCAAATGGCCTTACCGGTGGAAGCTCGGCCAGACCTGCCGGTTCCTCATCCGGGCCAGCGTGATGGGCGACAAAACCGCCTACGCGGCCTTCTTTTACGTGCCCGAAAAACGCCAATGGAAGCACCTCGCCACGTTCCGCACCTTCAGCCGGAAAAACGGCGCGTTCCTGCGGGGCTATTACTCGTTCGTCGAGGATTTCCGGCGCGACTACGACAGCGTCCACGACGTGCGCCGGGCGTTGTTCGGGCCGGCCTGGGTGCTGGACCTGAACGGCCGCTGGCAACCGGTCCGGCGGGCGCGGTTCACCGCTTCCGGGGCGAAATGGGAGGCGAAGGACAACATCAACGCCGGCGTGGAGCGGGGGCGCTTCTTCCTCGCCACCGGCGGCCCCGTGGAGCCGCACCCCGCGCTGCGCGGCATCCTGACCCTGCCGGGTCGCGCCGGGCCGCGCCCCGACGACCTCGACGCCATCGCCATCCCGCGCGGCTACTCGATCCCGCTGATTGACCTCGCCCCCGACCGGGCGCGTCAAACGGTGGTGGACCGCGAACCGGGCCAGTACCTCGGCCACCCCACCACCTGCCTGCTGGCGGATGGGAAAACCATTTTGTGCGTTTATCCCAAGGGGCACGGACGGGGCGCCATCGTGTACAAACGCAGCCCGGACGGCGGCCGGACTTGGAGCGAACGCCTCCCCACCCCGGACAACTGGCGCACCAGCAAGGAGGTTCCGACGATTCACCGGGTGATGGATCCCACCGGCCGCGAGCGGTTGATCCTCTGGTCCGGCCTTTACCCGGCGCGGCTGGCGGTGAGTGAGGACAACGGCGCGACGTGGAGCCCGCTGAAACCGGTCGGCGACTGGGGCGGCATCGTGGTGATGGGCAGCGTGGTCCCGTTGCGCGACCGGCCGGGCCATTACCTGGCCATGTTCCACGACGACGGCCGCTTCATCCGCGCCCACTCGAAACGCCAAAAGCCGGAGGTCATGACGCTGTATCAGACCTTTTCCGAGGACGGCGGGCTTACGTGGTCGCCGCCGGAAGCCATTTTCGCCAGTGCGGAGGTCCACCTGTGCGAGCCGGGCGTCGTGCGTTCGCCGGACGGCCGCCAGCTTGCCGCCCTGCTGCGCGAGAACCGGCGGCGGCGCAACTCGCACGTGATCTTTTCGAACGACGAAGGCCGCACCTGGTCGGCGCCGCGCGAGCTGCCGGGCGCCCTGACCGGCGACCGGCACACGGCGGTGTACGCGCCGGACGGCCGCCTCTTCATCAGCTTCCGCGACACCACGCTCGACTCGCCCACGCAAGGCGACTGGGTGGCCTGGGTGGGCACCTACGACGACATCGTGCACGGTCGCGAAGGCCAGTACCGCGTGCGCCTCATGGACAATCATCACGCCTGGGATTGCGCCTACCCGGGGGTGGTGATCCTGCCCGACGGCACGATCGTGACCACCACCTACGGCCACTGGGTGAAGGGCGAAAAACCCTTCATCGTCAGCGTCCGTCTCCGCCTCGACGAACTGGACCGCCGGGCCGCCCAAAGCCGAACCGCCCCGACGCCGTGACTTCCCTTCGCCGCCGCCGAAGTGACGAGGCGGTTACGGAAGACCGCGCGATTTTCTTCGGATTTCGCGGAATTCGGATTTCGGACGGGGCCACAGCCCCGAAGCGGGGCTGGGCGCGTCCCTTCGGACGCCGTCCGCCCTTCGGGGCGCGAATCCGAGGGAAGCCGCAAAGCTTCGGGCTCGCCGGAAGGAGGAGAAGGCGGGTACGATCCCGGGGCAAATGGCAAATGCACGCTTGTTTTTTCCGGCGCTGACCGTCTTGTGCGGGTTGGGACTCGGGTCCGCGCGGGCCGCGGACTGGCCGCAGTTTCTCGGCCCCACCGGCCAGGGCACCGCGCTCGACGCCCGGTTGCCCCTGCATTGGAGCGAGACCAACCACGTGGTCTGGAAAACCGCCGTCCACGACCGCGGATGGTCCTCGCCGGTGCTGCTCGACGGCCAGATCTGGCTCACCACGGCCACCGAAGACGGACGCGAACTTTACGCCCTCTGCCTCGATGCCCGGACCGGCCGCATCCTGCGCGACCTGAAACTGTTCACCGTGACCGAGCCTCAGTTCGCCCACCAGTTCAACAGTTACGCCTCGCCCACCCCGGTGATCGAACCCGGCCGGGTGTACGTGACCTTCGGCTCGCCCGGCACGGCCTGTCTCGACACCCGCACCGGCCGGGTGCTCTGGACCCGCCGGGACCTGCCCTGCAACCACTGGCGCGGCGCGGGCTCCTCGCCCATCCTCTGGCGCAACCTCTTCATCCTCCACTTCGACGGCGCGGATTACCAATACGTCGTGGCGCTGGACAAGGAAACCGGGCGCACGGTGTGGCGCACCCGCCGCACGGTGGATTTTCGCGACCTGGAACCGGACGGCTCCATCAAGCTCGACGGCGACCTGCGCAAGGCCTTTTCCACGCCGCTGGTCATCGAACTCGACGGCCGCCCCGCCCTGCTGAGCCTGGGCTCGCGCGCCCTGTACCTCTACGACCCGGCCACCGGCCGCGAATTCTGGCGGTTCGTCCAGTATCACTGCCACTCGGGCACCTGCCGCCCGCTGTATGCCGACGGACTGGCGCTGATCGGCTGGGGATTTCCGCGCGGGGAACTTTCCGCGCTGAAGGTGGCGGAAGCGGGCTTCGCCCATCCGCCCGGGGAGGCGTGGCGCGTCAGCCGCAACGCGCCGAACAAACCCACCCCCGTGCGGGTGGGCGACCTGCTCTTCGTGGTGGACGACGGCGGGGTGGGAAGCTGCCTCGAATTCCGCACCGGGCGGAGCGTCTGGCGGAAACGGATCGGCGGCAACTACTCCGCGTCGCTGCTGGCCACGCGGGACCGGGTGTATTTCTTCAATGAAGAAGGCGACACCCGCGTCGTCCGGGCGGCGCGCCGGTTCGCGCTGCTGGCCGAAAACCGCCTCGACGCCGGCTTCATGGCCTCGCCGGCGGTGGACGGCAACGCCCTCATCCTCCGCACCAAGACCCACCTCTATCGCATCGCTGAGTAATTCCGGTTGTTTGAAAAGAAGGCCGTTCCACCGCGGGGGGGGCGGGGGCGGCCCGCGGAAAAGGCGCAAAACGCCCCTTGGGGGCAGACCGGGTTCCCCAACCCGCCGTTTTCCAGCCGGCTCTCAAACCGGCAAATCGGAGTCCGCGCTACAACAGGAGACGCTTTGCTTTCGGCTTTCGGGTTTCGGGGCCTCGGATTCCCCCTATCCCCACGCGCCGAGGGATTCGACGTAGTCGGCCGAGCCGTCGCGGAGCCAGCCGTCGAGCTGGGCCTGGTCCTTGAGCTGCTGGCCGCGCAAGCGCGGGACGACGAGGAACCGGCAGTCCACTTCCGGCAGGGCGGTCATGTCGCCCCAGAGTTTCTCGAACTGGGTGACCGGGAAGACGTCCTCCTGGCCGTGGCCCCAGCGCTTTTTGACGTCCTTCAGGGTGACGTAGGTGGGCATGCGCGCGGCCACGCGGCGGATGCCGGCCATCACTTGGGCTTCGTCGTCGAGGTCGGCGCGTTCCAACCCGAACACCCGCAGCAGGCCGTCAATCTCGATCCACGTGGTCATCGAGTTGTAGAAGCTGAGGCGGAATTCCTCCTCCTCGCGCGGCATGGCGAGCCCTTCGACCAGCCGGACGCGCCCGTCCACCCGGGCCAGGCCGCCGCCGCGGTCTTCGAGCCGGCGGGTGATGACCTCGAAGCTCAGCGTCGCGCCGCTCTCGATGTGCCGCCCCAGCAGGGCGGGGTCCACGTCCGCGCCGAGGGTGTCAATGTTGTGCAGCATCAGGTAGTTCAAGCCGGGCCGTTCGCGGAGCAGCTCCGCCAGCACGCCGTTGCGGAGGAGGTTGGGAATCTCGAACCAGTGGCCCACCGGGTGCAGGCATTGGAGCGGGACGTTGTCGGTGTAATCGCTGGCCTCGCCGGTCGAGCGCGCCCATTGGATCAACGCCTGCCGGAGGCTGTCGCGCACCTTTTGCTGCTGCTCGTCGAGCACCTGCTGGGGCATTTCCTCCCAGAGAAAGCGCAGGTCGCGCACCATCGGCACCAGCCGCAATCCCACCGCCCGGCCCGGCGAGAGGCGCAGGGGACCGGCGTAACCGTACTGGTCGTGCGTGGCCAGAAACTCCCGGATGGGTTCGTGGGTCAGGTGGCTGGTGGTGAACAGGTGCGGAATCCACGCGTCCACTTCGCGCGAGACGCGCCGGCTCTTGGCCAGGTGGGTCTCGATGAAGGTGCGGTGGCGGCCGGCCAGTTTGCAGAAGGGATGCAGGGCCTTGACCACGCCGGCCCCCTGGGTCCAGCGGCTGCCCGCGCCGGCGGCGAGGGACACCACCGCCACCCGGCCTTCCCGAAGCGCGCGGAGTCCGGTCTCCCGCGGGGCTTGCGCGGCCCCTTCGGCGGTGAACCAGGGGCGCGTGTCGGTGACGTCCCCGGGGCGGACGTCCTCGATGATCGCCGAGGCGGGCAGGCGGTTTTGCGCCAGACCGATGCGGCCTTCCTTGAGGTCGCGCCGGATGGCCTCGTGCTGTTCGCGGTCGAAGCCCAGCTCCGCCAGCAGTTGGCGCAAGTCGCGCCCCTCGCCGTCGGCGGTCTCGTTGCGGGGCAGCATGACGTCGAACAGCGTCTGCACCATGTGGGCCAGCTCGGGCCGGTTGCGGCAGGCCTGGCCGAACTTGTCCAGCTCCGCGCGCTGGGCGGGCGGCAGTTGCTGGCGCTGGCGCCGCAGCAGCTCGGGCGCCACCAGCGCGTAGTAGCCCGCCGGCAGGAGAGCGTCCGGTCCGCGCAACAGGTCCGCCACCGTGCCGCGTTCGTTGATGGCGAAATCGTACACCACCGGTTCCATGGCGAACGGCAGGGCGTGTTGCAGCTCGCGCTTGGCGTCGCTCATGATGGCCTGCATCCGCTCCTGCGCCTCGGCCCGGCGATGGGGGGCGAAGATGAAGCCCATCCCGCCGCCGCTCATGCCGCCCAGCATCCAGAACCCCCAGAAATCCCCGCCGAACTCCCGCGCGGCCCGGGCCATGAGGGTCTCGGTGAAGTAATTGCTGGCCCACGGGATGATGGTCTGGAGCGGCTCGCGGAAGTTGCGCGTGGTGGCCCGGCCGATGGCCGGAATGTCGCCGCGTTTCAGGGCGTCGAGGATTTCGTCCAAGATGCCCAGCGCCTGCTGCCGCGCCTCCCATTCCCGGCCGCAGCGCAGGAGGTATTTTTCCGTCACCATCTCGAGGATGGGCCCCACGTTTTGCGCCATGCCGCCGTGGACGAGCACGAGGCTTTGCTGGAGTTTTTCGCGCGTCTCGGCGCTGGCGTCCTCCTCGCCCAAGATGCGGTGTCGCGGCATGAGGCAGCCCCGGCTGACGCCGAACTCGGGATCGCCCTCGCGGGCCAGCACGCCGGTGATGAGCTTCATGCCCGGCCAGACCCCGCCGCTGTCCTGCCAGCCGCCGCCGCTGCCGCCGAGCCATTCGCCCAGCAACGCCCGCGCCAGCACCAGGCGGCGTTCCGGCTCCGTGAGGGGACCGGTCAGGGAAGCGGTCTGGCCGGTGGCGCGCATGCACGCCGCGATGAGGGCGGCGAGCAGGTTGGTGGAGACGGCGAGGCGCGAGCCCTTGGGGATGTCGTTGACCCGGCTGACCAGTTCGAGACCGCGCCCCGGACCGCACAACCGGCCCAGCAGGTCCGCCAGCTCGTGGTTGCTGCCCTCGATGCCCGGCGGCACGATGCCCGCCGCGATCACCGCCGCCTTGAGCAGCCCGAGGTAATCCTTCGCGAAATCGAAGACCTCCGCCAGCGAGGTCACGTCCGCCCGGGCCGCCAGGTCCACGCTCACCAGGCGCAGCACCGGCTCGTCAATCACCCGCAGGCAGGCCTCGACCGGCGGTTGCGGGCGGGCGTCGCGCCCGTGCACGCCGAGGTCAATGGACACGTTCAGCACCCGCGCCCCTTCGGGATAATCCATCCCCAGGAAAAAGATGTCGCTCCAGCCGCAGTGGCTCAGGTCCATCCGGACCGGCGTCCGCTCGCGCAGGATCGGGTAGGTGCCGTCCGCGGCGGGCCGGCGGAGTTCCGGGCGGATGCGCAACGGATGATCCAGCGGGTGACCCATGCGGAACATCCATTGATTGCCGCGCACCGAGCGCACGCTGCGCCGCACCTGATCGGCCAGGGTCTGGAACGCCAGTTGATGATACGCCGCCGCCAGCGCGCTGGAAATGCCGTCGCCGGGACCGGCCTCCCGCTGCACGGCCAGAAAGCTTTGGATCGCCTCCTCGAACCGGCGGTTCAGCAGATGCTCGTAGCCGCCGAACGGAATCAGTCCGCCGGCGCCGATCTCCGGTCGGGCCGGCAGGTGAAACCGGTGGATGGCGTACAGGAAGAACAACGCCCGCACCCGGTCGTACAAGCTCTCGCTGGCGCGGCGGAATTGCTCGAGGGCGTCGGCCTCGGTGAGCAGTTGGGCGGCGGTCAGGCCGCGACAGGCGTCGTCCAGCGGGCGGTTCCGCACCGCCGGGTCCTGGCTGGTGATGAGGGAAACGAGGGACATGCGGGAGGGGCCGGTTCAACGGCGGGAAGTTTCGGCCAGCAGTTCCACGAGCTGGGTGAGCACCTCGTCGCGGTCCTGCCCTTCCAGGGCGAGGGCGAGCTGGGCGGTCAACAAACCGTAGCGGGCGCCGATGTCATAACGCCGCCCCGCCAGCTCGCACGCCAGATACCGCTCCCGCGTGGCCAGCACGGCGAGGGCGTCGGACAAGTGCACCTGCCTCGGGTCGTCCGCCGCCGCGCGCAATTCCTCCAGCACGGCGAACAAAGTGGGCGTGAGCACGTGCATGCCGAAAAAGCAGAGGTAGTACCCCGCCCGCAGGCCCGGCACCACGAGGGTTTGTTCCGCCTCGGTGGGGGTGGGTTTCTCGCGGACGGTCTCGATCTTGAACCGGCCCGGCCGGCCGCTGACCGGCGCGCCGCCCACCGCGCCGTAGAAGGGAAGCTGGCTTTCGTGGGTGGGCTGCACCGCCGAGACCGCGCAATCCTCCTCCGCGGCGGCCCGGACGAGCTGGGCGGCGCACGACAGCTCCTCGCGCCGCACGTAGAGGTGGTCGCCCACCATCAGGACGAACGGCGCGTCGCCGGCGAACTCGCGCCCGCAGGTCACCGCGTGCCCGTAGCCCAGCGGCTCCGGCTGCTCGACGAACGTCACCCGCCCTCCGTGCGGCCCGACGGCCTCCCCGTAGGCGGCGGTGTCGCCGGCGTGGACGATCACGCCGATTTCCTCGATTTGCGCCGCGACCAGCTCCTCGATCAGGATGGTCAGGGCGGTTTTGCGGACGCCGTCCCGGTCCACCAGCGTTTGCAACGGCAAGGTGCGCTGGTCCGGGGCGGCCGCGGTGATGATGGCTTTCTTGACGTTCACGCGAATCCTTTGCTCGGGCGTTCCCTGAAGCCCGCAGGCTACCCCGCCCCACCCCGCCCGGTCAACGCCGCCCCCTTGGGGGGGCTTTCACTCTTCCGCGCTTATGGGGTCGGTACTGCCTGCTTTGCCAGTTGACTCATTTCGGTGTCCCTTGCTCGGCAACACTCCTTTTTGAGTCAAGGTGGGGGAGGGGCTCGTTCAAGCTGCCCCGGCGGTAGCCCCGCAAATCCAGCGTCACGTGCGCGTAGCCGTGGGCCCGGATCGCTTCGGCCACGCGGGCTCCCAGATTCCCGGCCAGGAGTTTTTTCATTTCCCCGGGGCCGAGTTCGAGCCGCGCGAGGTGGCCCTGTTTCAGCTCGTGATGCCGCACCCGCACGTCGCGAAAGCCGAGATCGCGGAGCACGTATTCCGCCTCTTCGATCATCCGCAGCTTTTCCGGCGTGACGGGTTCGCCGTAGGGGACGCGGGAGCTGAGGCAGGCCATCTGGGGCTTGTCGGCGGTGGGCAGTCCGAGCCGGGCCGACAGCTCGCGGATGTCCGGCTTGGTCAGGCCGACCTCCTTCAACGGGGCCCGGACGGTGAATTCCTCCGCCGCCCGCGCGCCGGGGCGGTGATCGCCGGCGTCGTCCGCGTTTTCGCCGTAGAGCACCACGGCGAATCCCTCCCGGCGCGCCAGGGGCAGGAGTTCCCGAAACAGCTCGTGTTTGCAGAAGTAGCAGCGGTTGACCGGATTCGCCCGGTACTCGGGGTTGGCGAACTCGCGGGTCCGGATCACGCGCACGGGAAACCCGTGTCGGCGGCCCAGTTCCAGCGCCTCCGCCAGCTCGCGCCGGGGCAGGCTGGGGGTGTCCGCGATGACCGCCAGCGCTTTTTCGCCCAGCACGTCATGCGCCACCCGGGCCAGAAAGGCCGAGTCCACTCCGCCCGAGTAGGCGACCACGCAGGAGCCGCACTCCCGCAGCCGCTCGCGCAGTTTTTGATACCGTGCCTCAAGCATGAAGCGAACGTGCCATCGCGCGTCGTCCCTGTCGAGCCGCCCCGTTTCGGCGGGCCGGAGGGGGGCGGGAGGCGCGGACGCCCGGCGGTTCGCGCGCGCCGGTTTTGCTTTGACAATTTCGGCGGGCGGAGGTGCCATCATGTCCTGATGCACCATGAATTGGTGGGCCGGAAAAATGAGTCAATGCTTATGAAAAAAATCATCCTCACCTCCCTCTGTCTGACGGCGCTCGGCGCGTGGGGCGGCGGCGCCGCGCTGGCGCAACCCGCCATTCCCGCCGCCTGCAAACAAGGCGGTTTCGCCATCGGGTGTCAGGCGTACACCTTCAACCGCTTCACCGTGTTCGAGGCCATCGAAAAGACGGCCGCGGCGGGGGGCAGGGTCATCGAATTTTATCCCGGGCAGCGGCTGAGCCCCAAGCAGCCCGAGGTGCGGTTCGATCACAACGCCCCGCCGGAGGTGATCGCGCAGGTCCAAAAGAAACTGGCCGAGTGCGGGGTCAAGGCGGTCAATTACGGCGTGGTGGGCATTCCCGCCGACGAAGCCGGCGCGCGGAAGGTGTTCGAATTCGCCAGGAAACTCGGCCTGCGCGCCATTACCACCGAGTCCGCCGGCTCGATTGACACCATTGAAAAGCTGGTGAAGGAGTACGACATCGCCGTCGGCTTCCACAATCACCCGCGCCGTCCGAACGATCCCAATTACAAAATGTGGGATCCGCATTACGTCCTGCAACTGGTCCAGGGACGCGATCCGCGCATCGGCTCCACCTCGGACACCGGCCATTGGGCGCGTTCGGGGCTCAATCCGGTGGAATGCCTCCGCCTCCTCCGGGGCCGCATCATCGGCCTGCACCTCAAGGACCTCAACAAGTTCGGTTTGGACGGCGCCCATGACGTGCCGTTCGGCACCGGCGTGTGTGACATTCCGGCCATCCTCGACGAACTGCACGCCCAGGGGTTCCAGGGCAACATTTCGCTCGAATACGAGTATCACTGGGACAACTCCGTGCCCGAAGTGGCGCAGTGCATCGGCTTCGTGCGGGGCTACGGCATGGCCAAGGGATACTGATCGCCGGGGTTTCCGGGGAGCCCCGGAAAGCTTCCGCGCGCGGTCGCGGAACCGCGAAAAAAAATCCGGCGGGGCGGGGCGACGGGTCCACGTCCCGCCGGTTTTTCTGGGGAGCGCGCCCGCCGTCCGGCCCCGCGGAACGGGAAACACGGACGGGCGGAGGGGCTTGCTTCGCCGGGCGGAACGGGGTTTCATCGGGGCGCAACCACGGCACACCCGGCGCGCCGCGCCATCCCGCGGGAGAAGCGGGCGGGGCGGGGCGCGCCCATCGAGAAGCGACATGACCACAACCCGTTCCGAATTCCCGCCTTCCCGTTCCTCCTGCACCCGCCGTCGTTTTCTGGCCCACACGGGCGCGGCGACGGTTTCCGCCACGCTGCTGAATTCCGCCCTGGTCCGGGGCGCGCCGGCCGGCGGAAAGATCGCGCTCGGATTGGTGGGGTGCGGCGGGCGGGGCCGCTGGCTCGCCCGCCTGTTCCGGAAGCACGGCGGCTATGAAGTGGCCGCGGTGGCGGATTATTTTCCGGAACGAAGCGCCCGGGCGGGCGCGGAATTCGGCGTGCCGGAAGGGCGTCGGTTCAGCGGGTTGAACGGTTATCTGCGGTTGCTGGAGCAACCGGTGGACGCCGTGGCGATCATCAGCCCGCCCTATTTCCATCCCACGCAGGCGGCGGCCGCGGTGGCGGCGGGCAAACACGTGTATCTGGCCAAGCCGATCGCCGTGGACGTGCCGGGGTGTCTGAGCGTGGCCCGGAGCGGCCAGGACGCCACCGCCGCCGGACGGGTCTTTCTGGTGGATTTTCAGACCCGCGCCAGCAAGGACTACCAGGAAGTGGTCCGCCGGGTGCGGGCGGGGCAGATCGGGGAGGTGATTTGCGGCGAGGCCGGCTATCATTGCGGCCCCACCTTCACCCGTCTCAAGGACGTGTTGCGGGGACGCGAGCGGGACCCGGAAACCCGTCTGCGGGCATGGGGCGTTGACCGGGTGCTGTCGGGCGACGTCATCACGGAGCAAAACATCCACGCGCTGGACGTGGCTTGTTGGTTCCTGGACGACGCCCCGGTGGCCGCCCGCGGCACGGGCGGCCGGGCGCGGAGCTTTGGCACCTGCTGGGACCATTTTTCCGTCATCTTCCAGTTCCCCGGCAACCGCGTCGTGACGTTCAATTCGAAACAGCTGGGGCACGGCTACGATGACATCATGTGCCGCATCTACGGCGCGGAGGGCACGGCGGACACCCACTATTTCGGCAGGGTGACCCTGTCCGCGAAGCAGGACGGTTTTCACGGCGGCACGCCGGATCTTTATCAGGCGGGCGCCGTGGCCAACATCGCCGCCTTTTGCGACGCCGTCCGGAAGGGCGACTGCGCGAATGCCACCGTGCCCGAAAGCGTCCGCAGCAACCTCACGACCATTCTGGGGCGGACGGCGGCGTATGCCCGCCGGGAGGTGACATGGCGGGAAATGATGAGCGAGGCCGAGCGGTGGGAATTCGACCTGAGCGGTCTGAAAGGATGATCCGACGCCCGGACTTGAGCCGGCGTCCGGAAGCAGGGAGGATGAACGCATGATTCCGCTCCGTAAAATTTTGTGGTGGGGGGCGTGGGCCGGCGGCGCGCTGACCGGCCCGGCCGCCGAAACGCCCGCCGATTTCCATCTGCCCGCCGATCCGCTTTACACGATCGTGGATTCGGTCCGGGACTCGCTCCGGTTCACCACGGAAAAGACCCTCCAACGCGACGCGCACGGGCATTGGGTGTCGCGTTCCAGCTTCGTCAATCCCCAGGCGGAGGTCATGGAGTGGCACGACTTCGGCTTGCTCGAAGGCCCCGGTTGGGCGGCCAACGCCGTGGGCGGGGCGTGGGAAATCTGGCTCTGGGGCCGCTTTCTGAACCGGCCCGAATGGCAGGCCACCGCCCTCGGCATTCTGGACCACGTGCTCGAGGACGGTTTTCTGGACGAGGAAACCGGTTTCATCCGGGGCTACCGCGAAATTTCCACCGGCCGTTTCTGCCTCAACTACAAACACCGTTCCGACTGGTTCTGCCCCGGCTCGATGGCCAAGGTGGCGTTTCAGCTTTTGAGTTTCAGCCGGGATTTGGGCGACGACCCGCGCGCGCCCCGGATGCGGCGCCTGGCGGTGAAGACCGCCGAATGGATCGCCCGCCACGTGCCGACCACGCCCAACGGCTGGTTTCCCCGCCGGGTGACGCCGGAGGGGGCGGTGTACCGGAAATCGCCCGACGGCGGGGACGATCCCTTCTGGCAAAGCTCGGCCGACAGCCTGTTCATCATCCAGTTGCAGGGGGCGCTGACGCGGGCCGGGCTGGCCGATTACCGCGCGGCCATCCGCAAAAAACTCCAAGTCTTCCGCAACGCCGGTGGCATTTTCGGAAGCATCAATCACGACACCTATGACCCGCACGAAAACGTCGCCTATTCCGTGGCGTTCCGGACGCTTCTGGCGGCGTCCCGGCTGCTCGAGGACGAGGGGCTTCGCCGGTTCGCCTGCGAGCGCTGCCTGGCCGGGCTGGACCAGTTCAAGATGACCGACAACCGCAACGGCGTGGCCACCCGGGGCCTGCTCTACATGGAAAAAAGCTGGGACACCGCCTACCTGTGGGAAAACGCCGAGGCGGCACTGGCGTATTTCGAGGCGGCGGCGGACACCCGCTCACGCGATCCGCAGCAGGCCCGCCGGTATGAGCGGGACGGCCTGACCATCTTGCGCGCCGCGGCCAAATTCCACTACGGCCCGTACGGCTTTCTGACCGAGGGGGTGGACTGGAACAACCACGTGGGCCGCCAGCACCATGTCCACCAGGCCGAATTCGGCGCCATCCGGTACACCGAACCGTTTCTCAACAACCAGCACATCGCCGAACCGACCCTTTTTTACCTGAACCACCTGGCCACGCTCCGCGCGGAAGACGGGCGCCGGGTGTGGCGGGACGGCGAAGGCAACCGCCTTCTCGCCCTCCCGTAGCCGCCGACACGAAAAGGCGGAGGTCCGCCGGGATAAATCCGTGGGACCGAGGGGGCGAAGGAAAGCGTGTTCCCGCTGCCACCTGCAGCCCGAACCCAATCCGGTCGGGCATCCGTGGAACGGGGTGAAGGATAAGAGCCCGGCGGAAAACGCCGGGTTGGGGCGCCCGGCCTGCCGCCGGGAAGCATTTGCGCCTTTTCGGGAGGCATGCGGGTCCGCATGCGGAGGAATGCACGCGCCTCGCCGAGGCGCTGCGTTCCGGCAGGGAAACTCCGGCGGCTACGGATGGGGAGACATCCGTGGCGTTTGGCGGAGGTGGTCGTCTTTGAAGACGAGGGCGCCGGTGGGGCAGGCTTCGACGCATTCGCGGGCGACTTTTTGGAGGCCTTCGTCAATCTCGCGGCTGAAGGGGACGCCGACTTTTACGTCGAAGCCGCGCCCGATAAAGGTCAGGCCGAGCGGTTCGCGGGCTTGTTCGGCCAGTTTGACGCAAATCCCGCAGAGGATGCATTTGCCGGGCTCGAAGATGATTTCGCCGTGTTCGAGGTGCTGCTCGAAGGGGCGGCGGTCGCCCCGGAAACGGTTCGGATCCACGCCGTACTGCTCGGCGTAACGTTGGAGGGCGCAGTGGCCTTCGGAGCGGCAGTCGCAATGGAGGCAGCGGCTGGCTTCGCAAGCGGCTTCCTGGGGCAGGAACCCCTTTTGCGCCCCGCGGGAGGGCTGGACCCGGCCGATTTTGGGCGCGCCGGCCATGAATTGCGCCACCTCGGTCGGCGAGGTCTTGCCCATGATGCTGGAAAAGGGCTTGGGGAGACGCTGGATGACTTGGCCGGCGAGGAACTGCCGGATGGCGTGCGCCGCGGCCCGGCCCTCGGCCAGGGCGCGCACGACCTGGTTCAGCGTCTTGGTCAGCGCGCCGGCGGCGAAGACCCGGCCGCGCGCGGTGAGGAAGGTGGTCGGGTCCACCTTGACGCCGGACGGGGCGAGGACGAGGCCCAGTTCCCGGGCGCGCGCGCGACCGTTTTTGCCCAACGCCAGCAGGACGGCGTCGTGGTCGTTCCGGAGGGAGTCCAGGGCGAGGTCCCGGCCCAGCTCGGTGTCCGGGCGGAACCCGATGCCCATCCGGCGGAGGCGGTCCAGCTCGCGTTGGAGGGTTTCGGCGGGCAGGCGGTCGGCGGCGACTTCCCGAAGCAGGCTGCCGCCCGGTTCGGGGTGGCGGTCGTACACCGTGACGGCGTGCCCGGCGCGGCGCAGTTCATGGGCGGCCAGCAGGCCGGTCGGGCCCGCGCCGACGATGGCGACCGATTTGCCGGTGTCGGCGGCGCAAGGCGGCAGCCAGGGCGGGTCCTGGTCGGTGGCGTGCTCCGCCACGAAGCGTTCCACCTCGCGGATGGCGGCGGGTTGATCGGCCACGCCGCGACGGCAGCCCTGTTCGCACGGCGCGCCGCACAGCCAGCCGGTGACGCCGGCCAACGGGACGGCGGTCCGGACGGTGGCCACCGCTTCGGCGAACTGTTTCCGGTCCACCTGCCGCAGCATGAGCGGGATGTTGAGCTGGAGCGGACAAATCCGGTGGCAGGGCGAAAGGCAGTCGCCGACGTGATCGCTGAACAGCAGTTCCAACGCCGTCCGCCGGGCCTCGAAGACCTCCGCCGTCTCGCTTTCCACCTCCATGCCGGGCTCGGCCACGGTGGCGCACGAGGGCACCAACCGCCCGCCGCCGTTGCCCTTCACCTTGACGAGGCACACGAGGCAGGAGGTCGAGGGGGTGCACTTCTCGTGATGGCACAGGGTGGGAATCTCGATTCCCAACTTGCGCGCGGCGGTCAGCAAGGTCTGGCCGGCTTCGACCTCGACCGGGCGGGCGTCAATGGTGAGCGAGACGTTCATGGAAGAAAATCCGAAGGAGCGAGGGACCGAGGGCCGAAGGAAATCCGGGGGCCGAGGGCCGATGGGCTGGGCGTGTGGGATCGCATCATTTCCTCCAGATGGCGCCAAAAATCAGGTTCAACTCCTTGGCTTCCCGCCATAAACGCCTGGCTTCCTCGGCCAAGCCGGGCTCGGCGGTCGCGACCATGCGCAGGAAAAACATCGTCTCCTTGGATTCCTTCCGACAGAAGCCGATCTTTTGTTTGAATTCCCGGCCCGAAACCGCGTCGTCCGCTTCACAGAAATTGGCGCCGACGCTGGTTCCCGCGCCCACCAACTGAGCAATCAGCCGGTTGGTTGCCGGGGTCTGCGGAACACGGCGGGCCAAGGCGATGATGGCTTCTCCAAACCGGGCCGTCCGCTCCAAGAGGTTTTCCCGCCCGGGTTTCGCCTCCGCCGCGTTTTCGCGCAAAACGAATGTTTCCGGAGAGGAACCGGCATCCCAATTCCAGAAAGCCGATGTCACTTCAGGCGAAGGCAAATCGGCCTCCGGCCTTCGGATTTCCTTCGGCCCTCGGATTTCGGATTTCGGATTTTTCCTCTTCATTCCACTTCCACCGCATCGTAGGGGCAGACCTGCAAGCAGGTGTCGCAGCGGGTGCAGAGGTCCTGGTTGATGGCGTGGCGTTGGTAGGGGCGCATGGGGATGGCGTCCACGGGACAGCGCTGGGCGCAGAGGGTGCAGCCGGTACAGCGGTCGTTGATGGTGTATTTGATGAGGGCGGTGCATTTGTGGGCGGGACAGCGTCCTTCGAGGTGGGCTTCGTATTCGTGCCGGTAATAGCGCAGGGTGGTGAGGACCGGGTTGGGGGCGGTCTTGCCCAGGCCGCACAGGCTGCCGCCGATGACCTGATGCGAGAGCTGTTCGAGGACGTCCAGGTCCCGCCGCCGCCCGCGTCCTTCGCAGAGGCGGTCGAGGATTTCCAGCAGCCGCTTGGTGCCGATGCGGCAGAAGGTGCATTTGCCGCAGGACTGGTCCTGGGTGAAGCGCAGGAAGTAGCGGGCGATGTCCACCATGCAGGCGGTGTCGTCCAAGACCACCAGGCCGCCGCTGCCCATGATGGCGCCCACTTCGCGCAGGGAATCGTAGTCCACCGGGGTGTCCGCCAACGCCGCCGGCACGCAACCGCCGGACGGCCCGCCGATCTGCACCGCCTTGAACGTCCGTCCCGGCGCCACGCCGCCGCCGATTTCCTCGACGATTTCCCGGATGGTCGTGCCCATCGGCACTTCGATGAGCCCTCCGCGCCGCACGGAACCCGCGAGGGCGAACACCTTGGTGCCCTTGCTGCCCGCGGTGCCGATCCCGGCAAACGCCGCCGCGCCGTGCCGGAGGATCCACGGCACCTGGGCCAGGGTCTCGACGTTGTTGATCAGCGTCGGACGGCCCTGGAGGCCCGATTGGGCGGGGAACGGCGGCCGCAGGCGCGGCATGCCCCGGCGGCCTTCGAGCGAGGCGATGAGGGCGGTCTCCTCGCCGCACACGAACGCGCCCGCGCCTTCCCTGATCCGCAGCCGAAACGGGCGCGGCATGCCCAGCAGTTTTTCGCCGAGCCAGCCGCGCTTTTCCATCTCGTCCAAGGCGGTTTGCACCCGGCTCACGGCCAGCGGGTATTCGTGCCGGATGTAAAAAACGCCCTCCTCCGCGCCGACCGCCAGCGCGGCGATGGCCATTCCCTCGATGATCCGGTAGGGGAACGACTCCAGCAGCATCCGGTCCATGAACGCCCCCGGATCGCCTTCGTCGCCGTTGCAGATGACCACCTTGTCTCCCGCCGGTTGTTCGCGGACGACGCGCCATTTGCGTCCGGTGGGAAAGCCCGCGCCGCCCCGGCCCCGCAAGCCGGACCGGTCCACGGTGTCAATGATCCCCCCGGGGGTGAACTTGCCGAGCAGGCAATCCTTCAAGGCGCGGAAGCCGTCGTGTTCGAGGTATTCGTCCAGGTCCAGCGGGTCGAGGCTGCCGAAATGTTCGGTGGCGATGTGCACCTGCCGGTCCAAAAAGGCGCGCGGCGCCGGGGCCTGCATGTCCACGACGCGTTGTTGGAGGGGGTCCTCGTCGGGATCGCCCTCCACCAGCAGGGTGTCCAGGGCGCGGTTCCACAAACCGGCCAGACGCCGGCGCAGGCTGGGGCGCGGGCGGAAATGGCGCTCCATCACCGTGCCCACCTCGGACGGGGTGAGGTCGGCGTAGAAGGTCTTTTGGCCGTCGTGCCCGGGGATTTCGATCAACGGGGTGCGATGGCACATGCCCACGCAGCCCACCCGTTTGACGCGGACCTTCGCGCCGACTTCGCGGGCGCTTTCCCGCAGCGCGTGAAAGAGCAGGTCGCTGCCCTTGGCCATGCAGCAGGAGCCCAGGCCCACGTGCACCGTCACCACGCCGGGCCGGCGGGGTTCCAGTTCCTCGGTGCTGAAGCCCTCGCCCGCGCCGCTTTGGCGGGCCTGAAACTCCTTCAGCAGGCCCGAGGCGTTTTCCGGCTGTATGTGGCCGAAGGTGTGCCCCTCGATCTTCACCACCGGCGCGAGCGTGCAGCAGCCCAGGCAGGCCACGCCTTCGATGGTGAACTCGCGCTGCGGATCGGTGTCGCTGTCCGGCGGAATGCCCAGGTGCATCCGCAACGATTCCTCCACCCGCTCCGCGCCGCTGACGTGACAGGCCGTGCCCCGGCAGATGCGGATGATGTGCTTGCCCGCCGGGCGGTGGCGGAATTGATCGTAAAACGTGGCCACGCCGGTGATGGCCGCGGGGGTGATCTCCGTCTGCTCGCACACCCGGCGCAGGGCCTCGACCGGCAGATAGCCGTAATGCTCCTGCAACGCCTGCAAAATCGGGATGACCGCCTCCGGGCCGCGGCCGGCGCGCGCGATGGCCCCGGCGACGAAGTCGAGGTTTTCGGTGGCGGCGGCGGGTTGGGGCGCGGTGTCCGTCAATCTCATGGCGCGGTCTCCTTCGCTTTCGCGGCCACGTCGGTGGCGGCCTTCGCGCCGATGGCGAACAGGGTCTTTTCGCCGCGCAGGAACATTCGTCCGGGCGCGAACGCCGGGCTGGCATGAAACCCTTCGCCCATCTCGAAGCGCGCCAGCTCCGCGAACGCGTCGCCGTCCACCCGGCCCACGACCACCGTGCCGTCGGTGCCGAAGAGGTACAACCGGTTGCCCACGAGCGCCGGCGTGGCGTTGCATTCCACCTCCAAATCCTGCTCCCACACCTTTTTCCCGTCCGCGAGGTTGAAGCAGATGAGGTAACCGTAGGTGGCCAGGGTGAAGACCCGGTTCGTCGAGGCCACCGGGGTGACGATGTCCGGCACCTCCTCGTCCTCCTGCCAGACCAGGGCGTCCTCGCCCAGCTCGCCGCTGCCGTCGGGCCGCATGGCGCACAAGCGATCCGACGGGCTGGTGGCCAGCACGAGGCCGCCGGCGTAAATCGGCGAAGGCGTCAGTTCGCCACCGAGGCATTCCAGCCGCCACAGCTCCTTGCCGTCGGCGAGGTTGTAGGAGACCACGTACATCCCGCCCAGGGTGATGATCTGCCGCTTGTCGGCCGCCTCGATGATGATGCCGGTGGCCCAGTTCGCGCCGAGGTCGCGCGTCGTTTCCCAAACCGGCTTGCCGGTGGCGCCGTCGAGCAGGAGCAGCTTCGAGACCGCGTCGCCTTCCACCCCCTGGTCCCATTGCAGCACCAGCCGGTCCCGGTCCGTGTAAAGTGACACCGCGTGACCGTAGGGATCATCCGGCACGCCGCGCGCCTGCGACCAGAGCGGGTTGCCGTCGAGGTCGCAGGCCACCAGATCGCCGGTGGCAAAGACGGCGTACACCCGGAGGCCGTCGGTGGCCATGGTGGGCGCGGAGAAGCCGGTTTGTTCGAGCTCCTTGAGCTGCTTGGTGGTCACGCCCGGGCTGCGCGGCACGTCGCGCCGCCAGAGCAACGCGCCGGTGTTCGCGTCGTAGCAGAACACGCCGCGCTGGTTCACGTCGCCGCCGCAGAGGAACACCCGGTCGCCCCAGACGATCGGGGAGTTGAAGCCCGGCAGCGGCACCGGCGCCTTCCAGAGGACGTTTTCGCCGGTCTCGACGTTCCAACGCACCGGGATGTTGGTGTGAACGGGCGCCAAATTGCCGGTGGGGCCGAGGAAACGCGGCCAGTTGGCGAGGTATTCCTCGCGCGAAGGAAGCCGGGGCGCCGGCGCGGCCTCGGCGGCCTGCTCCTTTTCGACCGCTTCGAGGGCGGCCAGCTCGGCGGTGGTGCGCGGCAGGACGGTGCGGGTGGTCACCGCCAGCAGGCCCAGGCCGCCCAGGCTGAGCGCGCCGGTCACGGCCACCGCCCGGCGCGCCCGGGCGCTCAACCTCTGGTGCCGCTCGTCGGCGTCATCGGAGAAGCGCGGATGCGGCGGGGGCTCGGTCAACTTCCGCGCCCGGCGCGCCGAGGCGACCCACGTCACCAGCCCCACCAGCAGCAGCCAGCCGCCCGCGCGACTCCGTCGCAGGTGGCCGAAGTAACGCTCGCGCAGTTCCAGGTCCAGCTCGCGAATCCGCTGCTTGAGCGCCTCGTCCTTGGGCGACTGGTCCAACCGCGCCTTGAGGGCCGGCATTTCGGGCGACTGGAACGGATCGGCCTGTTTGGCCCGGAAATAGAGGACCAGCAGGCTCAGCCCCAGCACCACGCTAAAAGCCGCCGCCACGCGCGCCACCCGCCGCAGCGCCTCGGCCACGGTGAGCGGATCGGCCGCCGGCGGGGCGGCGTTCTGATCGGGAGCGGAGAAGGAAGGGTTCGAAGGTGAATTCATCCTAAATTACGTGGCGTTTCGCGGCTCTTACCCACGAGGCAAAACCACCTCGCGTCCTCGCCCAAGTGTCGGACCCGGTTCCCAACGCGCGCCATGAGGAAAAACGACGGCACGCGCGCCGCCGGTGGCGCAGACATCTTGTCTGCTGTATCGCCGACTTCCAGTCGGCGGCGCGTTCGAAAAATCGCGGCGGCCTTGATACTCGTTTCCTTGGCGGATTGGAAATCCGCGATACAGCAGACTGGAAGTCTGCGCTACCCGCTTTGTGGGAACCGCTCGTCAGGGAGCGTTGATCCACGCTTGTTTTCCCGGTCCGCATGGTTTTTGCCGGATGTCCAAGGTTCATAACCGGGCGGGAGGATGCGCCGGCGTCGCCCGGGAGACGCCGGGCGGCGGCGGGGGCACGGCGTCGGTCGGCAACAGGCCGAGCCGCACCCGTTCATTCGGGCAGGAGGTGTAACAGCGACCGCACGCCACGCAGGCCGAACGGTCGGGTTCGAAATCGGTGCGCCGGGGCCGTTGCGACAGCACGATCAACCGGACGGCGATGACCAGTCCCACCCACGCGCCGAACCAGCCGCTGCCGGTGATGAAGCGTTCCCGGATGCGCACCGCGTCGGCGCGGAGCTGCTCCGGCGCCTTGGCCGCGCGCTCGAGCGCCAGGCTGTCGGGCGTGGGCGTGGGCGGCGGCGTGGTGGGACGGTCGGGCGCGTAAAAGGCCTCCGCCAGCGCCACGGTGGGGTGCAGTTGGGAAAACGCGGGCGCCAGCCGGGTCCCCAGCCAGCCGCCGGCCAGCATCAGGACGGGCGTCAACAGCAGCAGCCCGGCCAGCCGCCGGCGATCCGGCTTCAGTTGCTCCGGCGTGTTCGGGAGGAGGACCGGTTCGCGGATGGCGCCGTACGGACAGGATTCCTCGCACAACCGGCACTGGGTGCAGTAATCCGGCGTGATCCGCACCCGCCAGCGCGACACCGCCGAGGCGATGCGCAACAACGCGCCATACGGACACAGGAAACGGCAATAGGGCCGCCCGACGAACATCCCCAGCACCAGCATCAGCAATCCCGCCGTGACCAGCAAAAAACTGCCGCTCATCCGGAACAGCGGGATGAACGGATCATACCGGCACACGATGAACGCGCTGCCGGTCGCCGCGAACAGGATGCCCGCGCCGAGGAACAGGTAGGGCAGCAGCCCGAGCGCCTGTTCCAGCCAGAACGGCACCTTCACCGGCCGGATCAGCACCAAGTCCTGCAACGCGCCGTGCGGACAAACGGCGGAGCAAAAGATCCGGCCCGCGAACAATGCCACCGCCAGCGGCAGAAGAAAAAAGACCAGCACGACCAGCGGCAGCGAGTAGGTACTGTCGAACAGGCTCAAGGCCACGTTTTGCGGCGCGCCGATCGGGCAGACGCACCCCTTCCGGTAAAATCCGAAGTAGAGGACGGAGAAGACGGACAGGAACAGCAGGCCCCGGCGCGAGCGGCGCTTGAGCGTCAGCCAGGTGGCCAGTCCCAACGCGCCCGCCAGCACCGCCATGTCCACGTACTGCCAGGCGATTCCCCGCGGCGGGGGCGTGGTGGTGACGGGCAGGACGTGGCCGCTCTCGAACTCCGGCGGCGGAAACCGCTGTTCCCCCAGCGCGCTTGCGACGCCCCATAACAGTCCCAGTCCCAGCAACCAGTAAATCGCCCGCGCGCGCATCATTTAATGAGGTTTTGTCTTCAGCAGGTAAGGGTGTTCCGCCGGCACGCGACGGAAGGCGTCCGCCGGGCAGACCCGGGCGATGGAGCATTCGTTGCAGTTGACGCAGCGGTCGTGGCGCACCTGGAGGTAGAGCGAACCGTTGCCGAACCGGTTGCATCCCTCCACGCACTTGCCGCAGCCGATGCACAAATCCTCGTCAATGTGGTACTCGAAGTACGGGTCTTCGATGAACTTGCGGATGATGGCCGCCGTGGGGCAGAGCTGGTTTTCCGCGCCGGTGTTGAGCGCGTTGGGCTGGGGCTCGAAATAGCCGGTGCACAGCTCGCAATAGCCGCAGATGTCGAACGAATGCACGCACTTCACCGCCGACTGTTCAAGCACGCACTCGGTGGCGCAGCGCCCGCAACGCACGCATTTCGCCGGGTCAATCTGCCAGACGAGGCCGTCGTCCACCATCTCGTGGGAGGCCACCCCCACCAGCACGCCCGCGCCGGTCATGCCGGCCACCCGCAGGCCGCCCCGCAGGAAATCGCGCCGGCTGACCCGGTTCGCGGCGGGGTTGGATTTTTCGCCGGGCGCGCTCATGTGGCGGTCTTTTGCTTCGGTTCCCGCACGTGGATTTCGCGGGTGACGGTGTCGAGGATGTACACCCGCCCGTCCGCCGCGGCCACGGCGTCGAGACTGGCCCGGGTGCCGTCGCCGAGACCATCGCCCGCGCCGGCCTTCAGGTTTTCCGGAAACGATTCCGGCCCGGCCACCACGCCCTCAAGCTCGCCGTGGGCGCGGTAAATCTTCACCCGGGGCAGCCCTTTCTCGCAGGTGACCAGCCGGCCCTCGTCGAGCAGGGCGAGACTGACGGGGTTGCAGCAGCCGCTGAAATACTTCACCGCCATGCCCGGCCGGCCCCAGAAAAACTCCAAACCGCCGTCCGGCGTGTAAAACTCCACCCGGTGCCGGCCCGGATTGTTGACGCGCAACAAGCCGTCCTCGCCCCACGCGACATCCAGGTACGGGCTCGGCAGCACGAAACCGGTGACGCCCCGCGCCCGGTCGCGTTTGCCGATCTCGCCCCGCGCCTTGCCCGTGCGATCATACCGCAGCACCACCCGTTGACCGGAATCGGCGGCGAACAGGTCGTCTTCCGTCACCGCCAGCCCGGTGATCCAGCTTCGCTTGGCCGGCAACGCCCAGCGCGCCCGGCGCCGGCCGTCGGGACCGAACACCTCGAGGTGATCCCGCAGGCCGGCGTAGATCGTGCCGTCCGCGGCCACGGCGGCGCAGCGCGCCGGGCCGTCGGTGGCGATGCGGCGCAGGAGCCGGCCTTCCGGGGAAAGCTCGACCAGCGCCTGATCGCCCGCCACCAGCAGATGCCCCTTCGGCGTCAACGCCAGCCGGTGAACCGCCTGGAGCGGCGCCTTGAACCGCGCCACCTCGCGGTGGGTCAACAGCGCCGGATCGGTCTTCTCAAAGGCCTCCGTCGAATAGGCGAACGGGTTGGCCGCGCCGCCCCGGCCGGCGGCTTGAGCGCGTCGCAATTCCAGCAACGCCGCCGCCACGGCGGGCGTGCCCGCGCCGCGCAACAGGAACCGGCGCCGGCTCAACCGGGACGAAGCAGCTTTTTGCTCACGCGGGTTCATGGGCGGGGAAACGAGGCGGCGGTTTGCGGTTTGACGGGCGGGTTCGTTTTTTGCGGATTCGGCGAGGCGGGCTGTTTTTGCAGCGCCTCCGGACGGACACACTCCGGCCATTCCGGACAACGGGCGCAGGCGGGCGCGTCGAGACACACCCCGCCCCGCCCCGTCCGGGGACGTTCCACCCACGCCAGCAGCCCCACCAACGCGGCCGCGCCGCCCCAGCGGCCCGCCGCGCGGAGGAACTCCCGCCGATTGCCCGCCACGTCCGTCGCCGGCCTGGAATCGTTCGTCTTCATGCTCGCCGTCGCGTCCCCGGATCCGCCCGCGGACGCCCGCCCGCCGGTTCGCCGGGGATACGCTGTTACCCATACGCAGTTTTTCGCGTTCGTGCCAGTCCGATCTGGCCCGGGTCACCACTTATGGACGCATTTCCGGCGGGAAAAAATCAACGAGCCGACCGCCGACCGGACGGAACGACGCTTTTCGCGGGTGTTTTCCGCCGGAAAGCGAGGGATTTTGTCGTTTGCGCCGCGTTTCGGCGATGCCCGCGGGTGGACGATCAAGCCGCGTTCTGCTTTTGGCGGATGGCGGCGGCGATGGTGGCGATGTTTTGCAGAATCTCGCGGGCGGCGTCCGCGTCACTGATCTTGAGGCCGTAATGCTTGTCCAGCGCCACCACGATTTGCAGGGCGTCCACCGAATCCAAGCCCAGCCCGTCGGGGCCGAACAGGGGAAGATCGTCCGCCCAATCCTCGGGCGAGCGGTCCAGCATCAGGTTCTCCGCCAGCAGGCGTTTCAGTTCGGTGGTCAGTGTCGCGTCCGTTTCCATCACAAAATCCCGCCGTCAATCTTGAGCGCGGAGCCTGTGATGTAGCCCGCCTCGGAACAAGCGAGAAATCGCACCGCCGCCGCCACCTCCTCCGGCCGGCCGAAGCGCCGCATGGGCACGCGGGCCAGGGCCTCCCGCCGCGCCTCCGGGCTCAGCCCGTCCAGCGCGCCGGTGTCCACGTAGCCGGGACAGACGGCGTTGACCGTGATGCCGAGCCGCGCCACCTCCTTGGCCAGCGACTGGGTCAGGGCCAGCACGCCGGCCTTGGCGGCGGCGTAATTGGTCTGCCCGGCGGGCGCCAGCCAAGCGCTGAGCGAGGCGAGGTTCACGATCCGGCCCGACCGCCGGGTGATCATGGCCGGCAGAACCGCCCGGCAGCCGTGAAACACGGCGTCGAGGTTGAGACGGCGCACCCGCTCCCACGCCTCGGGCCGCATCGTGCCCAGCAGGGCGTCATCGTGCCCCCCGGCGTTGTTGACCAGCACGTCCAGCCGGTCGTGCCGGGCGGTGATTTTTTGCACGGCGGCCCGCCAGGCGTCCGGCGCGGTCACGTCCAAAGGCAGCACGGACGCCCGCCCCGACGCCTCCGCCGCGAGGGCGTCGGCCCGGTCGCGCCCAACATGGACCCCCAGCCAGACGAAGTTGTCCGGCGACTCGGCCAGAAAGGTCCGGGCGATGGCGTCGCCCAACACGCCGTTGGCGCCGGTGATCAAAATGACCCGTTCGCTCATCGGACCGATTCTGCCCGCAAAGCGGACGGGAAAGAACCCCGAAGACGTTGCAGCCCGCGAAAACCCCGGCGGCTGCCGCGGCTGCCGCGCGCCACTCTGAAAAGACCTCCCGCCGCGCGGGGCGGCCGGCCTGCCGGAAGGGCGCAAAACGCCCCGCGGGGGGGGGAAATCGGGTTCCCCAACCCGGCGTTTTCCGACCGGCCTGAGACGGTGAAGCGGAGCCGCCGGCGGGAAAATTTGCTGAAACCCGGCCGCGGATTTCGGTGTTCAGCAGGAGAACCATGCCGGCTTTCCACCCAACAACACTGAGTCGGCGTCACGGTCAGGGAATGGGGATGCCGGGAGTTCTCACGTTCGTCCTTCCGGCTCTGCTGGGGGCGGCGACGTCCGTGATCGCCCTGGATTCGCCTCCGGTTCATCCGGAAATCACCGCGCTTTCCCGGGCGCGGGCCCGGCCGGGAGAGCGGGTGGAAATTCGCGGCCACGGATTCGGCCGCCACCCCGGGCAGGCGCTTCTCGGCGGCCTGCGGGTGGACGCTGAACTGTGGAGCGACGACCGGGTTCAATTTCAAGTTCCCGAGGAGGCCGCCTCGGGCGGGGTCCGTCTGCGCACCGTGGAAGGGCGGTTGAGCAACGCCGTTCCGTTGCGCGTGCGGCGCCCCTTGCCCGCGGGTCAATTCGCGCCGTTTGGTTTCGAATGCGAAGACACCGGCCTGCTGGGCGCGGCCTTTCTGGTGGAAACGGACGGCGACTGTCTGTACGGCGTCTGCGGTTTGGACACCCTCGTCACCTGCCGCCTGGCCGCCCGCGGCCCGCACCGTTTTTGCAGCCGGCAGTATCTGAACCAGCGGGTCGGGGACCTGCGCCTCGCGGCGGGGTATTTATTTTGCGCCGGGGACCACGGATTGCGGATTTATCGCTGCGCGGATTTGCGGCGGGGCCCCGCCGAGCCGGTCGCCGCGCTGGCGGGCGGCTCGTTTCTGTCCGTGGATGCCCGGCCGGATCCCGCCGGCAAACTTCCCGGATTGATCGTGGGGCTGGCGGAATACGCACCCCGGCACGGCTCCTCCCGCTTGCGCGTGCGGTTCTATCAATTCGTCGAAGAAGCGCTTCAGCCGCTTGGTTCCCTGGCGCGGGAGGCCGGTCCGGAGGAACGACAATACGCGCTGGCGCTCGATCCGGCCCGGCGAAAGGCCTACGTCTCGGGAGCGGTGGCCTTGTTCGGCACCAATCGGTACCTCCTCGAACTGAGCTGGGAAAATCCGCGCGCCCCGACCCTGCTCCATCGGGAACCCACGCCGCGGTTTCTGGCCTTCGACCTGGAAGCGGCCGACGGCCTGCTGTGGGCCGGGCTCATCGCCCAAAACAAGGATCTGTTCCAGGTCTATGCCCTTCACTCCGGCGTCCGGCATTTGCAAAGCCGCCAAACCATCAAGGGACGCTGGGCGCCGGTGCACACGACACGGGTCAAGCTGATCAACTCCCGGGTGGCGTTGGGATGCGCCTGGGCGGGACAACATCCGGATGTTTTTCTCCTGGACGCAAGCGCCGGGAGCGCCACGCCGCTGGGAGAAGCCGATTCGCTCGATTGGGCGTTTGACCTGACCGGGGCCGCCGACCCGGGCCACCCCCGCCGGGGCCGCCTTCTGGTGGCGGATGAATGGGGCGGTTTTCTGACCTGGCGCTATGACCTGGACCGGGCTTCCCCGCTGCAACACGCCCCGGATTATCAACAGATCGTCACCGGCTCCATGACCGAAGGGCTCCAGCTTGCCCGGGATCGCATTTATATCGCCAATCGCGGCGCCGGAGTATGGAGCGCCGATCGCCAGCACCTGGCCGCCGCCGCCCGCTGGCGCGCGGCGCCTTTTCAGTGGCCGGAGCCGGAGCCGCAACCGCATCCCATCAGCGCCCTGGCCGTCCGCCGCGATCCCGACGCGGGGTTGCTCATCGCGGCGTTGGGGCATGAAAAGGCCATGGCGTGGGGGCATGAAGTCATCGGCCTGTTGTACCGCGAGACGTCCACCCGGATTGAATTGCTGGCGGCCGCGAAACCCGTTGATCCGCCGGGCCTGTGGAGCCGGGGCGTCAGCGTCGTCTGGCCCCGCCGGGACCTGGTTTTCATGACCACCGGCACGGACGGATTTCGCGCCTATGTCATTGATCCCCGCCGCCCCGGCATCACGCTGCATCGCCAGTGTCAATCCTCCGGCCTGGATGCGGCCACCTTCGACCCGCAAACCCAGGCGGTCTGCCTGCAATACCTGCCCTTGGGCGACCGGGATTTGCTGGTGGTGGGCTGCTATTCCACCAGCCCGCGGCCCCGGTCTCTCCTGCATTTTTACACCGTTTCCTATCCCGAGGGGCCGCCGGACCGCCACCACCCGGACGCGCCTTTGCGCGTGGTGAAAACCGCTTCACTGCAGTGCGCGAAATTCAAAAACATCAACCAGGTGGCCGTTCATTCCTCCGGCTGGATCGCCCTGGCGACCTCCCGGGGACTGGCCTTGTTCCATCGCTCCTGGCTGGCGGCGCTCAACGGGATGCCCGATCCAGCCGCGTGGGAGCGCATCCGCATCCCGGCCGACGCCCTGCGGCCCTGGTGGCATGACGACTGGAGCGCCGCTTTTCAGGGCGTGGCCTTCGCCGATGCCCGCACCCTGTGCGCCGTCAAAAATCCCCAGGGCGTCTGGCGGCTCGCCTTCACGGGGGACCGCGCCGGCATGACCGCCCCCGCCTTCGCCACCGCCTATTATCCCGGCGTGGAATGCGGCTTGGATTACACCCGGCTGCTGCACGGCTGGGCCGACCCGGACATCCCCACCCTGCACAATCCCTACGCGCTGACGGCGGAGGGCAACGAGGTTTACGTGACCGGCTGGAGCGGCAAGGTGCGGCGGCTGCGGTTTTCCCCGCAAGCCGGCGTGACCCTTTTGCAAACCCGCTTCGCTCAGGGACAAATGACGCTGGTTTTCTCCTCGCCCCATGCATCGCGCCACCATTGCGTGGAGGAAACCGCCGATTTGCGTTCCCCGCGATGGACGCCCCTGGCCGCCACCGTCCATCCCGCGGGCAACCACCGTTTCGTCGCGCGCTTTTCGGTTTCGCCCGCCCCCCGCCGCTTCTACCGGCTCCGCGTGGAACCCTGATCCCCCGCCACCGTCCGGCGGCGGATTTTCCCGGACTCAAGGGCGGTCGGAAAACGCCGGATTGGGAAACCCGGCGTTTTCCGACGGGGAATTTGCTTGTTGGGGACAGCGCCCGCGTCTCGCGGGTTGGCTTCGGCGTCCCGCCGCAGCTTCCTCCCGTCCTCTGACCGCGGCCGTTTCAACGGTTTCCCGCGCGTCGAGAAGCCGGGCGAAATGCCCGGCTCGGCCCGCCGGAGACGGATGCTGTCCCGCTGGGGAAGGCGCTTCCTCCTCAATCATGAGCGATTTGGCGGGGGGGGGAAACGCCGGCAAACGGATGGCTCCCGCGCTTCGCTTTTCCCGTTGAACGTCCAGCCCGTTTCGGAAGAGCGGGAGCGAGTGGTCCGGGGAAAACAGGGCGCGCTTTTGCCGCGTCACCACCGGATGTTTGCGCCTTGCCATTTTTTTTGGGGGTATGGACACTGCGCGTTCATGTGGATCAAGCGATTGTTTTTCGCGGGCGTTTTCGGGCTGTTCGGGGCGGTGGCGGACGAGGCCGTTCCGGCGCCCGCGCCGTTTCCGCCGGTTCCCAACCCCGCCCAACTGGCCTGGCATCGCGCCGAATACCGGATGTTCGTCCACTTCGGCATGAAGACGTTTTACCCCAGCAAGATCCACATGGGCACCGGCTTGGAGGATCCGCGCCGCTTCAACCCGCGTCATTTCGACGCCGACCAATGGGTGGCGGCGGCCAAGGGCGGCGGTTTCGAGGGCCTCGTGCTGGTGGCCAAGCATCACGACGGCTTTTGCAACTGGCAGACCGACACCACCGATCACTGCGTGAAGTCCTCCCCTTGGAAAAACGGCCGGGGCGACGTGGTGCGGGAGGTGGCCGAGGCCTGCCGGCGGGCCGGATTGAGCTTCGGCGTCTATGTGTCCATCATTGACAAGCACTACGAAGCGGTCGGATCACCGAACCATCCGACCTACAACGACTACTACCTCGCCCAGATCCGGGAGCTGAGCACCCGCTACGGCCCGCTCGACGAGTACTGGTTCGACGGCTACCAGTCCGAAAAAACGAAGATTGATTACGCGCGACTCGCCGAAATCATCCGGCGCAACCAGCCGAACGCCGTCGTTTATGACTCGGGCACGCTCGTGAAATACCTGCCGGATCGCTGCCTCGCGTGGCCCGGACACCACGGCGGCCTCAAACCCGACCAAAACTACCGCCAGGAAATCGAGGGCGTTTTGCGCTGGTATCCGTGCGAGCCCTCCACGATCTTGCAGGGCAACTGGTTCCACCACGGCACGCCCATGATCCCCCTGCGGGCCATCCAGGACCAATACCTGACCACCGTCGGCTACGGCGTCACTCCCTTGATGAACGTCCCGCCCAATCAGGACGGCCTGATTGACGCCGCCTCCGGGGAACGGCTGCGGCAATTCAAGGCGTGGGTGGACCACCTGCGCGCCCGCGATCTGGCCCGCGGCGAAGGCGTGCGAATCACGGCGCAAAACGTGCGCGGAAACTCCCCCCGGTTCGCCCCCCGTCTGGCCATTGACGGCGACGACGCCACCTACTACGCCACCGACGACGGCGTGACGAACGCCGTCCTCGAAATCAACCTCGGTCGTCCCCGCGCGATTTCCGGCTTCATCCTCAAGGAATACATCCCCCTCGGGCAGCGCGTGCACGGCTATCGCCTCGAATGCCGGCGGGACGGCCGCTGGACCGGGGTTTTCTCGGGCCTCGCCATCGGCTACCAGCGAATCATCCTGGCCGGACGCGCCTCGGCCAAAGACGTCACCTTCCCCGTCACCGACCGCGTCCGTCTGGTCATCCAAAACGCCCTTGCCTGTCCGTTGATCAACTCCTTCCGGGTGCTCGGCGGGGAGGAAGACTGAAGCCGCCGCCGGCGCGGCGGACGGCTCGTTCATCCCGCCGCGTGGGGGACCGCGGCCCGCGGGACGAACGCAAAAGCCCGTTGGTGGCGGGCTGGGTTCCCCCCCGGCGTTTTTCGGCCGGCGGCGGGGGAGAGGGGGGACGGAAAAACGGTCGGCGGCGGAGAAAACCGCTCCGCCGGGGAAAACCGCCTCGTTGCCGCGGCGGCCGCGGGCGGCGTTTCGGCATTGGACAGGCGCCCGCCCATCACCCTACTTTTGCCACCCAAGCCATGTTTTATTTATGAACCGACGAGATTTTCTGGCGCTGGCCGGCGGGATGGCCGGTTACAGCGTGTGGGTTCGCCCGGAAGGACGGGCCGCCGAACCGCCTTCCCGCGAGGCGTTGCACGCGGCCTTCGCGGAAATCGTCCCGCCCGCCCCCCTCCAGCAACGGCTGGCCGCCGAGCCGCACCTGACGCTGGTGGATTTGCGGTGTGACGTGCTGGTGGCCGGCGGCGGCATGGCGGGCGTGTGCGCGGCGGTCGCCGCCGCCCGGCACGGCGCGAAAGTGGTGCTGGTGCAGGATCGCTCCCGCCTCGGCGGCAACGCGAGCAGCGAGGTGAAGATGCACATCGTCGGCGCGAACTGTCACGGCGGCCGGCCCGGCTGGCGGGAGGGGGGCTTGATCGAGGAGTTCCGGCTGGAGGACGCGGTGAACAACCCCCAGCGCAGCTTCGAGTTGTGGGACCTGCTGCTCTACGACCAGCTCAAGCGCGAGCCCCACGTCACCTTGATCCTCGACACGACGCTTTGCGCCGCCGAGGTCGCGGACGGCCGCATCCGGCGGGTGCTGGCGCGTTGCGACAAGACCGAGCACATCTACCGCATCCGGGCGGAGCAGTTCATTGACTGCACCGGCGACAGCCGGCTCGCGATCGAGGCGGGCGCGGAGACCCGCTGGGGACGCGAGGCGAAGAGCGAGTTCGGCGAATCCCTCGCCCTCGAGCAGGCGGATCGCCGGACGCTCGGCAGCAGCATCCTCTTCACCGCCCGCGATTACGGCCGCCCGGTGCCGTTCACCCCGCCCCCCTGGGCGCGCAAGATCACGAAGGAAATGCTCCGGTTCCGCTCCGTGAACGCGTGGGATTACGGCTACTGGTGGATCGAATGGGGCGGCCAGCTCAACACCATTCGCGACAACGAACGCATCCGGTTCGAGCTGCTGGCCATCGTGCTCGGCGTCTGGGACTACATCAAAAACTCCGGCGACCACCCCAGCAGCGCGAACTGGGGCATGGACTGGATCGGCATGCTGCCCGGCAAACGGGAAAACCGCCGGATCATGGGCGAGTACCTGCTGACCCAGCACGACTTGGAGGGGCGCAACGGCGAGCCCGAAGACGCCGTGGCCATCGGCGGCTGGGCCATGGACGATCATCCGCCCGACGGCTTCGACCGCTCGGACCAAAGCCCCCTGCGCGCCATCCGGATGAAGGAGGTGTACAACATCCCCCTCCGCGCGCTTTACAGCCGCAACATTTCCAACCTCTTCATGGCGGGCCGCAACATCAGCGCCACCCACGTGGCCTTCACCTCCACCCGGGTGATGGCCACGTGCAGCGTCATGGGGCAGGCGGTCGGCACGGCGGCGGCGGCGTGCGTCCGGCACGGATTGCCGCCCCGGGAGCTGGTCCGGGACCGCCGTCGGTTGCGCGAGTTGCAGCAGACCCTCCTGCGCGACGACCAGACCATCAAGGGCCTCCGCAACGAAGACCCCGCCGACCTGGCCCGGCGGGCGAAGGCGACCGCCTCCGCCACCCATTTTCCCTCGCGCCCCGAAATGGTCCTCGACGGCTTCGTTCGCGACCTTCCCGGAAAATGGACCCACCGCTGGGGCGCGCCGATGCAGGACGGGCCGGTCTGGCTGGAGCTGACGTGGGACCGGCCGCCCGAGATTCGCCGGATCCAGCTCACCTTCGACACCGGGTTTCATCGCGAGCTGACCCTCTCCGCCTCGGCGGGCGTCAGCCGCCGGATCATCCGCGCGCCGCAGCCGGAAACGGTGCGCGACTACGTCCTGACCTGCCTCCCGGCGGACGGCGGTCCGCGCCGGGAACTCGCCCGGGTGACCGGCAATTACCAGCGGTTGCGACGGCATGAATTCGCGCCGGTGCGGGCGAAGTCCGTGCGTCTGGAAATCCGGGCGACCAACGGCTCCCCCCTCGCCCGCGTGTACGAAATGCGGGTTTACTGATTCCGCCGTTTTCATGCGCGCCGATAAGCGGCGCCCCCGAGGGCATGCCAGCGGGCGTCGGGAAACGGGTTCCCGAGGAGCCGGGGCGGATTGTTTCAGGGTTCGACGTCCCCCGGGCCGGCAGTGGGGGGCGCAGGCCGGCATCGGCAACGCACGCGAACGCAGCGTGCCACGCCGCGCGACCAAGGCGGGCGGGGAGCCGCCCTTTTCCCGCGGGAGCCGCGTCCGCGGAAGGAAATGGTGGGGACGGCAAACATCATCCTGGCCGGCGACGGTTTCATCCCCACATCCAGCGACAGAGCAGGACCGAGGCGATGACGCCCGCCAGATCGGCCAGCAGACCGGCGGCCACGGCGTGCCGGGCGCGGCGGATGCCCACCGCGCCGAAATAGACGGCCAGCACGTAGAGGGTGGTTTCCGTGCTGCCCAGCAGGGTGCCGCCCATCCGGGTGACCAGATGATCCGGCCCGAGCGTGTGGGCCAGGTCGGCGAACAGGCCGATCGTGGCGCTGCCGCTCAGGGGGCGGGTCAGGGCCATCGGCAGCAGCTCCGGCGGGAATCCCGCCCAGCCGAGCAGCGGTTGCAGTCCCCGGGTCAGCAAATCCACCCCGCCCGCCGCCCGGAACATCCCGATGGCCACCAGCATGGCCACCAGAAAGGGGATGATTTTCACCGCCACCTGAAAACCCTCCTTCGCCCCCTCGACGAATTCCTCGTACACCGGCACCCGGCGCAGGGCGGCGTACAGCGGAAACAGGGCCAGCAGAAACGGAACGGCCAGCACGGAAACGGCGTTCATCCCGCGCAGCAGCCAGGTGTCGTGATCGCCTTCCGCCGGCGGTTGTTGCATCAGCCGCCAGAAAAACAGCGCGAACGCCACCAGGAACAACCCCAACACGACCCTCCCCCACCCGGTCAACGGCGCCGGCGCGGCGAGGGCCTTTTCCGGGGGCGCTTCCGGGGACGCGGCGTCCGACGCCGGGACGGGCCGTTGTTCCGCCGGCGTTCCGGCGGGCGCGGGCGGGAGGCGGAAGCGGGGCAGCCGTTCGAGGAGTTTCACGGCGGCGATGCCCACGGCGGTCGAGCAGAGGGTGGCCAGCAGGGCGGTGGACACGATGGCGCCGGGCCGGGCGGCGCCCTGGGCGGCGAGGATGGCGATGGCGGTCATCGGCACGAGCTGGACCGAGCTGGTGTTCAGCGCCAGAAAGGTGCACATGGCGTTGGTGGCCGTGCCGGGACGGGGATTGAGCGTCTCGAGGTCCTGCATCGCGCGCAGCCCGAGCGGGGTGGCGGCATTGTTGAGCCCGATCATGTTCGCGGCCAGGTTCATCAACATCGAGCCCATTGCCGGATGTGCGGGGGGCACCTCGGGGAAGAGGAGGCGGAGCGGACGGCGCAGGACGCGGGCCAGCAGTCGCACCGTGCCGGCGCGCTCGGCGAGCCGCATCATGCCCAGCCACAGGGCGGTGATGCCGATCAGCGGAAAGGCGATCTCCAGCACCGCCATTTTGACGGCGTCGAACGCGCCCGCCGTGACCTCCGGCAACCGGCCCTGCCAGCCGCCGAGCAGCACGGCCAGCACCACCAACGCCAGCCAGATGTAGTTGAGCACGGCGGCGATTGTCCCGTTTGCGCGCCCCCGCGGCAATGGCGTTTTGCCGGATTGGAGCGGCCGCCCGGCCGCCCCCTCACCTCGGCGGCGCGCGCTTTCTTTCGGATTTCGGATTTCGGGATTCGGATTTCCTTCGGGCCTTCGGTCCCTCGCTCCCTCGGATTTCCCCCGGCCTCTCGCCGGGGCAAGCCAACTTTCGCTTGAGCCGGTCCGGCTTCTTCGTCACCTTCCGGGGCCACGAAAAGAACCGCACACGAAATCGAATGATACCCGCCATGAAATCACGCCTGGTTGTTGCCCTCGCCGCCGTTTCGTTGTCCTTGGCCCACTCCGCCACCGGGGCGACGGGCCGTTGGTCCGGGGAAAAGGCCCGCGCCTGGTATCAGCGTCAGGGCTGGCTGGTGGGCTGCAATTTTCTGCCCAGCACGGCCATCAACCAGCTCGAAATGTGGCAGGCGGACACTTTCGACCTTCCGACCATTGACCGCGAGCTGGGCTGGGCCGAATCCCTCGGCTTCAATTCCGTGCGGGTCTATCTGCACAACCTGCTTTGGTCTCAGGACGCCCCGGGCTTTTTGCGGCGTCTGGAGCAGTTTCTCGACGTGGCCGAGCGCCACCACATCGGCGTGATGTTCGTTCTGTTTGATTCCTGCTGGGACCCCTTTCCCCGGCCGGGCCCCCAACGCGCCCCCAAACCCGGCGTGCACAATTCCGGCTGGGTGCAAAGCCCCGGCGCCGAAGTGCTGAAGGATCCCTCCCGGCACGCCGCGTTGCGGGCGTACGTGATCGGGGTGGTCGGTCATTTCCGGAATGATCCCCGCGTGCAGGTCTGGGACGTCTGGAACGAGCCGGACAACAACAACGCCGCCGCCTATGGCGCGGTGGAACTGCCCGACAAGGCGGACCGGGTCCTGCCGCTGCTGAAAAAGGCCTTTGCGTGGGCGCGCGAAGCCCGGCCCACCCAGCCCCTGACCTCCGCCGTCTGGCTGGGCACGTGGCCCGATCCGGACAAACTCACCCCCACCGAACGGGTCCAGCTCGAAAACTCCGACGTCATCAGTTTCCACAACTACAACCCCCTGGACAGCCTCAAGGAGGCGGTTCAAAACCTGCGGCGTTACCACCGTCCGCTGCTGTGCACCGAGTACATGTCCCGCGGCAACGGCAGCACCTTCGATCCGCACCTGGGCTACCTGAAGGCGCACAATGTCAGCGCCTACAACTGGGGGTTGGTCAGTGGCAAGAGCCAGACCATCTATCCTTGGGACTCATGGCAGAAGACCTACACCGGCGAGCCGCCGCTGTGGTTCCATGACATCTTCCGCCCGGACGGCACGCCCTACCGCCAGGCGGAGGTGGACTACATCCGAAGGATCACGGGCCGCCGGTAGGCGGGAAAGACCGCTGGTCATCTGTTTGCCATCCACTTGAGGGGAGAAACAAACGCTCCCCCGGTTGCGATTCAAAGCCGAAAGAGACCTTTCTTTGCGATCTAATTTCTGATTTAGAAGTCTTCAATGACTCCAGCCTTCGAATGAGTTGATGTTATTTTTGATTTTCTTCATTTTTCCATCTTGAATTCAAATCTTGGTCACCCCACCCGAAAATCGGGGGAATCATCCTGGTTCTCGCATCTGATCACTCTTAAAATGAAGGCTTTACAGACTGAAAGGCGCTGAACCCCATTAGAAAAAATTAGGTTTAAGAATTTTTTAAATCATTAAAACAAATCGGAAACATGCCAATTCAATTTTTTTAAGAAAAAAGATTGCAGATTCTTAAAAGTGTGGCACTTACTTGGCGTGCTTACGAAGTTGATTCAGATGAGTGCCAATCAGAAGCGCGGTTTTGGGCGCTTTGCGTGGTGGTTTCTTTTACTGACCAGCGTGGAACTTCAAGCCGCCACAACCGTCTTCAACAGCATAGAGAATACTGATTACTCATGGACGATAGACAAATCTCACTGGGTTGCGCAAGGATTTGTGGTGGACAGCAACGGCCCTTACCCCCTGGAATCGATTGATATCAACATCGCTTCTTCTTCCACGGGTTTTGGCGAATTTGAGGTGAGCCTGTGGCGGGGGCTCAATAGCGACAATTCTCCCAAGGACCATATTGTCACCCTGTCCGGCAATCTTAAGCCGGGCAGTGGCATTTGGAATTACACCCCTCCCACTTCCGTCACTTTGGCCGCGCAAGAGACCTATTACGTGCTGTGCAAGGTTGTATCAACTTGGATGGGAAACAGTGGAAGTTATAATTGGCATTACGATTTGAGCTATGCTCACGTGCCTACGATTCGCCCGGGGCCGGGAGTAACAACCGGGTTGACCAAGACCGACACGTGGGGAGGGACTTGGGAACAGTACGACGAGTGGACCCAAGCCATGCGGATCAATGTGCCCGAACCGACTGAATGGACTTTCATGGGAGGCGTGCTCTGCTTGGGAATTGCCGCCCTTCGGCGTTTTCGTCAGCGGCGATGCCCCAATCCTCCCCGGTCGGCGTGAAGGCGGACAAAAACCAGCCACCCGGCAGGCAAAAGCCGCCACGGTGAGTCGGCTAGCGACCAAGACCGAACAGGCACAGACCCGCGTCCGCTTCTCCGTCATCCGGAGACGACGGCATTTCGGAGTCCGGATCGGCACCGGAAGCCGGTGAAGGAGAGGGAGGAGGAGGCGCGGGGACGGCCGGGCGCGAGTGGGGGGTCCGGGCGGGTTCCTGCGAATGCTTGTTCCGGGTGAGGTCCGCGAGGGTGGTCTCCTTCAGTTTGGCTTCAAGCTGGCGGACGAAATTGCGCCAGAAATCCTCCAGCGGCACCTGCTTGAGCACCAAACAGGTGTCCATGCTCAGCAAACTGGGCTCGACCCAGTGTCGTCCTTCGATGGCCTGCACGATCTCCAGCAGGGTGATCTGCTCCGGGGAGCGGGCCAGAATGATGCCGCCCTTGCGGCCCCGCTTGGTGATGACCAAACCTTCCCGTCCCAGTCGGTGCACCAGCTTGGACATGTAAGGGGCGGGCACGGCCGCGCCCAAAGACAAATTCCGCCCCAGCCGCGCCTCCGTGGGACTCAGACAGCTCAGAATCTGAACCGCGTAACCCAGCGTTTGGGAAAAACCAATCATTTGATGACGTTCCACCCCGTCCCTCCGGGGAGTTGCGTTTTACCTGTTCCGCCGTTCTCTGGCAAGCTCAATCGCCCCCCGCCGGCGTTTTTGCGCGCCGCCCCGCGCCGGCGTTCCTTTCCCGGCGGGGCGAAACGCGCCTCCCGATTTCCCCACCGAAAACCATGCGGCGCATAAGGCGAAGAGGGACAGAAAGGGGTGATCCGGTCCACCTGCGGACACGCCGAACTCCGAAGAACCGGACGTGCGGTTCTCCCGCTTTCGCGGGGGAGGTGAGGATGAACAAAAAGATACAAGGGAAGGCGGCCACTTTTCCTCGTCCACCCGGCCGACTGGAAGTCGGCGACACGGCGCAGGCGGGAAACGTGGCGCTGCCGGAGAGGGCGTCGGGCGAATCTTGAGCGATGCTGTTTTCGCAAAGATTACTTGCCGGGAAGTCCCGTCACCAGGCGGCGATGGCGGGTGAAGGCCGGGCGCAGCGCTTGGGAAAGTTCGTCCTGCAGGGCTTGGAGTTCGGCGTAGAGCCGGACCCGCTCCGGGTCGGGCTGGGTGGTTTGGGCGCGGTTGAGGGCGACGTATTCGGCGGTAAGCTCCTCGATGTTCACCGGGTCGCCCTGTTCCCGCCGCCAGCACCACAACGCTTGCAGGGCCGCCCCGTAGGCGGCGCCTTCGCCCACCTTGAGGGTGACCACCTCGGCGTTGAACACGTCGGCCATGATCTGACGCCACAACTTCGAGTTGGCGCCGCCGCCGGTGGCGCGAATCTGTGTCGCCTTCACGCCCAGTTCGGCCAGCCGGCGCAGACCGTAGTTCATGCCGAGCGTGACGCCCTCCATGGCCGCCCGCGCCCGGTGGGCCGGGGTGAACGTCCGCGGGTTGACGCCGAAAAAGACGCCCGTTCCGTCAGGCACGTTGGGCGTGCGTTCACCTTCGAGGTAGGGCAGCAGGAGAAGGCCCGCGCTGCCGGCAGGGGCTTTGGCGGCCAGCCGGTTGAAGGCGGCCAGGTCCAGCTTCAGATCGCGCCGCACCATTTCGGTGGCCACGGTCACATTCATGGTGCAGAGCAGCGGCAGCCAGCGGTTGGTCGAGTCGCAGAAGGCGGCGATCTCGCCCGCCGGATCCACGACCGGCTGATCCGCGCAGGCGTAAATGGTGCCGCTGGTGCCGAAGCTGGCCGTCACGATGCCGGGGGCGGTGTTGCCGGTGCCGATGGCGCCCATCATGTTGTCGCCGCCGCCCGCGCTGACCAGGACATCGGTGGACAACCCCAGCGCGCGGGCCGTTTCCGGCTGGAGGGCGCCGACCGGCTGGTCGCTCGGGATGAGCGGCGGGAGCTTGTCCATCAGGTCGGGATCAATGGCCTTGACCGCCTTGGCGCACCATCGGCGTTTGCGCACGTCCAGCAGGGCGGTGCCGCTGGCGTCGCCGTATTCCATCACCGCCCGCCCGGTCAGCCACCAGTTGAGGTAATCGTGCGGCAGCAGCACGGTGGCCAGACGACGGAAGTGGCGCGGCTCGTGTTTTTTGAGCCAGAGAATCTTCGAGGCGGTGAAGCCCGGCAGAATGGCGTTGCCGAGCGCGCGCAGGGTGGCCTTGGGACCGCCCAGGGCGCGGGTGAGTTCCTCGCACTCGGCGGCGGTGGAGGTGTCGCACCACAGCTTGGCCGGGCGGATGACCTCGCCCTTTCGGTCCAACGGCACGAACCCGTGCTGCTGGCCGCTGACCCCGATGGCCTTCACCTCGGCGGCGGTGGCCCGGGCGGCCTTGAGCGCGGCGCGGAGGGCCTTTGTCGCGGCGTCGCGCCAGGTGTGCGGATGCTGTTCCTTGGCGCCGGGCGGCAGGCCGGGAATCAGGTCGTAAGCCTGCGAGGCCGTGCCCACGATGCGTTTGCGGGCCACGTCGAGCACCACGGCCTTGGTGGACTGGGTGCCGCTGTCAATGCCGAGGACGAGCGTTCTCATGGGCGGGCGGGAAAAAGGACGGGGTGGCCGGACGAGGTTACTGCTGGCGCACGACGCGCACCTGGCCGGTGGTGGGATCGTACACGATCCGGCTGCCGCGCGGCGCCCGCGGAAGGCGAACCAGATAGCCGGAGGTGACCAGCTCGTTCAGATCCTTCGGGTAGCGGTCCTCAACGGCGTGGAACTGTCGGATGGCGTTGTTGATCTGGACGGTGTCAATGACCTTGACCGAGTGCTTCTGGGCCTGGTTCACGGCGCCCAGATAATCCACCGGCGCGGTCAGCGGATTGCCGGTGGCGTTCTCGGTGGTGTTGGTCGTCGGGGCGGGCTTTTCTTCCGATTTCCGGCTGCACCCGCTCAACGCGACCGCCAACAGCAAAGCGGGAAGGACAAAATTTCTCATGCCCCTCATTTTATACGCCTTGCGACGCCAAAGCCAAGCCCCGCTTGGAAGGGGATGCGCCCGGACAATCTCCCCTCCCACCCTGTCCGCCGTGGCGGACCCTGAAATTAAGGCTTGCTGAAACAACCCGCCGGACGGTTAATCGTCGGCCATGTCCGGCTTCGGAACGCCCGAAGGCGATTCGCCTTGGGACGACCGGAACGGCACACGGGGCAAGGTTCATTGCACTGGTAACCGGGGGCGGCGCCCCGACGCTCCGCGACGTTGGCGACGGGGAATTTTCGTGTTCCCGACTTCTCGCCGGGCGGTGGCGTTCGCGTGGTTTTTCCCCCTTGCGAAAAGATAGTTGGGCATTTGATCATGGCACGTATTCTCTTGGTGGACGATGAGCGCAGCATTCGGATGACGCTGCGGGTGTTTTTGACCAACGCCGGTCATGAGGTGGATTTGGCCGAGGATGCCGAGACCGCTCTCGAGCAAATTCAAAACCACGGTTATGACGTGCTCATCACCGACATCATCCTGCCCCGCATGAACGGCGTGGATTTGGTGCACGCGGCGCGCCAGCATGACCCGCGGATTCAGATCATCATGATCACCGGCGAGCCCTCGATGGAAACCGCGTCGGCCGCCGTTCGGGAAGGGGTGGTGGATTACCTGACCAAGCCGATTTCCCGGCCCGCGATCTTGAAGGTGGTGAAACAGGCCCTTCGCATTCGCACCATCGAGGAGGAGCGTCACCGGTTGGAGCAGGAAAACCAGAGCCACCAGGAGCAGCTCGAACGCCGGGTGGCGGAGCGGACCTCCGAATTGAGCCAGGCCAACGAGCAGCTTCAGCGCAGCATCGGGCGCGTTCAGCCCTCCCCGGAAACCGAGGCCCACCAGGAGCGTCTTCGCGTGCTGGGCAAAATGACCTTCGCCTTGATCGAGGATTTTGGCTCTCTGCTCACCCAGGCCCAGGCCGAGCTGTATCCCCTGCTGAAACCGCACGGTCTGGACGACCAGGAGCTGACCATCCTCGGCCTGCGCAACCTCAACGCCCTGATTCGTCAGAGCCGGCAGATCATCTGGAAAACCCTCGAATTCTGCCATCCCGACGAAATCCTTCGGAAGAGATCCATTCCGCTGGCGGAGCTGCTGGAGGAGGCGGCCCAAAGCGTTCGCAATGGCGCGATCAAACCCCATCCCGGCCAGCCCGAATCCATTCGCGTGCGGGTGGATGTTCCCGCCGGGGCGCGGGTGCTCGGCGATCCGGAGCAGCTTCGGGACGCCCTCCATCAACTGGTGAAAAACGCCCTCGAAGCCATGCCAAAGGGGGGGGAGCTGACCCTGGAAGCCCGGAGCGAGGGGGAAAACATTTTCCTCACGGTGGCCGACACCGGGCGCGGCATGAGCGAGGAAGTCCGGCGACGTTGTCTCGCGCCTTTCTACACCACCAAGACCAACGACGACGCCGGGCTGGGACTTTTTCTCGTCCGCAACGTCATCACCCTGCACGGCGGCACGGTGCAGGTCGAGAGCCGGCTCAACAAGGGCACCCGGATCACCCTTCAGCTTCCCCGCGGCGAATCCGCCGCGTAGGAAGGAAAGAATCCGCCCCGCGAAGGCCCGTCTCCGCCCGGACGCGGTGGCGGGTGCCCTCTTTTTCTCCGGAGTTTTCCGGTTCCAGCCAGAGTGCCGGGACGAAGGCCGGCGGGGGCGCGCCTTTCCTCCGCGCTTTCTCCGGGAAACCATTTTGGGCGTGTCCCGAGGCGCCGTTCCGGCTACCCTGAAGACAGGGTTGTGAAGGGCGGAATTCAGCCGGGTGACGGAGGCGGAAAATGCCGGGTGAGCGACGCGGAATGACCCTCATCGAACTGCTGGTGGTCCTGGCGGTGATCGGCGTGCTGGCGGGCTTGCTGCTGCCGGCGCTGGGCCGCGCCAAGGCGCAGGGGCGGCGCGTCTTTTGTTTGAACAACCTCCGCCAATGGGGGCTGGCCACCCAGCTTTACGCCACGGACCACGACGACTACCTCCCGCCGGAGGGCTCCCCCAATCCCGGCCCCTCCGCCACCAATGTGGGATGGTACATCCAGTTGCCGCGGGTTCTGGACCTCCCGCCCTACGCCACCCAGCCGTGGCGGACCAACCCGGCGGTGAACCCCGGGCGCTGCCTTTGGATTTGCCCGGCCAATCCGCGTCGCAGCAACGGCCGCAACCTCTTCCACTATTGCCTGAACCAGCACGTCAACGGCACCGGCCGGCGCAATCGCCCCGTGCGACTGGGCGCCGTGCCGCATCCCGCCACCCTGGTCTGGTTGTTCGACACCCGCCGGTTGCCCGCCGTGGGCGGCGGTTCCTATGTGCACACCAACCTGCACCAAGGGGGCGCGCAATTCACTTTTCTGGACGGACACACCGCCTGGTTTCCCGCTCGTGCCTACTGGGATTTCGCCCGCCACCGCGCCCGCACGAACGCGCCCGATCTGCGCTGGCGACCGTGACGGAGCGCTCGGTGGCGGACGGAAACTTCCCCCGGACGCGGCGTCAAAGAAACTTGCCCGGATTCAGAATGCCGCGCGGGTCGAGGGCCTTTTTGAGGGTGCGGTGCAGGGCCTGGACTTCGGGGGAAACGGCCTGCGGAAACCAGCGTTTCTTGGCCAGCCCCACCCCGTGTTCGCCGGTGATCACGCCGCCCCAGGAAAGGACCTTCCGAAACAACTCATCGAGGGCCGCCGTGCTGCGTTCCCGCCAGCGGGGGGCGGTTTCGTCCACCATCACGTTGACGTGGATGTTGCCGTCGCCGGCGTGACCAAAGCAGGCCACCGGGATGTCGTGCTTTTTCTGCAGCCGCCGCGCGAACACAAACAAATCCACCAACCGGCTCCGGGGCACGGCAATGTCCTCGTTCAACTTGGTCAGGCCGGTGTCCCGGAGCGAATAGGAAAACTCGCGGCGCACCTCCCAGATGCGTTCGCAGCCCTCGGCGCCCAGCTCGCGCTGGACGAACTTCGTGCCGCGCACCCGGGCGGCCCGTTCGGCGGCGCGCAATTCGGTGCGCACGGAGCGTTCCTGGCCGTCCAGCTCCAAAATGATCATCGCCTCGCACCCTTCGAGCCGCCGGCTCCCGGTGCGCCGGCGCGCGGCGGCCAGGGTGAAGCTGTCGGCGATCTCCAACGCGCAGGGCAAAATGCCCGCCGCGAACACCGCTTGAATGGCCTCGGCGGCCGCCGGGGCGCTGTCGTAACCGACGGCGATCGCCCCGCGAAACGGCGGCAGGGGCAGGAGCTTCAACGTGGCCTCGGTCACCACGCCGAGCATCCCTTCGCTGCCCACGAACAACCGGGCCAGATCAAAGCCGGTCTTGTTTTTGTGGGTGCGGCTGCCCAGCCGGAGGATCGTGCCGTCCGCCTGGACCACTTCGAGCCCGAGCACGTAGTCGCGGGTCACGCCGTATTTGAGACAGCGGGGGCCGCCGGCGTTGGTGACGATGTTGCCGCCGATCGAGCATTCCGAGCGGCTGGCCGGGTCCGGCGGATAAAACAGACCGCGCGCCTCGACGCGGTCTTGCAGCGTCTGGGTGCGCACTCCCGGCTGCACCACCGCCACGAAATCGCCGACGTGGATCTGCTTGATCCGGTTCATCCGGGCGAGCGAAAGGGCGATGCCGCCCCGCAGCGGCACGCAACCGCCCACGTAGCCGTGGCCCGCCCCGCGCGCAGTGACCGGAATCCGGTGTTCGTGGGCGAACCGCAGCACCGCGCTGACGGACGCCGTGGTGCGCGGCAACGCCACCGCGTCGGGTTGATGACGGGCGGTCCAGCGATCCCCGGCGTGGGCGTCGAGGGTGGCGGCGTCGAGGCGCAGCTCGCCGGGCTTGAGCCGGCGTTGAAGCTGACGCCACCAAGCGGAACGGGAACGGCTCATTCGGCGTCGGAGGGAGCGGGGGTTTTGTAGGAATCCAGCAGGGCGCGGGCTTCGGCCACGAACGACTCCGGCACTTCCACCCGCACGCCGCCGGTGGCCTGGCTGTAGCCCTCGATGCTGAGGGTGGCGGTCTCGTGGGTCACCACCGCCGGGATGCCGGACGCATCCAAGCGGGACCAGACCACCTGGGCGTCGGCGGGGCTGAAGGTGCGGTACACCATGCACAAACTCATGCCGCACGCTACCGGGCCGGCCGCTTTAATTCAAGCGGCCTCCCGCCGGAGGCAAACAAACACCCGCTCCGGTCCGTGAGGACGGTGGAGCGGGTGGCGTGTTCGGAGGAAGACGGGATTCGCCTTTCAGCCGTGGCGGCGGAGTTTTCGCGTCAAACCGAAAACCACCAGCCCGAGCGCCATCCAGCCGGACGCCGGAACTTCCGGCACCGGATTGTAGGGAAGACCGCCGCCGGTGATGCCACCGCCGGGCAACGGGGGATCGCCGATGTTGCGCTCGAAATCCAGCCACAGATTGGCGTAGGGCCCGTCCGTGGGCGCCAGATGGGAGGTCATGCTGAATCCGTCCACCTGGGGCTCATACTCGTTGGCCTCGAAGCGGTCGTTGAACCCCGTGGGCACGATCATCTTCGCCGGCGGCTCCCAGCTCAGTTCTTCATCATACCATTGCAGGACGTAACGCGAATTGAAGGGATTGGGCGTCTTGTATTCCGTCTCGTACTGCACCGCGCTGAGAAAGCGGTAATTCCACGTGGCCGGCGCCGCGAGGTTCCACACCACCGCCGGATCATCCACGGGTATTTCATATCCCACGATGGACGGCCACGTTTCCACCTCGCCATCAACCCACTGGGGACCGGGCGAATCATTGACCACGGTGTAGTGGTAGGTATAGGTGCCATCGCCATTGTCGGACACCGAGGTTTGAATGTGGGACTCCCGCAAAATCGGCGCCACCACCACGGCCGCCGCCGGAAGCGCTCCCGCGATGCCCACGGTTGCGGCCAGCAAAAACACGGTGCTTTTCTTCATCTGCTTCCTTTTTTTAGTTGCTCGTCGTTTGGACCCGCGTCCGGTTGCTTTTTCCGCCGTTCAGTTTGCGTCTTCCCTTCTTCGGGGAAGCGAAATCAGCGAATACACGCGCAAAGTAGGCCCGCTTTCCGCATCGTCAACCGTTTTCGCGGCTTTTTTCCGGGCCG
>CAZRPT010000296.1:0-6367 GCA_964601985.1 uncultured Verrucomicrobiota bacterium
CGCTCGCGGGGACCGAGGGGCGGGGGCGCCCCTCGGCGCACGCGAGGCGCGGGCGCTCCCCCTCCGTAGCGCAGGCTGGCAGCCCGCCGTATCGCAGATTTCCAATCCGCCGGGCTTTCCCCTCTGCGCGGCGGCCACTCTCCTTCGCCCGTTTGGCCGGCGGGAAGCCGGCGATGGGCTCGCGCGTGCTCACGCGCGCGATCGAGAGCCGGCCGGAAAACGCCGGGTGGGGGAACCCGGCCCGCATGCGGGGAGCATTTTGCCCCCTTCCCGCGGGCCGCGGGCCCCCACGCGGCGGAATGGCCCGCTTTTCCGGGCGGCTCTCAGATGAACTCGTTGATGAGGTTCTCGAGGAATTCCTGGCGGCCGCTTTCGTTGGTCTTGACCTCGCCCATTTTGAGGGCGTGGGCGGACAGCTCCTTGAAGCCCACCTTGCCCTGCTCGATCTTGCGCCCGATGCCGCGGTCCCACGAGCGGTAACGGTTTTTCACGAACTCATCGAGCCGCCCGTCCCGGCGAATGGCGGCGGCGATCTTGAGCCCGCGCGCGAAGGCGTCCATGCCGCCGATGTGGGCGTGGAACAGGTCCACCGGCTCGAAGCTCTCCCGCCGGCATTTCGCGTCAAAATTGGTGCCGCCGGTCGTCAGCCCGCCATACTTCAGAATGGTCAGCATGATCTGGGTGGTCAGGTAGATGTCGGTCGGGAACTGGTCGGTGTCCCAGCCGAGGAGCAGGTCGCCGGTGTTGGCGTCAATGCTGCCCAACGCGCCCGCCGCCCCGGCCACCTCAAGATCGTGCTGCATGGTGTGCCCGGCCAGGGTGGCGTGGTTGGTTTCGAGGTTGAGCTTCAGGTCGCCCAGCAGGTCGTACTGCCGCAGGAAGTTGAGGCAGGCCGCCGCGTCGGAGTCGTACTGGTGCTTGGTGGGCTCCTTCGGCTTGGGCTCGATGTAAAACTGCCCCTTGAAGCCGATCTTTTTCTTGTAGTCCACCGCCATCTTGAGGAACGCGGCCAGGTGATCCAGCTCGCGTTTCATGTCGGTGTTGAGCAGGGTCGAGTAGCCCTCGCGCCCGCCCCAGAAGACGTAGCCCTGGCCGTCCAGCTCGTGGGTGACTTCGAGGCATTTTTTGACCTGGGCGGCGGCGTAGGCGAACACGTCGGCGTTGCAGCTCGTGGCGGCGCCGTGCAGGTAACGCGGGTGGGCGAACAGGCAGGCGGTGCCCCAGAGCAGGCCGATGCCGGTGTCGCGCTGGTGCTTTTTCAGCTCCTTGACGACCTTGTCGAGGTTCTTGTTGGTCTCGCGCAAATTGCGGCCTTCCGGCGCCACGTCCCGGTCGTGGAAGGCGTAGAACGGCACGCCGAGTTTCCGGCAGAATTCGAACATCACCCGCACCCGCCGGAGGGCGATGTCCATCTCGCTGCCGCCCTTTTCCCAGGGCCGCAGCCAGGTGCCCACGCCGAACATGTCCGCCCCCGTGCCGCGCATCGTGTGCCAATAAACGACCGAGAAGCGGAGATGCTCCTTCATCGTCCTGCCTTCGACCACCTCGTCGGGGTTGTAGTGCTTGAAGGCGAGCGGGTTTTTCGAGTCGGGGCCTTCGTAGGGAATCACCGGGATGCCCTTGAAGAATTCCTTCGGCTTGAGTGGTGACTTTTTCATGAAATGCCTTAATCGTCGCCCCGCAGCCTAGCAGCGGAACGCGGCGGCGCAAAGCCGGGAGTCGCCGTGTTGGCGATGGAAGATGCGGGGAGGGACGTTTCCGACCGTCCCGCGCCGGGAAAGAAACTTGGTCCGGCGCGCGTTTTGTGCGCCAATGCCGCCGGCAATCCTGAGCATTCGTTGGAGACCAGATCATGAGCACATTGGGAGTCATCATCGGCAACCGGGGCTTTTTCCCCACCCACCTTTGCGACGCCGGCCGAAAGGCCATCCTGCGCACCCTGGAACAGGCCGGCGTGAAACCGGTGCTGTTGTCGCCCGAGGCGACGGCCTTCGGCTCGGTGGAAACCCTCGAAGACGCGCGGAAATGCGCCGACCTGTTCAAGGCGCACGCCGACGAAATCGAGGGGGTGCTGATCACCCTGCCGAATTTCGGCGACGAACGCGGCGTGGCCAACGCCCTCCGCTGGTCCGGCCTGAACGTTCCGGTGCTGGTGCATGCCTTCGCCGACGACCCGGCCACGATGAGCCTCCAGCATCGGCGCGACAGCTTTTGCGGCAAGATGTCGGTCTGCAACAATCTGCGCCAGTACGACATCCCCTTCACCCTCACCCGGCTCCACACCTGCGCGCCGGACTCGGACAGTTTCCGGCGGGACTTGGATGATTTCCTCGTGACCTGCCGGGTGATCAAGGGCCTCAAAAACCTCCGGATCGGCGCGCTGGGCGCCCGGCCCGCGGCGTTCAACACCGTCCGGTACAGCGAAAAACTGCTCGAACAGGCCGGCATCAGCGTCGAGACCCTCGACCTGTTCGACCTGTTCGGCCGGGTCAACCGGCTCGGCGACGACGCCCCCGCCGTGCGGGCCAAACTCCAGGCCATCCGGGACTACGTGACCACCGCCGGCGTCCCGCCCGCCGCGTTGCTGAAGATGGCGAAATTCGGCGTGGCGGTGGACGACTGGATGCAATCCGCCCGCCTGAACGCCACCGCCATCCAATGCTGGACGGCCATGCAGGAGTTCTTCGGCGTGGTGCCCTGCACGCTGATGAGCATGATGAGCAACCTCGGACTGAGCAGCGCCTGCGAGGTGGACGTGATGGGCACGGTGGCCATGCACGCCCTGGCCCGGGCCGGCGGCCGGCCCAGCGCCCTCGTGGATTGGAACAACAACTACGGCGACGACCCCGACAAGGGGGTGATCTTCCATTGCAGCAACCTGCCCAAGGAGCTGTTCGTCACCGAGGGCGACGGCGCGCCGCGGATGGATTATCAGGAAATCATCGCCGGCACGGTGGGCAAGGAGGCCACCTACGGCACCGTGGTGGGGCGGCTCAAGGCCGCGCCGTTCACCTACCTGCGGGTGGGCACCGACGACGCATGGGGCGAAATCCAGGCCTACCTCGGCGAAGGCGAGCTGACCGACGACCCGCTCCGGACCTTCGGCGGCTACGGCGTGGTGCGGATTCCCGACTTCCAGCGGCTGCTCGCCTACATCTGCGAAAACGGCTTCGAGCACCACGTGGCCATCAACCCCGCCCGGATCGCCGCCGGGCTCGCCGAGGCGCTGGAAAATTACCTCGGCTGGGACGTGTACCACCACGCTTGAGCGGTTGCCTGAAAACGCCGGGGTGGGGAACCCGGCCTGCAGCCAAAGGGCATTTTACGCTCCTCCTGTGCGCAGACCCCTTACCTTCACACGACGGAAGGGCCCACCTTTCCGGCAGCCCCTAAAGGGGAATTTGATTGCTCGGGATAGCGCCACCGTTCTCTGATCGCGGCCGGCTCGATCCGGCGGAGGCGGATGCCGCCCACGTTGGGGGGGAAACTCGCATTCCAAGGGGAAGGGGCAAAATTTCAAAATGCTCCGGGGCCGCCCTGAACGCCCGCCATGCCGCCGTTTCCCCCGGCGACGGCGTCACGAAGCGGTTGACCCGCGCGAGGGAAACCGCGGAAACTGCGGCCATGCAGGTTCTGTTGATTTTGGCACATCCCAAGCCGGACAGTTTCAATCACGCCATTGCGCAAACGGTTGCCGATGCCGTCCGGCGTCTCGGCCACCAGGTCACCCTGCGCGATCTGTACCGGGAGGGGTTTGATCCGTGTCTGTCGGCGGCGGAGCTGGAGCGGGACACCGCCCTGCCGGACGCCATCGAGGCCCAGGTGAAGGAGGTGTGCGCCGCGGACGCGCTTGTTTTCGTGCATCCCAACTACTGGAGCCGTCCGCCCGCCATTTTGTGCGGTTGGGAAGACCGGGTGCTGCGGGCCGGCCGGGCCTACCAGTTCGTGCCGGACGGCCAGGGGGGGGCGCGCCCGGAGGGATTGCTCAAGGCGCGGACGGGGTTCGTCTTCAACACCGCCAACACGCCCCAGGAAAAGGAGGAGGCGCTGTTGGGCGACCCGCTCGAAGTGCACTGGCGCAAGGTGGTTTTCGGTCTGTGCGGCATTCCCCGTTTGTGCCGCCGCGTCTTTTCGCCGGTCATTGTCAGCACCCCCGGGCAACGGGCCGCCTGGTTGCGCGAAGCGGCGCAGACGGTGGAGGCGGAGCTGGACGCCGTGGCGGATTGATCGCCCCGCCGAACAGCATTTGGCGCTCAGGGCGGAGGGGGCGCGAAAATCCGGAAAAAAGAGCTTCTTTCACAGCCGCCGGGATGACGAGGCGGCGGCGACGCCGGCACCCCGTGCACCGGCGCTCCGTTTCCGACGCGCCGCCGGAAACGGAGCGGAGGGGGGGCGCGGTCGGTCAGCGCCGATCGAGGTTCCGTTGCAGCTCTTCGGGCGTGACGCGCGATTCGACGCCGTTCGCCGGGACTTCCACGCCGCTGACCCAGAGCAGGGCGTTGAGGACGATTTTGCGGAAATCGTCCTGGCCCCAGTTCCGGTGATAGTGGCCGCCGGTGAAGCCGAAACTCCGCCCGCCTTCCGGCCGGGTGGCCGCCCACATCACCACCTGCGGTTCGTGCCGCTCCAGCACCGCCGCCCGGACGGCGGGATTGTTGCTGTGCGGACCGTCGGGCCGCTGCAAGGAGCCCGCCGGCGGCAGATCGCGCAACAGCGGGGTGATGCCCCGCATCTCCGGACGGAAGCGCATGTGGTAATACCATTCGTCGCGCAGGGAGAAGGGGTGCACGCCCCGGGTGATGGGGTGTGCCGGGAAGGTGTCGAACGTCGCCGTCCAGAAGGGGTTCACCGACCAGCCGGTTTCAAAATAGCCGCCCAGCCAGGCCAGCCAGGCCGCGCCTTCCTCCTTCGGCACTTCCACGGCGTAATGAATGCAGCCGAAGCCCGCGCCGCGTTCGAGGGCGTTGCGCAGTTGCGCCCGATGTCCGTCACGCAGGGCGGGGTGCCCGCGTCCGCCGTCGGCATAAATCACGATGGCGTCGGCTTCATCGAGCACCGCCGGATCCCGGGGCCAGCGGGAATAGACCGCCACCTCCAAGCCGGGCACGTGGGCCAGGCATTTTTGGAACAGCAGGCAGCCGGCGCGATGTTCGTGCTCGCCCACGCCGTGGCTGGGCCCGCCGGCGATGAGCGCCAGTTTCCGGGCGGGACTGAGCGTTTTCAGACGGATGTCCTTAAACTGGACGGTCATGGGCGGGCCGGCGTGGAGCTGCAGGGCCAGCACGCCGGAGCGGGCCGCCCGGCCGGTTTGTTCATCCCACACGGACACGGTGATGCGCCCGTTGATGTAGTGGGCCAGATGGTTGCCGCGCGCCACGATGGTGTAGTCGTTCCACTGCCGGGGCTTGATGACCGCCTGGATTTCCTCGGACCGGCCCAGCGAACCGATCACTTCCTTTTTGCCGTCGGGCAGGATGTGCACCTTCTGCCCGCGCCGGGCAATGATGCCTCGTCCCCGCTCTTCATACAAAATGCCCGAGTAGGTCTTGCCCGCCTCGAAGTCCGCCTGGTAGCCGCCCACGACGCACCCGGCGGGATCAAACACCCGGCTGCGGTACTGGATGCCGGAGTTGCCGAACCCTTTGGCGTCGCCGGGCACGATGCGGAACCGCAGCCGCAGGACGAAGTCGCCCACCTCGCCGCCCTGCCAGATGAGGAAGGTGTTGTGTTTCAAGGGATGGTCGGCGGTGGTTTCGCCGGTGATGGCTCCGTCGCGCACCGACCAATAACCCGGCAGCCCCTTCCAGCCGTCGAGGTTGTGTCCGTTGAACAGGTTCACGTAGCCGGCCTCCGTTCCCGCCGCGCCCGCGCCGCAGGAGAGCAGCACGCCGCAACCGACCACCGTGGTGAGATGAAAAACACGTTTCATGGCGTTGTTGGGACGCAGCAAAGCAAAACGGCATTCGCGGCGCAATCGTTTCCCCCCCGGTTGTTCCTCCCGGTCGCGCCTCGGCGCCGGTCGGGAAACGTCTCGGCGGGGAACCCGCTCCGCCGTCAGGGGGAGCATTTACGCCGTTTCCCAAGGCCGGGGGGAGTTCCGCTTTTCCGCCCGGCGCTCAGGAAAACGAGCTGGGCGGATGGGGCGGGGGCAGATCGGGCGGCGGAAAATCGTCGTCGGAATCATCCTCCAGATCGGCGTCGGTTTCCTCCCGGTTTGCCGGGCGGCACATCCAGGCGCCTCCCGCCAGCGAGATCACTCCCAACACACAGTACACTACAAACCGCCCCTCATGCAGAGGGGGATTCTCGGCGGAATGTCCGCTGGTCAAAACTCCCCAGAGAGAGACCCCAAACAAAACCGCCCAAA
>CAZRPT010000297.1:0-12378 GCA_964601985.1 uncultured Verrucomicrobiota bacterium
TGGGCCTGAAGGTAACCGCTGATCCAATCGTTCATGGCGGCGAAACGTAGGCCACGTTCACCGGCGAAGCACGGAAAATCGCGAGCCTCCCCCGCCGGGGATCGCGCGCGAAAGCCCCGGAACAGGGGACGAAAGGGAGGCCGGCCGTTTTCATCCGGCGGGGGGGGCGGTTTTGGTGGGTGCGGGAGAGAGGCGGGCTTTTCAGCCTTCTTTTTCGGCGGCACGGGCGGCGGCGTACACGTCGGCCAGGGGAACGCCGGCGCGACGGGCGGCCGCCTGGCAGGAGGCGAATTCCGGCGCCGCCTGCACCCGGCGTTCGCCCAGCCAGCCTTCCTTCACCGTGATTTCGCCGTAGGGGGTGGGCACCGCGCGGAAGGTGCGACGCAGCTTCCGTCGTTGCGCCCGGGTGCAGCGCACGCCGAACGCGCTGGTCTCGGTCAGCAACCGCCGGGCGAACTCCTCCTGCCGGTCCGGCGGGCAGATCACCGTCAGCAGCACGCCGGGCCGGTTCTTTTTCATCTGGACCGGCGTGTGAAAAACGTCCAGGGCGCCGTCCGCGAGGGCGCGTTCGAGGAAGTCGCCGAGGAGCTCCGGCGAGGCGTCGTCGAGGTTGGTCTCCAGCACCGCCACCTCGTCCTGTTCGGCGTCCGTGTCCGTTTCGATCTCTTCGATCAGCAATGCCCGCAGCATGTTGGGCCGGCTGTGGAGGTCGCGCGTGCCCAGTCCGTAGCCGACGCGCAACGGACGCGCCGGCGGCAGCGGCCCGAACGACCCGGCCAGCTCGGCCAGCAACGCCGCGCCGGTGGGGGTCACCAGCTCGTGCGGTTCGTCGCATTGCCGGAAGGGAATCCCGCGGGCGGTCAGCAGTTCGAGCGTGGCGGGCGCCGGCACCGGCAAGCGGCCGTGGGCGCATTCCACGAAGCCGCTTCCTTCGGTCACGAGCGACGCCCGCACGCGCGGCCGGCCCAGGCAATCCAGCGCCACGCAGCCGCCCACGATGTCCACGATCGAATCCACCGCGCCGACTTCGTGGAAATGCACCTGCTCGGGCGGCCGTCCGTGCACCTTGCCCTCGGCCGCCGCCAGCCGGGCGAACACCGCCACCGCCCGCTCCTTCACCCAGGGGTCGAGGGCGCTGTCCTGAATCAGGGTCCGGATGTCGGCGAAATTTCGGGACGGCGCGTGGGGACGCGCGTGGGCGTGCGCGTGCCCGCCGGCATGAGAGGGGCCCGTTTTTTCCGCCGCCGCGTCCGCGAGGGCCGCCGCTTCGGGCGAACGCCCGTCCGCGAGCCGCACGCGAAACCGGGTGCCGGCAAGGCCGGATTTTTGCGCCCGCTCGGCGGTCAGTTGGCAGCCGTCCAAGGGCAGGCCGGACAACGCCGCCCGCACGGTGTCCAGCTCCACCCCCAAATCCAGCAGCGCGCCGAGGAACATGTCGCCGCTGATGCCGCTGGCCAGTTCGAGGTAGAGGGTTTTCATCCGCCTTCCGCCGCAAGGGCGTTGATCTGGCTGGCGGCGAAGCCCGCGCCGAAGCCGTTGTCAATGTTCACCACCGTGACCCCGCTGCCGCAACTGTTGAGCATGCCCAGCAGCGCCGCCAAGCCGCCCAGGCTGGCCCCGTAGCCCACGCTGGTGGGCACGGCGATCACCGGACGCGCCACCAGGCCCGCCACCACGCTGGGGAGCGCCCCTTCCATGCCGGCCACCGCGACGATCACCCGCGCCTGCTGGATCAGCTCCAAGTGTTCCAGCAACCGGTGCAGCCCCGCCACGCCGACGTCGTAGAGCCGCTCGACCCGGTTGCCCATGATCTCGGCGGTGACCGCCGCCTCGTCCGCCACCGGCAGATCGCTGGTGCCGGCGCACAACACCACGATCGTGCCGGGGCGTTTCGGAAGCGGTTTCTTCTCGGCGGTGATGCAGCGGGCGGATTCGTGATACTCGGCGCGGCGGATGCGCCGGCGCACCGCGCGGGCGTGTTCCGGCGTGGCGCGGGTCACCAGCACGCGGCCCTCCGCCTTCCAGATACGGGCGGCGATGGCCGCCACCTGGGCCGGGGTCTTCGAGGCGCCCAGAATCACCTCCGGAAATCCCTGCCGCAACGCCCGGTGGGTGTCCACGCGGGCGAACCCCAAGTCCGCCACCGGCTCGGCCCGCAATGCGCCCAGCACCCGCTCGGCCTTCACCCGGCCCGCGCGGTATTGCTCCAGCAAGGCAATGGCTTCCGCGGTTGTCACGGGCGAAACCCTGCCACACGCCGCGCGGGCCGGTCACGCGGGAAAATGTCGCGCCGCGCCGGTCACGCGGAAACAGGTCCGGGCGGTTCGCGCGCGGCTTTTTCGCGCCGTTCCCCGCCCGGATTGATTCGCGCCTTTATGGGACGGGGGAAGTCTGCTACCCCTGCCGGTGATGGTTCGTTTCTCGCAGTTTTGTTTGGTGGGGATCACCGGGGTGGGCGTGGACATGGGCCTGCTGGCGCTTCTGACGGGGTTCGATTTCCTGCCGTTGGCGCTTTGCAAGGCGATCGCCTGCGAGGCGGCGATTCTGAACAATTTCTGGTGGAACGACCATTGGACCTTCCGGCGGGCCGCGCAAACGAGCGCGGCCTCGCGTTGGCGGCGGCTGTTGCGGTTCAACACGGTGGCCCTGGGGGGGCTGGGGTTGAACGTGCTGGTGTTCGTGACGTTGGTGCGGGTGGTGGGGCTCAATCTGTTTCTGGCCAACGGACTGGCCATGGTGGTGGTGCCGTTCTTCAACTACGGCTTGAGCCGCCACTGGGCGTGGGGCGGGAGCGCCCGGGCCGCGCGCTGATGGCCCCCCCCGCGCGCGGGGCCGCCCGAAGGAGGGCGAAAAGGCGTTCTTGAGGAACGCCGGCGGGGGGCGCTTCGCCGCGTTTTTCCTCCGGCGGGCGTTTCCGGTTTGCGCCCCGGCGGGCGGTCACGGCACACTGGGGCCATGCGATATGATGGATCGTTGCTCGTGGCGCCGCGCGTCACGCCGGTGTTGGAACCCGCCTTTCGCCCCGCCGTGCTGGCCCGGCGCGCCTTTCAACGGGCGGCCGAGGAGAGCGGACGGCCCGTGCCGCTCCGGATCGCCCTCGAACAGGCCGACGGCTCGGTGTTTCGCTCGGAACTGCTCCTGCTCCCGCCCGATCATCCCGAGGCCGGCGCGAACCGCTTTTTCGCCGAGCGACACCTGAAATTCCTGCTCTGGTCGCGCGGCGGCCACCGCATCTACCTGGCCGGTCCCGAGGAGCTGGCCGACACGCTGGGCCGGCATTACGCGCTGGAATCCACCGGCCGCTTCGACGCGAACATGATGGGCGACCGGATTTACGGCCGCCCCTTCGAGGTGCTCCACTGCGCCGAGGACGAGCTGCCGGAGGAAAAATTGCGCGTCCAGTCGCTGGGCGGGCATCTCGACGGTTGCCGGATCGGGTTCGATCTGGGCGGCAGCGACCGCAAGGTGGCGGCGGTGCAGGACGGCAAGGTCCTGTTCAGCGATGAAACCGTCTGGGACCCCATCCCGCAAAGCGATCCGCAATGGCATTTCGACCAGATCATGGACAGCCTTCGCAAGGCGGCCAAGCACCTGCCCCGGGTGGACGCCATCGGCGGCAGCGCGGCGGGGGTGTACGTGAACAACCGGGTGCGGGTGGCCTCCCTCTTTCGGGGCGTGCCGGAGGAATTGTTCCGCAGCCGGGTCAAGGACCTCTTCCTCGAATTGAAACGCGAGTGGAACAACATCCCGTTCGAGGTGGTCAACGACGGCGAAGTCACCGCCCTGGCCGGGGCCATGGAATTGCGGGAAGGCGGCGTGCTGGGCATCGCGCTCGGCACCAGCACCGCCGGCGGCTACGTCACTCCGGAAGGGGTGCTGACCTCGTGGCTCGACGAGCTGGCCTTCGTGCCGGTGGATTACCGCCCGGACGCCCCGCTGGATGAGTGGTCGAAGGATCTGGGCTGCGGCGCGAAGTACTTTTCCCAGCAATGCGTGGGGCGGCTGACCGACGTGGCGGGCATCAAGGTGGACCCGGAAATACCGTTGCCGGAGGTGCTGAAACACGTGCAGAAACTGATGGCCGAGGGCGATTACCGCGCCCGGAAGATCTACGAAACCATCGGGACCATTTTCGGTTACACGCTGGCCCACTTCGCGGATTTCTACGCGCTGCGTCACGTGCTGCTGCTGGGCCGGGTGACTTCCGGCGAGGGCGGCCAGATCATCCACGACGGCGCGCGCGCGGTGCTCGAAACCGAGTTCCCCGAGCTGGCGGCCCGGGTGAAGATCCACCTGCCGAAGGACGAAACGGCAAAACGCCACGGCCAGGCCATCGCCGCCGCCAGCCTGCCGGTGGTGGAGCGCCCCTAGCCCGCGCCGCTGCCTCGCCGGCCTTTGATGTGGGGGGGGCGGCAATGACGCGGTACAAACCGCCGGGTTCGGACAACGACACGGTGGCGTGCCGCCGGACGGCGGGCCCGCCGACGCTGGTCCAGCGGGCTTGCCCGAGCGGGACGGGTCGTTCACACTGGCGCGACGATGAACAAACGGTTCTACGTCACAACGGCCATTGATTATGTCAACGGCCACCCTCATTTGGGCCACGCCTACGAGAAGGTGATCACCGATGTGATCGCGCGAAGCCACCGGGCGTTGGGCGAGCCCACGTTTTACCTGACCGGCGTGGACGAGCACGGGCAGAAGGTCCAGCAGGCGGCGGTGGCGGCGGGAAAGACGCCGGAAGCCTATTGCGACGAGCTGGCGGAGGTGTGGCAATCGTTCGCGGCCCGGCTCGGTCTGTCCAACGATGATTTCATCCGCACCACCCACCCGCTGCACGAGGCCGTGGTTCAGGCCATCTTGAGCAAGCTGCACGAGAAGGGCGACGTGTACAAGGGGGTGTACCGGGGGTTTTACTCGACCAAGGAGGAGACTTTTCTGACGGAAAAGGACCGCCGGGAGGACGGCACGTTCGATCCGGTGTTCGGCGAGGTGGTCGAGCTGGTGGAGGAAAACTACTACTTCCGGATGGGGCGGTACCAGGAGTGGATGGTCGAGCATCTGGAAAAACACCCGGAATTCGTGGCCCCGGAGTACCGGCGCAACGAGGTGCTGGGGTTTCTGCGCCACAACACGCTCGAAGACCTGTGCATCACCCGGCCCAAGAGCCGCTTGAACTGGGGTGTGCCGGTGCCGTTCGAGCCGGAGTTCGTCACCTACGTCTGGTTCGACGCCCTGATCAATTACGTCAGCCTGCCGGCCCTGCGGGGCGATCCGCTGATTCTGGAGGCGCTGGGGGACTGGCTGCCGGACGGAGTCGAAATCACGCCCGATCCCGGGTTCCGGCTCTGGCCGGCGGACATCCATGTGATCGGCAAGGACATCCTGAAATTCCACGCGGTGTACTGGCCCATCATGCTGGAAGCCCTGGGGCTTCCGTTGCCCCGCCAGATTTTGGTGCACGGTTGGTGGCAGAAGGACAACGAGCGGATGAGCAAAAGCACCGGCAACGTGGTGGATCCGGTGGCGGTGATTGACGAGTGGGGGCTGGACGCCTTCCGCTATTACGTCACGCGCGAGCTGGACATCGGCCCGGACGGCAACTGGACCGACACCGGCTTTGCCAGCCGTTATCAGGCGGAGCTGGCCAACGGTTTGGGCAACCTGGTGAACCGCTCGCTCTCGATGCTCCGGCGTTACCGGGAAGGCCGCGTGCCCGCGCCTCACGGGGAGCTGGAAGCGGAGGCGTCCGCCGCCGTCACCGCCGCGCGGGAACATCTGGAGGGGCACGCCCTGCAGGCGGCGTTGATCGCCATCTGGCGGTTCATTGACCGGGTCAACCAGTACGTGGACCGAACCGCGCCGTTCAAGCTGGCCAAGGACCCCGCCCAAGCCGGGCGGCTGGACGAGGTGCTTTACAACCTGGTCGAGGCGTGCCGGATTCTGGCCGTGTTGATCGCGCCGTTTCTGCCGGACACGGCGGCGAAGATTTACGCCCAACTGGCGCTTCCGGGGGCGCCGGACCGGCTGGAACTCGCCGCCTGGGGCGGGTTGCGCGCGGGACACGTCACCGGGAAACCCGCCCCCTTGTTCCCCCGCCGGGAAAAGAAGTAGCGCTTTTCCGACTGGCCGCTCCGGGGGGTTGGGGCTTAACTCCGGGAAGCGAACCGCCTGTTGCCCGACTCATGAACGAAACGACACGTTACTTGCAATCGGTGCCCCCGACCGAGGATCCGGAAATCGGCACGCTGGTGAACTGCATTTTGCGCGACGCCGTGGCGGCGGAGGCCAGCGACATCCACATCGAGCCGTGGGAAAGCTCGCTGGTGGTCCGGGTGCGATTGGGCGGGGTGTTGCAGGAGCTGGCCCACCTGCCGCTGGACCTGCTGGACAAGATCGCCGGGCGGTTCAAGGTCATGGCCAATCTGGTGTCCTACCAGACGGACCTGCCGCAGGAAGGCCACGCCCCCACGGACGAGGAGATCGGCGTGGAACTGCGCATCTCGGTGTTTCCCACCGTGCGGGGCGAGAAGATCGTGGTGCGGATTTTCGACCCGCGCAACCGGAGCTTCGAGCTGGCGGGTTTGGGCTTCGAGGAGGCCACCCTGCAGGCCCTCTACCAGATACTGGCCCACCCCAACGGGCTGGTGCTGCTCACCGGACCGACCGGCTCGGGCAAGACCACCGTCATCTACGCGGCTCTGACCCACCTGGTCAACCAGCACGGCCCCAGCATTTCGATCAGCACCGTCGAGGATCCGGTCGAGTTCGCGCTGCCGATGGTCAGCCAGGCGCAGATCAATCCCGCCCGGGAATTCACCTATCCGCGGGCATTGCGCTCGCTCATGCGGCAGGATCCGGAGGTCATCATGATCGGTGAGATCCGGGATCCCGAGACGGCTAACATCGCCGTGCAGGCGGGGCTCACCGGGCACCTGGTCATCAGCACCATTCACGCCGGCAGCACGGCGGGGGTGTTCGCGCGGCTGATCAACATGGAGCTGGAACCCTTCCTGCTGGCCTCGGCGGTGGTGGGGGTGCTGGGGCTGCGCCTGATCCGGCTCAACTGCCCCGGTTGCGCCGAACCGCGCGAACCGGACGCCAACCACCACAAGCACCTCCCGGAGGAGGCCCTCGCCCAAGCCACCCTGCGGCACGGCAAGGGGTGCGATCATTGCGTCGGCACCGGCTACAGCGGGCGTTCGGCGCTGACGGAGATGCTGGTGGTCAACGATCCGTTGCGGGAGGCCGTGCTGGAGCGGATGCCCACCCGCGCGTTGCAGGAGGTGGCCGTGGCGCAGGGGATGAAGCCCCTGTGGGACAACGGCATGGAGCGGGTGCTCCGGGGCGAAACCACCCTCGAGGAAATCCAGCGCGTTCTGGCCGCCGACGCCTTTTGAGTTGCCGCCTATGGGTTCCTGGTTGGTTTTGGCGTTGCTGGGGCTGACTTTGCTCAGCCTGTTTCTGACGTTGTGGCAATGGCTGGAAGGGCGCTTGTTTCCCTTGCACCGCCGGAGCCGCGCCGCCGGACCGCTGCCCGGAATCACCCTGCTGAAGCCGCTCAAGGGCCGTGAGGACGCCACCGAAGCCTGCCTGCGAAGCTGGTTGACCCAGAATTACGCCGGACCGGTGCAGGTGCTGTTCGCGGTGGGCGCCGCGGACGATCCGGTCCGCCCCGTGGTGGAGCGGCTGCTGGCCGAGCACCCCGAGTTGGACGCGGAATGCGTGGTCTGCCCGGAACTCCGGGGGGCGAACGTCAAGGTGGCCAAGCTGGCCCGGTTGGAACCGCTGGCCCGGCACGAGGTGCTGGTCATCAGCGACGCGGACGTCAAAGTGCCGCCGGATTTTCTGGCCAACCTCGTGGTTCCGTTCGCGGACGCCGGCGTGGGGCTGGTGCACTGCTTCTACCGGCTCAGCGAGCCGGTGACCGCGGCGATGCAGTGCGAGGCCGTCGCCATCAACGCCGATTTCTGGACCAGCGTGCTCCAGGCCATCCGCCTGGCGCCGATGCGCTTCGCCCTGGGGGCCGTCATGGCGGTGCGACGTTCGGCGAGCGAGGCCATCGGGGGATTGGGCGTCCTGCGCGATTTTCTGGCGGATGATTACGAGCTGGGCCGGCGGGTGAGCCGGACCGGCGCCCGCGTCACGTTGTGCCCGGTGGTGGTGGACTGCTGCGCGCCGCCCCAGGGATGGCGGCGGGTGTGGCGGCATCAGCTCCGCTGGGCCCGCACCATCCGGGTTTGCCAGCCCCTGCCCTACGCGGCCAGCATCGTCAGCAACGTCACCCTCTGGCCGTTGCTGCTGCTGCTGGCCGCGCCCGGCCGGCCCGGGGCCCTGATGCTGGCGGGCTGCCTGCTGACGCGCATCGTGACCGCCCTGGACAACCAACGCCGTCTTTGCCAGTCCCTGGCGCATCTCCCGTGGTGGTGGCTGCCCCCGGTGAAGGATCTCCTGCAGCTCGCCTGGTGGACGCTGGCCTTTCTGGGCAACTGCGTCGAATGGCGCGGCCGCCGCCTCCGGGTCACCCGCCAGGGAAAAATGGAACCCTGCCATCCCCTCGAGCCCCTGCCGGATTGGGCCGCCTCCGAAACCGGTCCGCTGCCCTGACTTTGCCGCCGCGCGCCCGGCGCCGGGCTTGCCTTCCACCGCGGACGGGCTAAAGTGCGGTCCATGAAAAGCCCACGTTTCCGGAAGCGGTCGCGCCCGGGGTTTACCCTGATCGAGCTGCTGGTGGTGATCGCCATCATCGCGATCCTCGCCGGGATGTTGCTGCCGGCGCTGTCCAACGCCAAGAACCGGGCGCAGCGGGTCAGTTGCACCAACAACCTCCGGCAGCAGGGACTGGCCCTCGCCATGTACGCCGACGATTCCGGCGATCACCTGCCGCCGGCCATGTTCAATCCGGAGGAAAACCCCGCTTCCGGTCCGTGGCAGGGATACCAGGTGTTCGTGGGCAGCGACGGCCAGCCCGCCGATCAGACCCACCCGTTCAACCTCGGCCATCTCTACACCGGCCGGTATCTCGCCGCGCACAAGACGTTTTACGATCCCGGCCTGCGCCATTCCGAGAGCATCCCCATCAAGCTGGATCTCAAATACTACGAGAGCCCCGAGGTGCCGTGGCCGATGGTGTACAGCGGGCGGGTGCGCATCAATTACATGTACTACCCGCAGTCGAGCTACCCGGCCAAACGGAATCCCGCGCCCGGTCAGGAGGAGTGGCGGCTGGTGGCCAAAAAGAGCACCCAGCTTACGGCGCAACGCTCGATGGTCACCGACCTGATCTACACCGTGGCCACCCGGCCCCACACCACCAACAAGCATCCCACCGGCATCAACGCCCTCTTCGGCGACGGCCACGTGACCTTCAGCACCACCGCCGAGGCGTTCGCGCCGGAGCTGTGGGATCACGGCGAACACCACACCGCGCATCAAAATCCCGGCGACAATCCCGCCAAGTTCCGCACCATCGTGGGCTTGCTGCGACCGTAACGGTTTCAGCAGCAGACACACCGCGATGCTCCCGTTCGTCTGGTTCCCGTTGCCGTGATGAACATCCATCATTTGGAGCTGTTTTACTACGTGGCTCGTTACGGCGGCGTGAGCGAGGCGGCGCGCAACATGCCCTACGGCATCCAGCAGCCGGCCATCAGCGCCCAAGTGATCCAGCTCGAGGAAAGCCTCGGAGTGACGTTGTTTCAACGCCGTCCCTTTGCGCTGACGGCGGCGGGCGAGGAGTTGTACGACTTCATCAAACGCTTCTTTGGCGGTTTGGACGGGGTGGTGGAGCGGATTCGCGGCCACACGCGGGCGCGCATCCGGATCGGCGCGTCGGAGGTGGTGCAGCGGGACCATCTGCCGGGGATCATTCAGCGGGCACGGCGGGAATACCCGGACCTCCGGCTCCACCTCCGGGAAGGCTACCGCCCCCAACTCGAAGCCTGGCTGCTGGCGCAGGAACTGGATCTGGCCATCACCATGCTCGAAGGCCGCCCCCCGTCCGGCATCCAGACCGAGGAACTCAGCCGCTTTTCCCTGGCGCTCATCGTGCCCGAAGAGAGCCCCATCACCCGCGGGGAGGATCTCTGGTCGCGCGACCGCATCGGCGAACCGCTCATCGCGCTCCCGGCGCGCGAGGGGATTTACCGCCACTTCCAGCGCCAACTGGCCCAGCGCGGCGTGGACTGGTTCACCAGCGTGGAGGTCAGCTCCCTGCGGCTGACCGAAACCTACGTGGCCAGCGGCTTCGGCATCGGGCTGGGGGTGGACGTGCCGGGCATGCCGCGTCTTGCCGGGGTGCGGGTGGTGCCGCTGACGGAGTTTCCGCCGGTGCGCATCGGGGCGCTCTGGGCGGGCAAACGCACGCCGCTGATGGATTGCGTGATCGCCGCCTGCCATCACCGGGCCGCCGAGCTGCGGGAGAAACCGGCGTAGTCCCGCGGGGCGGCCCGTCCCCGGCAAAACGCTGGACGCCGGCGGGCGACCTCGCGCAAGGTGGCGCCGATGACGCAACCCGATTTGCAACGCGCGTTGGAAGTGGCCGTGGACGCCGCCCGGGCCGCCGGCGCGTTGCTGCGCCAGAACCACCATGCCCCGAAGGTGGTCAACGCCCACACCCGCCACGACCTGAAGCTGGAGCTGGACGTCCGCTGCCAACGGCGCATTCAACGCGTGCTGACCCGCGCCTTCCCCGACCTGCCCATTCTCGGCGAGGAAGAGTCCGCCGGCGGCGCCGACGCCGGCTGGCGCTGGGTGGTGGATCCGATTGACGGCACGGTGAATTACGCCCACGGAATTCCGCACGCCTGCGTCTCCATCGCCCTGCAACGCGCCACCTCCTCCGCGGCGACGCGCCGCGGCGAAGCCTGGGACTCGGTGGGCGGCGTGGTGTTCGACCCGTTTTGCGACGAACTGTGGACGGCCCGGCGGGGCCGAAGGGCACGGCTCAACGGCCGCCCGATCCGCGTGAGCGACCGCCCCCTTTCCCGGGCCGTGGTCTCGCTCGGTTTCGGCAAGAGCGCCCTCGCGCTCGCCTACCTGCTGCCGGCGATGGAAGCCCTGACCCACCGCGTCCGCAAAATCCGCATCATGGGCGCGGCGGCCCTGGCATTGTGCTACGTGGCGGCGGGCCGGTTCGACGCGTTCGCCGAACCGGGGCTGCGTTTGTGGGACATCGCGGCGGGCGGCCTGATCCTGGAATGCGCCGGCGGCGTGTTCTGGCGCCGCCCCCTGCCGGGAGAACACCGCTATCTGGTGAACGGGCACAACGGCCGCCTGGCCCGCCCCTTGAACCGGTTGGTCGCCGCGGCGGCGGAAGCGGCCGTCGCCTGAGCGCCGGTTGGAAAAGCGGGACCTCCCGCCGCGTGCGGGCACGCCGCCTCCGGAAAGGACGCACAACGCCCCTTGGCGGCCGGGCCGGATTCCCCGATCCGGCGGACCCCGGGCCAAACGCGGCTACGCCCGCTTGAGCGCCTTGAGCCGGGCGGCCTCCGGCTTGGCGGCGTAATGGCGGTCGAGGGGGTAGCAGCCGCTGATGAAGCCGTTGCGCGGGGCGGTGGTGCAGTCGCTGAAGGTGCGGCAGATGAAGCGCGACTCCAGCGGCCGGCCGGCCAGCGAATCGGCGATCAGGCGTGGGTAACTCAGCACCATCCGGCCCACCCCCACCAGATCGGCCCAGCCGTGACGAACGACGTGTTGGGCCACGTGCGGGAGGTATTCCTGCAAGTAGGTGTAGCCGGTCCCCACCAGGAGCAGCCCGGCCGGCGCGCGCGCCTTGAGTTCCCGCACGGCGTGAATTTGCCGGGCCACGTCAATGAGCGGATCGTGCGCCGGCTGGTAACCGTCGCTGGGCGGATAGGCCGCCGGGCGTTGGATGTGCGGATTGTAGTAGGGCGAGCCGGCGGTGAGGTTCACCAGCCGGATGTCCAGTTCGGCGCAAAGCCGGAGGAAACGGTGCGTCTCGGCGAGGTCGGGCTCGACCGGGTTCCGCGGATTCACGCCGAAACCGTAACGGTACGGCAGGCAGGCGGAAAAATCCTCCGGAATGCCGGGACCCGGTTTGCCGGGGCGGCTGCGGGCGGGATCGGGCCGGAAGGGGACGAGATCGAACGCGCTCAACCGCACCCCCACCGCGATGTCGTTTCCGTCGGCGCGCAGGCCGGCGACGATTTCCCGCAGGATGCGGGTGCGGTTTTCGAAGCTCCCGCCGTATCGTCCGGGCCGGGTGTGGGCGGCGAGAAACTCGTGCAGCAGATAGCCGTGGCAATGTTTCAGGTCCACGAAATCCGCCCCGGCCTCCCGCGCCACCCGGGCCGCCCGCACGTAGCAGGGAATCAGCGCCTCGACTTCGGCGTCGGTGAGCACCTGGTCGTCGCTCGT
>CAZRPT010000298.1:0-6848 GCA_964601985.1 uncultured Verrucomicrobiota bacterium
TGGTGGAGGACCCGGCGGTGCAGGTGGTGTACGTGGCCACGCCGCACAGCCGGCACGCGGCGGACTCGGCGCTGGCCCTCGAAGCCGGCAAGGCGGTGTTGTGCGAGAAACCGTTGACCGTCACCGCCGCCGAGGCGGAAACACTCATCGCGTTGGCCCGGTCGCGGGGCCTTTTTCTCATGGAGGCGATGTGGACCCGCTGTTTCCCCCTGATGCGCCGTTTGCGCGAATTGCTGGCGGCGGGCGAATTGGGCGAACCGCGCCTGCTGCGGGCGGACTTCGGTTTTTACGCCGATTACACCGCCGCGCCGCGGCTGTGGGATCCGGCGCTGGGCGGCGGCGCGTTGCTGGACGTCGGGGTGTATCCGGTGGCGCTGGCGTCGTGGGTTTTCGGCGCGCCGACGGTGGTCCAGAGTCACGCGCGCCTGGGCCGGAACGGGGTGGACGAGGAGGTGGCGATGTTGCTCGGTTATCCGGAGGGCCAGTCGGCCCTGCTGCACGCGGCGGTGCGACTGGAGACGGAACAGCAGGCGCTGCTTACCGGCACCCGCGGACGGGTGTGGATTCACCGGCCCTGGTGGCGCCCCACGCGGATGACCTGGTTCCGCGCGGACGGGACGGAGGAGCGGCTGGAGTTTCCCCTTCCCGCCGACGCCAAGGGCTACGAATACGAGGCCCGGGAGGTCATGGCCTGCCTGCGGGTGGACCGGCTCGAAAGCCCGCTCATGCCGTGGGACGAATCGCTCGCCATCATGCGCACCTTGGACGCCGTTCGGGCCGGCGGGCAGCGGTCGGACCAATAACCGCTTGCGACCGCGCGGGCGGGCGTCCGGTGTGGTTTTCCGCCTCCAGCCGTGGCGGCGGCGGGCTCAGCGCAGGTCCTGGCCCAGCTCCACGTTCCAGTAGGCCACGTCAATGAACCGCCGCCAACTGTCGTGCAGCGGCGCGCCCAGATGGATCTGCACGAAGGGACGCCACTTGGGCCGACGCGGCTTGCGGATGAGGCGCATGCCGGCCTCGCGCGGGGTGCGGTTGGCCTTGCGCGTGTTACAGCGGATGCAGGAGCAGACGATGTTTTCCCACGTCGTGGGCCCGCCCTGGTCCCGGGGAATGACGTGGTCCAAGTTCAAGTCCTTCCGGTCGAAGGTCTTGCCGCAATACTGGCAGCGGTTGCGGTCCCGTTCGAAGATGTTGTGTCGCGTGAACTTGACCTCCTTCTTCGGCAACCGGTCAAACACCAGCAGCAGGATCACCCGGGGCACGCGGATGCGAAAAGACACCGTCGAGATGCTTTCATCGTGCGGCTGTTCCCGGGAGAGGTCCCGCCATTCCCGGAAATCGAACGTCTGGTAATCGCCGTTGGCGGACTGGAACACCACCTGCGCGTTGCCCTCGAAGAGCAGCGTGAGCGCCCGCCGGGCGGTGCAAATGTTGACCGCCTGCCACAGCCGGTTCAGGACCAGCACGGGTTGGTTCAGCAGCGCGCTCATGGGAATCCCTGAGGCGGTCCGAGGCTAACCGCCCCGCCCCACCCCTGTCAAATCCTCGCCACGCCGCGCGGGGAAGGCGAATTGTTTCAGAGCCGGTTGGAAAATCCCGGATGGGGGAAGCCGGCCTACAGCCCAGAGGTAGTTTGCGTCTTTTCCCGACCGGGAGTTTTGCGGCGTTGACAAGCCGGAGATGGCGGGGCGCATAATGGCGTCCTCATGGTCATCCAAGTGATTCGCGAAACCGCTTCGTGGGGCGGCGTTCTGGCCGGGATGCTGACACTGGGGGGCGCCGGGTTGTTCCCCGCCGGAGCGGCGGCGTTGCCGTCGGTGGACGAGGTGCTCGCCCAGCACGTGAAAGCCGCGGGAGGCGAGACCGCCCTGCGCCGCATCAAGACCCGTCATCTGGTCGGCACCGCCACGTCGGACGTGTTCGGGGTCGCGCATTGGGAGCTGCTGGGCAAGGCGCCCGACAAGCGGCTCACCACCACGGAGATCACCGGTTTCGGCACCTTGCTCGACGGCTACGATGGCAAGGTGGCGTGGTCGCAGAATCCCATGATCGGAATCAAGATTCGCAAGGGGGAGGAAGCGGCGCGGGCGCGACGCGAGGCGGATTTCTACCAGGACCTCAATTTGAAACGCCTTTACCCCGGTTTGAAGGTCGTCGGCGCGGCCAAGGTGGGCGACGCCGACACCTGGTTGCTGGAGTCGCACCCTTCGTCGGAGAGCGTGGACCGGTTTTTTTTCAGCCAGCGCAGCGGGCGGTTGCTGCAGCATGAATCCGAGTACCGCGACCAGAACGGCGCCACCAGGACCCGCACCCGGTTTGCCGACTTTCGCTCGGTGGACGGGGTGCTGATTCCGTTCCACATCGAGCTGCGGATCGAGCAGCCCAACACCGGCGAGTTCACCTTGAAACTGGTCCTCACCAAGGTGGAACACAACCTGAAGGTGGACGACGCCAAATTCAAGTTCCCCGGATTTTAGGAGCCTGCCGGAAAACGCCGGAGTGGGGAATCCGGCCTGCAGCCAGGGGGCATTTTGCCTCCGCCTGCAGGCCGCGCGCCCGCACGCGGGGGGTCCGCTTTGCGGACAGGCGCTCAGGTTGTCTTCGCGGCGGGGAGCGGCGAGACGTCGCGGTCGTATTCGCCCAGGTTCAGCGGGTAACGGCCGTATTCGCGGGCGAGCTGGATGACGTAGTCGTAGGTGGCCGGGGCCACGTTGTCCGGGACGGAGTGGTCGGACTGGAGGATGTAGCCGCCGCCCTTCGCGGCGTTGAGGCGGGTGAGGACCAGCTCGCGCACCTGGTCGCGGTCGTTGGTTTCCAGCACCTGCACGTTGAGATTGCCGTCGAAGCAGAGCCGGTCGCCGTGGGTGCGCTTGAATTCGAGCACGTCCATCCGGGCCTTGGCCTCGAGCGGGTTCAGCCCGTCAATGCCGCCTTCGATCAGGTCGTCCAGGATCAGGTGCAGGTCGCCGTCGCTGTGGTAGATGGCCTTGAGCCCGTGGCCGTGGATGACGTCGGTGATCTTTTTGAGCTGCGGCTGGTACACCTCGCGCCAGTAGCGCGGCGAGAACATCATGCCGTTCACGTAGGCGATGTCGCCCCAGATGTAGAGCCCGCTGAGCTTGCCGTCGGCGGCCTTGATCTGGGCGTCCGCGATGGCGGCGGCGAAATCGCCCAGCCGGTCAATGATGCGCGCGAACCGGTCCGGGTCCTCGGCCATTTTGATCATCACGTTTTCCGAGCCCATGATCCGCCAGACCAGTTCGTGGGGTTCGCAGGTCGCGCCAAACACGCACAGGTCGCGCGCGTAATCGTTCACCCGCTCGATCCACGGCCTGAGGTTCAGGTTCAGCTCGTCGCCCACGCTGTTGAGCTGGTCGTCAATCGGCTCGAAAAAGCGGCGCGGATCGTAGGGGTCGTCGAACTCCAGCGCCTCGACCGCCTCGAAGGAGGCGTAGTCGAAGTCCGCGAAATGCGGCATGGGCAGGGTGCTCACCCGCTCGATGGTCGCGCCGAAGCCGGTCTTGACCACCTTCCGCTCGGGCGTGTCTTCCAGCACCTCGATGCCGGTGATCTTCGGGTCCATGTTGACCGTGAGCACCACCATGTCCAAATCCCAGTAGCGGTAGGGATCGAAGTCGTCGCCCACGTCCAGCTCGGCCTTGCAGCGGCGGATGAAGTTGGTCCAGAAAAACTCGCCCACCGGCACGCGGTCCGGTTCCTCGTGGTTCAGCGCCTTGATGACGCGATCAATTTTTTCCTGTCGGGTGGACATGATGGGATTCCTGTGATTTTTACGGGGTGGGGAGGTGTTCTCCCAGATAATTGCCGTAGGTGATGATGATCGTGGCGACCACGATGATGGCCATGCCGAAATGCACCACCCGCTTCGGCCAGCGGCTGGCGCTCTCCCATTCGCGGAAGACCTTGCCGTAGATGTTGCTGAACAGGATCAGCAGGGACATGTGAATCGCCCAACTGACGAAATTGAATTTCTCGCCCAGGTTCAAGTGGCCCATGCCGTAGAAGAAGAACTGGAAATACCAGAACGCCCCGCTCAACAGGGCCATGAGGTAGTAAAATCCGATCCCGCCGGAGCCGGATTTCGGCAGCCGGAAGAACTGCCCCGCCGTCTTGTTCCGGCGGATCAGAAAGAAGCACCAGATCAGGTTCACCGCCCAGGCGCCGCCGTGGGAGAAGGGGAAGAGGGCGTTGTTGGACAGCAGCTCCGTGGCGCCCTTTTCCGCGGCGAGCTTGGCCAGCGGTTCGCCGGCCAGCAGGGCAAAATTGAACACCGACGACAACACGCCCGCGACGACGGTCAGCGGGATGCCGATACGGAAGGAATAGCGCCGCTGGTTCTGATCCTCGGCCTGCTCGCGCAGCGCCCCCGCATAGCCGCAGATGAGAATGCCCGTCACCGCCAGCACGATGCCGGCCAGCACCAACAGGCCGGGCGTGCTGTCGAAGAGCTTGTTGAGCTGATAGACGAACCCGTTCGTCGGCGTCCAAAACAGCGGCAGGATGGTGCCCAGCGCCGCGGAGATGCCGATCGAGATGGAATAGGTCAACGAAAAGCCGATGTAGCGGATCGCCAGCCCGAAGGCGAAGCCGCCGGAGCCGTACAGAAACCCCAGCGCGAACGTCTTGAGCATCACCTCGGGCGGACAGGCGGCCAGGATGCCGAAATAATCCGGGATCGTCAGCAGCGCCCCGAGAATGGGCAGCAGCAGCCACGCGAAGGTGGCCTGGCTGATCCAGTAAATCTCCCACGCCCAGTGCGGGGTTTTCTTCATCGGGGTGTAGCAACTGGCGGCGGACAACGCGCCCACCGCGTGCAACCCCACGCCCATCAACGGATGCGCGGTCATGCCGTCGCCCTCCCGGGGGAATCAACATTCCGCCCCTGCCGGGGCGAACCCGGCTTTGCTTCCCCGCCCGCCCGCGGGCCGTGCCCCGGGGTTCTTTCTCCACCCCGCGTGATGATCGGTTCCGGATCGTGCCGCCTCTGTTTCATAAGCTCAAAGCTTCCGGTCGCGCGCCGCGCCGCCCGGAAGATTCCCGGTGTTCGGCGGCGAGCGTAAACAAAGAACGGCCCCGGCGCAAGACAGACGCCGGGGTGCGAAGAAAGCCGGTTTCGAACCGGGCGGGGGCCGCGGGGTTCCGATCGCGAAACCGGCGCGGAGGGAATAGTCGGGACGGTCGCGATCAGGAAACGGGGGGCTTCGTCGAGACGCCGAAGCCCCCCGCGGGCACGTCCTTCCTTTGAGTAAAGGACGCGGAATTAACGGCGTCCGGCATTACGCCAGCTTCGGCACCACGAACGGCTCGCGGTAGAAGCGGCTCAGGAGCAGGTTGGCGGCCGGATTGTTTTTGAAACGCTCGCGGCGGGGATCGAATTTCAGCTTCGGCCCGAGGCAGTAGCTGTTCCGTTCCGGATCCACGCCAATGGCCTTCGTGTTGTCCAGCACGGTCATCACGGCGTCGCTGACCACCGCGTTTTTCCCCAGCCGTTTGGGAGGCAGGGTGAACGGCACCTGCCAGCCGAGCCGGTAGGAAATGTTGCCCAGGTGACACAACGCGCTCGAATAATGCCCTTCCAGAATCTCGGCGTGCTGTTCCTCGCGTTTCCGGGTCCGGACGGCGTGGATGAAGTTTTCAAACTGATTGCCGGGACCGTGCCGGACCGGCACGTCCACCAAGGCTTCGCCTTTTCCTTTTCCGTCGGGATAGAACTTGTGTCCGCGGATGACGCCGGCTTCGAGGTAGAATTCGTTGTCCACCTTGAACTGATACTTCGAGCCCTTCTTGCCCACCAGGCCGCGCGTCTCGAACACCAGCAACGTCCCGCCGAAATCGAACACGCTCAGCTCCATGTTGGGCGTCTGGCCCTGGTCCTTGAAATTGGGACCGTCCACGTAGCGTCCGCCCATGCTCACCACGGCGTGCGGCAGCGTGCCGTCCTTGATGGCCCAGCGGGCGATGTCCATCTGGTGCACGCCCTGATTGCCCATGTCGCCGTTGCCGAAATCCCAAAACCAATGCCAGTTGTAGTGGACGAGGTTGGCGTGATACGGCTGGTCGGGGGCGGGCCCCAGCCAGAGGTTGAAGTCGAGGTGGGACGGCGGGTCGGCGTAGGGCTTGAAACCGATGCTCCAACGCGGCTTGCAGCAGTACCCCTTGGACACCAGCAACCGCCCGTATTTGCCGCTCCGGACGGCGGCGATGGTCTTGGCCCAGCGCAGGTCGGCACGACTCTGCGTGCCGTGTTGGACGATGCGCTGGTATCGGCGCGCGGCGGCCACGCTTTGGCGACCTTCGAACACGTTGTGGCTGCACGGCTTTTCGACGTACACATCCTTGCCGGCCTGACAGCCCCAGACGGTCATCAATGAATGCCAGTGATTGGGGGTGGCGACCGAAAAGGCGTCCACGTCCTTTGCTTCGAGCATTTTGCGGATGTCACGGTAGGTTTGGACGGGGTTGTCCTTCTTGGCCAGCGCTTCCGCGCGGGCGGCCAGCACCTTTTCGTCCACGTCGCACAAGGCCACGAGGCGGACGCCGGGGATCTTGAGAAACTCGCTGATGTGTCCCCCGCCCCGCCCGTGCACGCCGACCACCGCGACCCGGATGGCGTCATTGGCGCCCAGGACGCGGCTGAGGGGCGTGGCCAGGGCCAGCCCGGCGGTGACGGTGGTGGTGGATTTGAGGAAGGAACGGCGGGACAGCGCGGCCGTTCCGGAAGCGGAATTCTTTTTCATGAAACGTTCTGTTTTTGCCATGTGGAATGAGCTTCAGTCTCCGCCTCCGCAACGGTTTCGGCAAGCAAATCCCCGCGCGCAAACTGCCCT